>CAJMOI010000058.1 GCA_905215105.1 uncultured bacterium
GGGCGCTGGCCGCCGCTTCCGGTGCTGCACTGTACCGTTTTTCCCATCAGGCCGGGCACATCGCCGCTGCTCTCTATTCCGCTGAAAAGCTGGATCTGCTGGAACAGCGGTTCCTGGCCTTTCATGTGTCCGGCGGTACCACCGAAGCGGTGCTGGTAACGCCGGATCAAGACGAAATTCTCCACGCGGAAATTGTCGCCTCCTCTCTTGATTTAAAGGGCGGACAGGCGGTGGATCGTGCAGGTGTGCTGCTGGGATTGCCCTTTCCTGCCGGGCCGGAGCTGGAAAAGCTGGCTCTTTGCTGGGAAAGTCCCATCAAGGTGCGCCCCGTGATGAAGGGCTGTAACTGTTCCCTTTCCGGCATTGAAAACCACTGCAAAAAGCTGTTTGAAACCGGCCACCCCAAAGAGGAAATCGCCCGGTACTGTCTGGAAGCGGTGCGGGCCGCGCTGGAAGGAATGTGCAGCGCATTGCTGGAAGAATACGGAAACCTTCCCGTGCTGTTTGCCGGCGGTGTCATGTCCAACTCTATCATCAAAAAGGCGCTGACAGAAAAATTCGGCGCGTTTTTTGCAGAGCCGGTTTTCTCTGCCGATAACGCTGCGGGTGCGGCGGTGCTGGCAGCCAAAAAGGAGGGCGTTCTGTGAGTATGAACGTGTTGTCGGTGAGCCAGATCACCGGCTATCTCAAATCCCTGCTGGAAGGAGATCCCCATTTGAACCCGGTGTTCATCAGCGGCGAAATTTCCAACTTTACCGACCATTACCGCTCCGGACACCTGTATTTTTCTTTGAAGGACGAAAAAGCCGTATTGAAAGCGGTGATGTTTTCCTCCAGTGCCCGGCGGCTGCGGTTTCGCCCGTCGGATGGAATGAAAGTGCTTTGCCGGGGCAGAATCAGTTTGTATGAAGCATCGGGACAGTACCAGCTTTATGTAGACGATATGCAGCCCGACGGCCTTGGCGCGTTGAACCTGGCCTATGAGCAGCTGAAAGCCCGGCTGGAAAAGGAGGGAATGGAGCTATGAGAACGCCGGAAGAATTTGAAAACCATGTATACGGCCTGATTGCTGAAAAAAAGCAGCGCCGTCAAAAACGCCGCCGTCTGCGATCCGCTGTTTTGGTGCTGCTGGTTATTTCTCTGGGCTTTTTCTGGGGTTCCCGGTTTCAGCAAGCTTCCCCATCCCTTCCAAAGGAAGAAGCAGCCGTTGGGGAAGCCGCTCCCCTTCCGTCTATGACGCTGGAAAAAGCGCTGACCGGCAATGTGGAACGCTGCCGGTTTGAGAAAGACGGAAGCATCCTGACCATTTCGAACCAAAAAACGCTGGAATCTCTTTGCTCCCTGCTTTCACAGGCCGTCCCTTCGGAAACGGAAAGCGCGGCCCCTTCCCTGGGGAGTCTGACGTTATTCTATTCCAATGACGAGTCCTTTTCCCTGTTTGTAACGGAGGACGGTTTCTGTGATGAATCAGGCAATTCGTACCGGGCCGCAGATGTGAAAAGCTGGACACAGGAACTGAAATCCCTGCTGGAAATCCCCGAAAATTGATTTTTGAGAGGAGTGACCCTGATGAAACGCACGATTCGAGATCTTGTTTGTCTGCTGCTCTGCACAGCAACGCTGTCAACCGTTTGCACCGGCTGCAACTCGACGAAAATCAGCGCCAAAAATCTGATGGATGATGTGTCCCCTTTTACCATCATCTCTGACAAATCTCCCCCGAAGGAATTCCCGGCACAGATGGCGGACTTTTCCCTCTCCCTGCTCCGTCAAATCGGCAAAACCAGCCCCGAAGAAAACCGGCTGCTGTCCCCGGTCTCCATCGAAATGGCTCTCTCCCTCACCGCAAACGGCGCCAAAGACGAAACCCTCCGCCAGATGGAAGAGGTTCTTGGGGATAAGCTGAACACCCTCAACCTGTCCATGAACTGCTATCGGGAAGCGCTCTCTTCCCAACAGCCGAAAGTCCTTTTGGCCAACTCCCTGTGGATGAAGGAAGAGAAAATTTCCCCCAATCAGGACTTTTTGCAGACTGCCGCCGACTATTACCGCCCGGATGTTTTTTCCTCTCCCTTCGATGACAGCACCGTGGAGGACATCAACCACTGGGTTTCCGACAAAACCGACGGGCTCATTTCCAATGCACTGGATAAAATCTCCCCGGATGCGGTGCTGTATTTGATTAATACCCTGCTTTTTGATGGAAAGTGGGCGGAACCCTATCGGGAAGACCAGATTACCGACGAAACTTTCCATAAAGAGGACGGAGAAGAAACTCCCATACAGCTGATGTACAGCGAGGAAAGCCGGTATCTGGAGCATAAACTGGCCACCGGTTTTCTGAAACCATATGAAGGCGGTGAATATGCTTTTGGAGCACTGCTTCCCCGGGAAGGCATGGCACTGGACAAACTGCTGGAACAGCTGGACGGGAATACCCTTCAGGAAATCCTGCAAAATGCTTCCACTGTACCGGTGACGGCGGCTGTCCCCAAATTTTCCTTTGATGCTTCGGCAGAGCTGAAAGAGCCGTTGATAGCGTTGGGAATGACCGACGCTTTTTCCCCTGAGAATGCCAACCTGTCCGGTTTGGGAACCGCCGGCGGAAATCTGTACATCAGCCGGGTGCTGCACAAGACACACATTGCAGTAGATGAAGCGGGCACCCGGGCCGGAGCCGTTACCGCAGTGGAGGTAACGGCAGAAGGTGCAGCACTGGAAATCAAATCCGTTATTCTGAATCGGCCGTTTTTGTTCTTTATTCTTCACGAAGAAACCGGCACACTGCTGTTTTTGGGAACCTTTTCCCATCCGGTATAAATATATTGAAAAAGCGGAGGCTGTTTCCTTTTGGAAAACGGTCTCCGCCCTTTTTCGTTACTTTTTGATTTTTCCCCGTTTGACGGTAAACAGGCACTCTTTCCAGTCGTTTAGTCCCAGCGCCTTCTGACTGTTGCGCAGCATTCTCTCCAGATAGCCCGCCATGGTTTCCAGCTCCTCATCGGTAAAGCCCTCCATGGCCGTCTCGTCGAACATCATATGTGCCTCATGAAACCGCCGCGCCGTGCGCCAGCCCTCTTCCGTCACCGAAAGATGCTTGCACCGCAAATTGTTTTCGTCGATCTGCTTTTCCAGAAGCCCCATTTTTTGCAGGCGCTTGGTGGACAGCGCCACCGATGACGGGGAAATCATCATGGCTTCGGCTACCTCCACCTGCGTGCAGCCCTCATGATCCGCCACATAAGCCAGAATGGGATACTGTCCCGGATAGGCTTCTTCTTCGCCGGTGTGGTCCTGCACATATATTTTCCGCATATGCATCAGATGGTGAATCCGCATTCCAACCCGGACACAATCATCGCGCCTCGTTCCCTTTTTCAAAACTCCGAACCCTCTTTCAAAAACTCCATTTTTCTGCAAAGAGAAAAAGCAATGATATAGTAAGCATACCTGATACCGGGTGTCTTGTCAATGTTCCCTTTGTTGTCACTTTCCCGTATACTTTCCCGTTTTTCCGGCACAATAACCAGTGTGAACCCCAAAGAGTGAAAAAGCCGCTTTTGGGAATCCGGTACTTGTAGAAACGGAGGTAATTTTTGTGAGCAAACAAAAGAAATCGTCCGGCGCTTTGCCGCGAAATATCAATCTTGTCACCCCGGTCCCCCGCCCTGATGCCCAGCGCATTACCCGTCTGGTGAAAAACTCCGGGCGAGTCGAGGGCTATGAGCTCTCCAACGGGGAAATCCTCACCAAACGGGAAGGCGTCGCCCTGGCCAAAGCCGGCGGGATCCGCGGGGTAGCAGTGGCTGTGCGCAACGGCAGCGAATATCTGCGCTCTCTGCCTGACGGCACCGAAAGCGACAATCTGAGCAATCTGCCTTCCATCAACGGATAAACATCAGCCCGCTCCCTCAGGAAACCTGTTTTCCCTCACACCTGAATGTATCGTGCTGCTGCGTACCCGATAACGCCGCGGACTTCCACCACATACCAGTCCTCCCACTGGCCCAGCACTGTGATGGTTTCCCCTTTTTGGGCCTGTGTGAGGACCGGTGCGTCGGTGGAGGGCTTTTGTCGAATGTTCAATGGAGTGGACTGGGTGACAACAACCCCTTTTCTGGGCGGCTGAGGATCGGAAATAAAGGGAATTCCGAAATAAATGCACAGACCCTGCACCAGATTGGCGGCGATGGCATCCAGATTGGACTGAATCCAGCAGGCGTCTTCCGGGTTATCGTGGTAAGCGATTTCCATGAGCACCGCCGGAGCATTGGTCTTGCTCAGCTCGATAAACTTTGTAGTGGGAACTGCCCGCACTTTTTCCGGAATAGGATAAATCTTCTTCAAATTTTTCGCCAGTATTTCCGCTGCCTTTTTCCCGAGAGCGCTGTAAGTGTAGTAATACGCATCTGAGCCCCGAACCTTTCCCGCCAGATCACCGGCTGCGGCGTTGGAATGTAGGGCAAGATGCAGGTCATAGTATCCGGCGTTGGATTCCCGGATGACCTGTCCCAGTGTCATGTCCGGATTGCTTCGGGTATAGCGGATGCCGCAGGCCCGCAGATAGGGCACCATTTTATCTGCCAGTTCATTCATGACGGCCTGTTCGTTGCTTCCGGTTACATACTCATTAAAGGGCTGAAGGGATGGACTGAGATAAATGACAGGCATACAATCCCGCCTTTCTGAAAAATTTGATTTACCGGGCTAATCAATCCGGCTTTCAGGAAAAGATTTTTGCAAAAAACTGCTCCGACGATATGCCATGGGGCCGCAAAAACCGCCCCAACACCGGATGCTCTTCCGTTTTGGAAACCACATTCACCCGGCCCGCACAGGTAAAAGCGGCCCGGAATCCCATGTCCCACAGGATTTCCAGAGAGCCGTCGGAAATGGCGCCGAAGGGGTATGCAAAAACGGTTGGCATGGTGCCCGTTTCCGTTTGAAACCGTTCCTGTAGTTTTCCAAGATCCTCTGTCAGCAAAGCTCGATACTGTTCTTCCGTCTCTCCTGCCAGCTTTTTCGCCCCAAGCCTTCCTTTGCTTCCGTGGAGGTCATAGCTGTGGTTCTGGAACTCCACCAATCCTGAATCCATCATTTCATTAATCTGAGGCCAGGTCACATGGGAATAGTTGGCGTGGTCGTCATTGGCTCCGGTAAACCGGTCGGTACAGCTGCCAATAGGGGAAATGATAAACTTCATCCCATACTGTTTTGCCAGCGGCCAGGCGTATACATAGTTGTTGTAATACCCGTCGTCGAAGGTCAGCAGAATGGGTTTTTCCGGCAGCGCTTCCCCGTGGTCCTGCCATGCGTACAGCTCTTCCATGTGAATGGGGGTGTACCCGTTGTTTTTCAGATAACACAGGTCAGACTCCCACTCGGCCGGAGAAATCACATACTTTCCTTCATAGGCGGGGTCTTTCAGCAATCCGTGATACATAATCGCGGGGAGCTCGACGGTTTCCGCCCCTTCCGTCACTGAACCGGAAACCGCCGCCGTTTCCCCTCTTCCCCACAAAAACCACCCGACTGCTGCCGTTACGGCCGTAGCCGCCACACACAGGATGGCACAGATTCGCTTTTTCATGAAAAAACAGCCTCCCCCCTCCATGAATCATCATAGTCGGGGAAAGGCTGATTTAGTACTGATTGTCTGAAATTTTTTAGAGGGTTTCTTCCTCTTCCGGAAGTCCGGCGTGATCCTCGATGAATTGCAGAATGTCGCTGTATACTTCTTCCCGGTTGGTTTCGCACAGCACCACATGACGGGCTTCGGGGTAAAGCTTCCAGCACACATGATGGCCGGTATCCTGCAACACCTTTACCACTCTTTCAACAGCTTTTCCGTTTTCGCCCACCGGGTCTTTGTCTCCGGAAAGCACCAGAATGGGAAGATCCGGCACTTTTTCCGCCCACTTTCTGCCGGAGATTTCGCCCTGTAACAGCAAAACATCCCGATAACCGGAAACCGTCAGGTCAAAACCGCAAAGCGGGTCGGCGGTATAGCGGTCCACCTCTTTGTCATCTCGGGAAAGCCAGTCGTTGGGGGTGCGGTTGGGGGCAAAGGCCTTGTTGAACCGCTGGGTGGACAGTTTGGCAAACAGGGGATCGTGTCCTTTGGGGCCTTTTTTGCGGACAATCTGTTCTGCCAACAGCTGCTCGGAGCGGAGCGTCAGCGCGCCCGGCTCCCCAGTTCCCAGAAGCACCGCCGCAGAAAGGCCGGTTCCCCAACGGGCCAGATAGGCACGGGTAACGAAAGAGCCCATGCTGTGACCCAGCAGAATCAGGGGAAGTCCGGGATACTCCTGGCGGAGAATGGTGGTCAGCTTTTTCTGGTCCCGCAGCAGGTTGTCCGGCCCGTTTTCACCGAAATATCCATATGCGCCGCCGCAGGAAACGGAACGGCCATGGCCCAGCTGGTCGCTGACGACAACCGCAAAGCCCCGCTCCGCCATATAGCAGGAAAAATCTCCATACAGGCCGCTGTGCTCCGCCATGCCGTGCACAATTTGCAGCACGCCGCGAATATCCTCCGCGTCCTCCGGCTCCGTCACACGCACCCGGATTTTCACGCCGCCCCATGCGGATTCAAAGGAAATATCCTTTCTGATGATACTGCACACTGCCATTGCGTTCACCCTTTCTTGCTGTTCCCTATCTGTTAATTATAGCCTTTTCTCTCCGCTGCCGCAATGGCGGCAGGTTGACAAACTGTAACTTTTTTATGAATCCCGGGAAGAAGCCCAGCCCTTCCCGATTCCGTCCAGCCCTTCCAGAGAAAAGGGCGGAATAAAGTCTTTTTTCGCGGCGGAACGCCCCTGCATATAGCCGTCCAGTTCCAGCTCAAACAGCACGTCCCTCACTTTTTCATATTCCCGCCGGGTAATGGTCCGGTTGATTTCCGGGAATTCCTCCGCCCTGCCGCAGGGCACATACTGGGACATGAGGCTCACCGGGTTTTCCGGCAGATGGTCGTGGAGCCAGTGAAGCACGGCGATAGAGTTCCGGGTATTGCCCGGCAGGATCAGGTGCCGCACCAGCGTGCCGCTCTTCATCATGCCGTCGTCGGTATAACGGGCGGGGCCGGTTTGCCGAACCATTTCCAGAATGGCGGCGGAGGCCCGGGTAAAGTAGTCCGGCGCACCGGAATACTTTTGCCCCAGCTCGTCAGTGGCATATTTCAGATCAGGCAAATAGATATCCACCAGCCCCTCCAGCTTTTGCAGGGTTTCCAGCGATTCATAGCCGCCGCAGTTGTACACCACCGGCACCGGCAGTTTTTCCATGGCAAGGGCTTCGGCGATGGGCAGCGCAAAGTGGGTGGGGTTCACCAGATTGATATTGTGGGCGCCCTGTTCAATGAGCCGCAGGAAAATGTCGTGGAGCTCCCGGGGTGTGACCACTTTTCCCACCTCCCGGCGGGTGCTGATGCTGTAATTCTGGCAGAACACGCATTGCAGCGAACAGCCGGTAAAAAACACCGTGCCGCTGCCCCGGGTTCCGCTTATGGCCGGTTCTTCCCACTGGTGCAGGGCGGCTCTGGCCACCACCGGCAGCGCACCCATGCGGCAAAAACCCTTCCCTTCGGTTTCTTCCCGCCGGACGCGGCAATTGCGCGGGCACTGGGTACAGGTTTCAATGACCATTACGCCTGCCCTCTTTCCTCTTTGATTTCCAGAAACGCCGCCAGACCTCCGCGCTTTCCGGCGGTTGCCCGGTGGGAAAACAGCAGGTCACTGTGGCACTGGGTACACACACCGCCTACAGAAATATGGGACTCCGGCACCCCAGCTGCCGCCATGACCTGCCGGTTGCACTCCCACAAATCCAGCTGGTATTTGCCGCCCTCTTTTGCAAAGACGAATTTCTCCGGCTGCAAGTGGGTCAGCGCCAGAAACTCCTTCGCCACCGGTTCATCCACCTCATAACAGCACACGCCGATGGAGGGGCCAATGGCAGTGTACAGGGCCTCCGGACGGGTACCGAATTCCTCGCCCATGCGCTCCACCATGACTTTGCCCATCTGGGCCACGGTGCCGCGCCATCCTGCGTGGGCCAGTCCGATGGCCCGGTGTTCCGGGTCGATAAAATACAGGGGCACACAGTCGGCGTAATAGGTCACCAGCGTGACCCCCGGTTCATTGGTACACAGGCCGTCCACACTCATCTGGTCTTTTGGCCGCCAGATGCCCACGCCCCGCTCTTCCTTACCCACCCGGCGGACAACGGTATGGTGGTCCTGTGCGGAAGCGGTCAGGCTTTCGGGCTCAAACCCAACGGCAGCGCACAGACGGCGGTAATTTTCCCGGACGGTTTCATCGCTGTCCCCACGGCCAAAGCTCAGGTTCATGGTGGAAAACTCTCCCTGACTGACGCCGCCTTTCCGGGTGGAAAAAGCCTGACGCACCCATTCAAAGGAATCAAAAGCGGGGAAGGTCAGGAACCCCACCCCATTTTTTTCCTGATAATTCATATGACAAAGCTCCATGGCAAAAAGAATCCTTTCGTGTATTTCTTTTTATCATACCGCAAAAGGAAGCGCGAACGCAAGGGGAACCGGGAATTTATGGAGCAGAACAAAGGTCTGCCAGATTGATGACCGGCAGACCCTTTTTTCTGGCATATGCCACCGTATACGCAGTACCGCCGCTGGGTTTGACGCAATAGGCCACACAAACGCCGCTTTCGTCCACCAGATGCCG
The DNA here is from genome assembly GCA_905215105.1 of uncultured bacterium. Lineage (GTDB taxonomy): Bacteria > Bacillota > Clostridia > Oscillospirales > Acutalibacteraceae > Heritagella_A. Next base: position 8,706 of record CAJMOI010000058.1, read on the forward strand.
GTTGCGCCGGTGCATACAGCCGCGGGTGTAATTTGGGGACAGAAACACCACTTTATCGGCGCGGCTCATGATGTCGCGGTAGCGTTTTTGATCCGGTTCGCTCCAATATTTTCTCTGCTGCGGACAGGGCAGCACCAAAATCAGGCGAATCTGGGGGATTTCTTCCCGGAGACGGAGCACCGTGCAGGCGGCCAGTGTATCAAATCCCAATGCACCGCCGGCACCAAAGTACCATACCCCTTGCCGGATTAACTGGCGGAGGGTTGTTTCCAGCGCCTTTGTGAGGGCGGGATACAGGGAATCGGGGATTTCCCGGTGACCGGTAAAGCAGCAGGTTTTTTCTTTGATTGTCATAACAACACTCCCAAAAATGATTCCTTTAGAATTGCACCTATACAAGTGCAATTCTAAAGGAATATACAGATAAAATCAACACATAATTTCTCTGTTGAAATTGGGGTGTGTTGCATATGGATATTGCCTATGAGAAAGCAATGGGACAAAAAATTCGCGCATTGCGCAAAAAGGCAGAATTATCACAGGAACAGCTGTCAGCACAGCTTCAGGTACGGGGATGTGATATCACACGAAGTGCTCTTGCCAAAATAGAAGTTGGTCAGCGGCATATTTATCCCGACGAAATCAGACTCCTGCATTTGATTTTACAAGTACCATATGAAGATATTTTCGTAGACTAAAATACTGAGTCAAAGCAGAGGAAAACTGATGGATACGGTTACTGCTGTAAGCAAATACTCCCTCAGTCTGCTCCGCAGACAGCTCTCTCAAAGAAGGAGCCATAAAGTCTTTTTCTTTAACGAAGGGAATCATATTTTAATCCTGAAAAAATAAAGGGGAACCGGCGCGGTTCCCCTTTTGCTTTCTTTATCCTCTTTTTCCGGAAACCGTCAGCTGAAACAAACACCACGCTGACAGACACAAAACCGCCCCCAACCAAAAAGCCAGCGGCACGCTGCTTTCCGCTCCCCGGCCAAACACTACGCCTACCGCCGCGCCGGTTCCGTTCAAAAACGCGGACTGCACACTCAATTCCGTGGCTCGGGCCGACGTGACCACCCGGCGGTTTTGCAGTTCCGTTTGCAGCGGCACAAACAGCGAAAAGGCCAGATGCACCAGCGCTACCCCCACTACCGACAACACCGGATTTTCTGTCAGCGCCAACACCACACAGGAACCTGCCGACAGCAGAAGAAGGCTTCCACCGGCCCACTTTTCACCCAGACAGGCTGTATACCGCCTGGAAAACACGCCCAGCAATCCCAGCAAATTCATTCCCGCCAGAATCACGCCAAACCAGGAGGCCCCGATGCCGCTCCGCTGATATTGCAGCTGGTTCACAATGACGGTTACCGCCTGATGGGTCTGTTCCAGCAGCATAGCGGCCAGCAGGAAAAGCAGCAGCTTTTTGTTTTTTACCACGGAGAGCACCACCCGGCCCGCAGATACCGGCTCCGGTGTCCGCTCGTCCGGCTCGCCCACTTCTTTCAGCCCCAGCGCAAGAAAAGCGGCAGCGCCATAGGAAAACACCGTGAGCAGGCCCGCCAACCGGAAATTCTCCCCTACAAACAGAGAATACACCAGCGCTGAAACCATCAGCCCGGCCAATCCCAAGCTGGAATACAGTCCGAAAACCTTCTGGGAATCCACTCCCTTACAGGAGCGGTACAAAAGCGCCGTATCACAGCCGGAAAGTCCGGCACAGACGATGCTCAGCAGAATTCGTTCCAGCAGGAACCCACCAAAATCCACGGCTTGCCAGAAAATGAGTTTCGACACAAAATAGAGCAGGCAGCAAAACACCATGGTATTCCGGTATCCGATTTTTTCTGCCGCCATGCCCCACGGAATTTCCAGCGCTACGCTGAGCAGCAGGGAAATTCCCTCGATCACGGTCATTTGCAGAACCGTCCCCCCTGCCGCCTGCCGGTACAGCACGG
>CAJMOI010000059.1 GCA_905215105.1 uncultured bacterium
GCGGTATCTCCGCGCTTCTGCACAAAGCGCACCCGCTTGGGTTCAATCTTTGCGCGGCGCATAGCCTCCATGACATCCAAAAATCGCTCCGGCCGCTGACAGATACACAGTCGGCCGCCAAACTGCAGTAGCTTTGCTGCCGCTGCACAGACATCCTCTATTGAACACATCGTTTCATGGCGGGCGATGATGTCGCTGCTGCTCTCGCTTAAAATGCCGTGGTTTGCTTTTTTATAGGGAGGATTGCAGGTAACCACATCAAAGGCGCCAAATGGCAGTTTCTCCTTGAGCTGGGAAAGCTGGGACAAATCGGCCTGCACCGGCACCATTCGTCCCTCCAGTCCTGCTTTTTCCAATGCATCAGCCAGCAGTTTTCCTGTTTCCGTGTTTTGTAAGTATAATTTGATGTAGGATTCAGCATCTTCCCGGGTGGAAAAGGTCTTTCCATTTTCCTGCGTATAAAGGAAAGAAGCATTCAGCAAATCTTGGGAAAATCCGAAATTATTGTAAGTAAAAAAGCCATAAACAAAAATCCCCAGCATCATTACCGCCCACAAAAAACGGCTGCGAAGGATATATTTACATTCCTGCCAGAAAACCAACATCACTCCAACCTCCTTGTACAAGTTGGGCGCACATAAAGAACACTGCCTGTTCCGTGCGCCCCTTCTTTTATTCTTTTTTCTCGTCCCGGTACAGATACAGGAATACATCTTCCAGATTAGGCTCTACCGGATTGTCGTACATCCCCGGTTCTCCGGCATAGCGCACCAGCACCTCGCCATGTTCCGGCTTTTCGCCCAGCACCAGATGCTCCGTCTGGAATTCGTCCCATTCCTTCTCGGAAATGCGTGTCTCATATACCCGGCCTTTCATCATCGAGCAGATGGTCTCCACAGGGTTGCAGCCGATAACCTGATGATCTTTCAGCAAAATCACCTGGTCGGCGATGCTCTCAATATCGGAAACGATGTGGGTGGAGAGGATAACCGTGCGGTCACGGCCCAATGCCGAAATCATGTTACGGAACCGTACCCGCTCCTTGGGGTCCAGACCGGCGGTGGGTTCATCCAGAATCAACAGCTTGGGATCATTGAGCAGGGCCTGGGCAATGCCCACCCGCTGGAGCATACCGCCGGAAAACTTCCGCATCCGTTTTTTCGCGTCATTTTCCAGCGCTACCATTTTCAGAACCTCGTCAATCTTTGCTTTGGCGGTCTTTTTGTCCATGCCCTTTAAAGCCGCCAGATACATCAGGTAGCTTTTGGAGGAATAGCTCTTATAGTAACCAAACTGCTGGGGGAGATAGCCCAGAATTTCCCGGTATTTTGCTCCCAGGCGGTTAATCTCGGTACTGTCCCAGAGGATCTCCCCCTCAGTGGGGAACAACAGCGTTGCCATCATCTTCATCAATGTGGTCTTGCCCGCACCGTTAGGAGCCAAAAGGGCGTATACTCCGTTGCCAAATTCCAGTGAGACATCGGACAAAGCCGTAAAATTCCCATATTTTTTCGTTACATGACGCACACTCAACATTTCCAATAACCTCCCATTTTCTCATTGGTTTTTGATAAGGCCAATTGCTTTGTCTGCCAGAAATAAAAACCTGCGGTTCCCAGTGCGGCAGCCAACAAAGCCGGCAGAGGAATGCTGTTCATCCAATCCGCCATATTCAGCCAATAGCTTTTGGTCAACAGAAACAGCCCCAATCCATACCAGACAACCTGCACCGGCCAGAACCACTTTTCCGACAGGAAACGCAGCGCTGCCATGAGCATTGAGCCGCACAACAGATACGATGTGGATGACGCCAGAAAAACTTTCATCACCAGCGACCCTTCCACATTGCCCATGGAAAGCAGGCTGAGCGCTACGGACACCATGCCCACAATTCCCATAAACAGCATCCGGAACGCCAGCAGATATTTGTCGTTATACCGGCATACCGCCCGCATTTCCCACATTCCCAGATGCTTTTCCAGAATACATGTTGCCAGACTGATACCGGTCAGAATCAGGGGCTGTATAAACAGGGTGATCTGCAAACAGAAATTCAGGTTCATGGGAACCGTGGAGGAAAGCTCTGCGGCCATGAGGCCCCAGCAGAAAAGTCCCACCAATACGCACAGTCCCGGCGCCCAGCCTACGCCCCGGAAACAGTTGACAAAACCCACATCTTTCAGCATACGGGCCATCAAAGGCAGAAAGCGCCGTTCTTTCAAATCGGCTTTGTCCAGAATCGCTGTGATTTCCCGCTGCTTCTCCAGCCGGGAAGGGGGTTCTATGGGTCTCATCATACCAGCTCCTTTCTGATTTTTTCCACAGCCCGGTAATATCGGGTCTTGACGGTGGAAGCAGGAATTTCCATCATTTCTCCAATGGTATCAAAGGTCTGCTCCGCAAAAATATGCAGCCGAAGAATTTCCTGAGTTTCCGCAGGGAGCTTTTCCATTTGCCGAAGAATTTCTCCCGCTGTTTCCTGATCTTCCAACAGCTCCGTGAGGTTGAGGGAATCCACCAGCCTTTCCTCTTCAATGGGCACGCTGTCCCGCTGAAAACGATAGGCTTTTGACCGGTACCGGTCTACGATTTTATGGGTGGCAATCCGGTACAGCCAGGTGCGAAAGGCGGCCTTTCCGCTGTCATATCCGGAAAGGGAGGAAAGCATACTGACGAAAATATCCTGGGTAACATCCAGAACCGTTTCCCGGCTCTCTCCGGTCTGTCTCGCTACGAAATAAAAAATATCATCATAATACCACTCCACCAATTCTCCGGCAGCCTTGCGGTCACCACGGCGCAGAATTTTGCGAATCAGTTTTTCTTCCCGTTCCATGCTTCCCCTTCCCTCCCTTCTCAGTCTTATATTCGATGGCAAAGGGGATATCGTTTCAAAATTTTACAAAAAATTTTTTGATCGGTCAAACCCAAAGAAAAAAACAGCAAACCATGGGAAAAAATTTACAGTCGGGTGTTGATTCCGACACAGAAAAAGCGCACACTATAGACAGGTATTTTTCTGCTGTGGGCAGAAACAGAAAAGGAGTGACCCGTTTATGAAATTTTCCCAGATGAAATATCGACGTCCGGACACCACCGCCGTGGAAATGGAATACAGGGACATCACCCAGCGGTTTCCGCTGTGCGAAAATGCGGAACAGCAGCTGGCTTTGCTGGACCGGCACGAAAAGCTGTTGGGAAACGTCCGGACCATGAGCAATCTGGCGTATATCCGAAACAGCATCAACACCACCGATCCTTTCTATAAAGAGGAGCAGGCATTTTTTGATGAATATCTCCCCACTCTACAGGAATTTGTACAGGCCTTCATGGATCAGGTGCTGGCTTCGGAATTCCGTCCGGAACTGGAAAAAGTCACCGGTCCTCTGTTTTTCCGGAATCAGGAAATTGCCAAAAAGACGTTCTCTCTGGAAATTATCCCGCTGATGCAGGAGGAAAACCGGCTGGCCACGGAGTATGAACAGCTTCTCGCCTCCGCTGACCTTTCCATACAAGGAGAATCCTGCAATCTTTCGGAAATCATCCGATACCAGACCTCTCATGACCGGAAACTTCGGCAGGAAGCCTGGGAAAAGACCGACACCTTTTTCGCGGAGAACGGGCAGCGTCTGGACGAACTGTATGACGGGCTGGTCCGCTGCCGCACGGAACAGGCCCACCGGCTGGGATACGAAAACTTCGTCCAGCTGGGCTATGACCGGCTGGGGCGCAACTGCTATTCCCCGGAGGACGTGGCGGAGTTCCGGAAGCAGGTGGCCGATGATCTGGTTCCCATGGTGCACCGACTGAAAGAAAAGCAGGCTGAACGGCTGGGGCTTTCCACCCTCTGCTTCTGGGACGAGGACACCCTGCTGGCAGAAGGCAATCCTCTTCCCCAGGGAGGTGAAAAAGAGCTGGTGGAAGCCGCAGGCAGGATGTATCGGGAAATGAGCCTGCAAACCGGCGAATTTTTCGACTTCATGGTGGAAAATGAGCTGTTCGACCTGATGAGCAAAAAAGGCAAAGCGGGCGGCGGCTACTGCACGGATATTCCCAACTACAAAAGCCCCTTTATTTTCGCCAACTTCAACGGTACCGTGGACGACGTGGAAGTGCTTACCCACGAAGCAGGTCACGCCTTTGCCGCCTATCGGGCCCGGAATCTCCGGTATCTGGAAAACATGACCCCCACCATGGAGAGCGCAGAGGTTCACTCCATGTCCATGGAGCTGTTCTCCCGTCCCTGGGACGAAGGATTCTTTGGAGATCGGGCAGACCGTTTCCGCTCCTATCAGCTGGAAAACTGCCTGGACTTTATCCCCTACGGCACTATGGTGGATGAATTCCAGACCCGGGTTTATGAAAATCCCACCCTTTCCCCCATGCAGCGCAAAGAGCTTTGGGCACAGTTGGAAACCAAATACCGCCCCTGGCTGACCTTTGAAGGACTTCCCTATTTTGCAGCCGGAGGCTATTACCAGTGGAAACACCACATCTATTCCAGCCCCATGTACTATATCGACTACTGTCTGGCTCAGATCACCGCGCTGGAATTCTGGGAGCTTTCGGAAAAAGACTGGAAAGGCGCTTTTGCCCGGTATCTGGATTTTGTGGGCAGCGCCGGAGAAAAGACCTTTCGGGGACTGGTACACGGAGCAGGGCTGCGCCTGCCCTTTGAAGCCGGTTGTGTCCGTGACACCGCCGGAAAGGTGCTGACGTATCTGGAAGAGCATCCGTTGGCCTGAAGACAATAAAGAAATCCCGCTGCCTGCCGGCAATCATAATCGGCAGACAGCGGGATTTTTTCATCAATGGATACCATCAGGCAGCACTTGGGCTCAGTGCCCGAATCTTGGGAATCAGTGGCAGATAGCGATTGAACAGATTGACAATTTTTCCGACCGCCAAAGCAGAAATCACGGTTCCCAGCCCCAGCCCTTTAAGCTGGGAGAAAAAGAGAAAAGAAAGAGAAGCGGCGATAACCACCAGCGTCACGTCAAAGACAATTTTAACCGTTCCAAATTTTTGATGCAGGACGGTAGACAGCGCCCGGACGATGCCCTCACCCGGCACCACCAGAACATTGGGCGCCACTTCAATACTGATACCAAGCGCCAGTATGACACAGCCTGCCAACAAAGAAAGGAGCTTTTCCCACCACAGTTCCGGATGAAGCCAGTACATCAAATTCATGCTGATATCAATACAACTGCTGAACACCACATTGACCGCCATTTGCAGCAGCTGAATCCACTGAAACGCTTTGCGAAGCAGCAGAATTTGTCCCAACACGAAAAACGTGTTCATGATAAAGGTAAAGCCGCCCAAAGTGATGGGAAAGCGAAAGCTGAGTACATAAGGAAGGCTGGAAATTGGGGAAGTTCCCATATCCGCTTTGGTAATCAGCGCGATTCCGAAAGAATTGAGAATAACGCCAAAAAGAAAATAGCCGTATCGATAACACCAGGATTTCATGCGTGTTCCTCCATTTTTTCCAGATTGCTCAGGATCTTCTGAAACGTGGCCAGAAATGCCGACAGCTCTTCCGGGGGAATCCCCATCAACGCCATCCGGTCCACTTCTGCACAGATCTCTACCGTGCGTTTTGCCCATTGTGCGCCTTCTTCCGTGAGGAATACCAGCGTATGACGGCGGTCGTGCTCCAACGGGCGGCGCTGAACCAGCTTCTTACCTTCCATTCTGGAAAGCAGGCTGGTTACGGTAGATTTATCCAGCGCGCAGCCTTTGACAATTTCCTTCTGGGTACAGCCATTGTGTTCCAGCAAAAATTCCAGAATTTTCGGCTGGCCAGGCAGCAAATCCCATTTTCCGGTTTCCGCCATAATGGCGTGGTTACTGTGCTGAAAGGCCAACATCAGCCAATAGTGCAGGTTTTTCTGTTCCATATCTCCACTCCTGAATAATAGTTTGTATTCAAACCAAATAACAGTATAGTTCTTTTTCCTGAGTTTGTCAACCGCTTCCTCCCCCATGGTTTAAGAGCAAAAAGAAAAGCCGAAAGCCTTTTGCAGGCCTTCGGCACAGTTTCTGGTTGTTTATTATGCTATTTCCGTTTTCCCTTGCGCTTCTCCCACGCTTGCTGAAGCCATTGCAGCGGCTCTCCGTTGCGAAGAGATTTCATGGTAGGAAAAGCCCGGAGCAATCGGCGCTGCACCGGGGAGATTTTTTCCAGACGTGCCAGCCGCTCCCGGACAGACTGCATGGCCGGACTGTCCGTCAGATAACCGGAAATGGCGGCATGAGCAGTCCGAAGAGGCGTTCCGCTTTCCCGAATCTCATCCAGCACCTGCTGAAGCTGCTGCAATTTGCCGTTCAGCGACAGAATGGAATGGAGGGTAATCAACGTGTCCGTCAGGAAATACAGCACAATGGTGCACACAATCCAGGGACGAAGGAACCAGGGAATCAGATGGAGCAGGTGCAGCAAAAATGGATGAAGCACCAGCATGGTCACCAGACAGAGCACGCCAAACAGCAGGGAATTGAGCAGACAGATCCGCCCTTTGTAATTGAAGCGGTTTTGGGAATAGTCCCACCAGGTGGTGTGGAACAGCGTCTCCAGCATCCATCCGGTGATGTATTCCAGCGTTGTGGTCAGAATCACGCCTGCCACAAACACCAACGGTATTTCGATATAAAAGGGATAGCCGGTAAAGGGCTTTAACAGGCTGGTAATCAGCAGGCCCCCAATTCCGTACACGGGACAAAACGGGCCATTGAGGAAGCCACGGTTGGTCCACTTCTTAAAGAGGAAGGAACAGAAAATACTCTCGCACAGCCAGCCTAAAAAGCTGTATATGGTAAATAAAAAAATCATCAATTCTATAGGATGCATGACAAATCCTCTCCATTTTCCCGGACAAACCGGCACAAGCCCGGCCCAGTCCGCTCTCCTTTTTCTGTTTCAGTGTACCCCCATTATATAGCTTTTGTCAATGAATGGCGGGAAAATATTCCCTTTCGTTTTTGTAAGACTGCTTTGATTCCCAATACATATAGCAGATAGCCTCCACCGGTACAGGTTACCGCCAATATCAGCCCCAACGGCTGGGAAACCGAAGGAACCGGCAGCATGCTCCACCCGCCGATGCAAACACCGGCGCCCAACAAAGGCAGCACGACCCACTCCATCATGCGAAACCGGATACCCGCTGTTTTCAAAAGCCGGGAAAGGCTCAGCGTCACATTCAGAATCCCGCAGGAATATAGAATGCAGAAATACCCTTTCAGCCCCATTAACGGAAGAATCCCCGCCATCAGCGCCACCCGAAGGGAAGCATCCAAGGTATTATAGGCCAATGAGCGCAGCTGCTGATCCAGTCCTTTCAGCAGGCCGTCCGTCACCATATCCAGATATAACAGGGGAACCAGCGGCGCCAACAGCCGCAGCAGTTCTCCCGCTTCTTCCTGCCGGTAAAAAAGCACCCCGATTTCCCTTCCGAAAGCCACAAAAAAGCACGCCGTAAAGACAGAAAACAATAGGGTCAACCGCAGAGAGCGGCCGGTAACGGACGCGATGGAACGGTTTTTGCCCGCAGCCAGCGACTCGGACATTTCCGGAATCAACAGGGAAGCGAAAGCTCCCAGAAAACAGGAAGGAAAAAACAGCAGGGGCATGACCATCCCCTGTAACATTCCATATTGCGCCAGCGCAGCCGAAGCCGTTGCGCCGCATTTCCGCAGCCCCAGGGGTATCAGCAGGTTCTCCGCTGCTGAAAGCACACTTCGGGCTGCATGACTCAGGGTACTGGGAAGGGTGATATGCAAAATAGCTTTCCCCGCACCCGTACAGGGGCGGTTTTGTGCACTCCGATACCGACGCACATGAAGGCGGTACAGAAGAAAAGAACACCCACAGGAAACCCCTTCTCCTACAGTAGCGCCCAACATGGAATACAGGCAGGCATCCGCCACGGTTTTGGGAGACAGCAGCCAGAACGCCGCCACTGTCAGAGAAATAGTGGCCAGCTGTTCCGCAAATTCACTGATAGCAGAACGGATGACACCCCGAACCGCCAGAAAATATCCCCTCATACAGGCGCTCAGAGCCATAAAGGGCAGTCCCGGCACCAGCATCCGCAAGGCCTGCGCCGAATTGCCCCCAAGGAATTTTTCCGAAAGAGAATCAGCACCCAGCCACAAAACCACGCAGGCTGTCAGGCTCATCAGCAAGCTGAACCCAAAACACCTTGCTACAGCCGAAGGAATGGTTTCCGGCTGCTTTTTGCCCATGGCGCTGGTCACCAGACGGGTTACTGTCAGGCTGACCCCGGCGGTGGAAATGGCCACAGCCGGAAGAAACACCGATAAAATCAACTGATACGCACCCATTCCCTCCGGCCCGATGAGCTGGGAAAACCACACCCGGAACCCCATATACAGAAACCGCCCCACCAGAGAGGAAAGGGTGAGAATCACGGCGTTGATGAAAAATGCCTTCTTTTTCACACATATCGCTCCTTCCCCGCTTTTCCACTTATATGAAACGAACGGGGGAAAACATTCCGGGGACTGGTTTTTTGGGGCGGTTTCCTGTATAATATGTGGAAAGCGATCTATGAACGGAGGAAGAAAAATGGACTGGACCGAAGTAACCATCACCGTCAACGCCAAAGACGTGGACAAAGCGGGAGACATTGCCAACATGGTGGTGCCCTACGGGATTTATATCGAGGACTATTCCAATCTGGAAGAAGAAGCCTGGGAAATCGCCCATATTGACCTGATTGATGAGGATTTGCTGCAAAAAGACCGCAGCAAAGCACTGGTGCATATTTACATCAGCCCGGAGGAAAGCCCGGCAGAGGCCGTGGCCTTTCTGCGAGAGCGGTATATCGCCGAAGGAATTGAAAATGAGATCTGTCTGGACTCCTGTGTGGAAGAGGACTGGATCAACAACTGGAAACAGTACTTCAAGCCCATTCCCGTGGGTCAGAAGCTGCTGATCCGTCCCACCTGGGAAGAAGTCAAGGACAGCGGCGGGCGCACAGTACTGGATCTGGACCCGGGTCTGGCCTTCGGTACCGGCACCCACGAAACCACCCGCCTGTGCATGGAGCTGCTGGAGCAGTATGTCCGGCCCGGCATGAACGTGCTGGACGTGGGCTGCGGCAGCGGCATTCTCTCGGTGGCGGCGCTGCTTCTGGGCGCTGACAAAGCAGTGGGCGTAGACATCGACGAGCTGGCTGTCAAAACCGCGGTGGAGAACGCGGAAATCAACCATGTGGAAAACCGGTTCACCGGTATCTGCGGCAACCTGACCGATCAGGTCACCGGCACCTATGACATTGTGGTCGCCAACATCGTGGCGGATGTCATTATCATGCTGACCAAAGACGTAGAGCAGTTCATGAAGCCGGACACTGTATACCTGATGAGCGGCATCATCGACACCCGGGAACAGGATGTGCTGACCGCAGTGGAACAGCACTTCACCATCATTGACCGGAAAGAAGAAAAAGGCTGGGTCGCGCTGAGCGCAAAGCGGAAGTAATCCCGCTCCAGCCAAAGGCGCAGGCAGAGCAGGGCTTCCGTCTGCGCCTTTTTGATTGCCATCTATGATGTGTAAAATTGTAGCATACCGCCCAAAAGGTTTGTATTGCCTTTTCCGTCATGCTACAATAAAATTATCAATTATCGACAAGAGGAGAAACCTTTATGGAGCTGAAAAATCTTTTGCTGATTTCCGATATTGACGGCACATTGATTGATAAAAATTATCAGATTCCCGCCAGAAACCGGGAAGCCATTGAAAAGCTGGAAAAAGCCGGCGGCGGCTTCGCCATCGCCACCGGGCGCTCCTGGGAATCGGTGGCGCAGTGCATCCGGGGGCTTCCCGTCAACCGCCCCTGTGTGCTGGCTAACGGCGGCGTCATTTTCGACATGGAAAAGCGGCAGCCGGTCTGGTTTCAGGCCCTCCCGGAAGAGGCAAAGGAATACACCCACCGTATCATGGAAGCCTTCCCAGAGGCAGGCATTGAGGTTTTCACCGCCTCCGACGTGTGGATTCTGCGGCAGAACGAAATTACCCTCGCCCACATTACCCATGAAGGGCTTCATTTTCAGCTGGTTTCCGAGGAAGAAATCCGGGAACCCTGGTGCAAGGTGCTGGTGGCTTCTCTGGAGCAGGACGCGCTGAAAGAGTTCTGTGACCGGACGCCCCATGAAGGAATGCGGTTTGTGGCTTCTTCCGACCGGTATTGGGAAATGCTTCCGGAACAGGCCGATAAGGGAACCGGCATTCAAAAGCTGGCGGAGCTCTGCGGCATTCCCATGGAATCCGTTGCGGCCATCGGGGACTATTACAATGATCTGGAAATGCTGCAAACGGCGGGGATCACCGCCGTCCCCCAAAACGGCCCGGAGGAAATCCAAAAACTGGCTGATGT
>CAJMOI010000060.1 GCA_905215105.1 uncultured bacterium
CTGCTCTGATCGAAGAAGTTAAGGCCCTGACCGTTCTGGAGCTGTCCGAGCTGGTAAAGGCTCTGGAAGAGGAATTCGGCGTTTCCGCTGCTGCTCCTGTTGCTGTTGCTGCTGCTCCCGCTGCTGCTGCTGCTCCCGCTGCTGAAGAGAAGACCGAGTTCGACGTGATCCTGAAGGCTGCTGGCGCTAACAAGATCGCTGTTATCAAGGTTGTCCGCGAGCTGACCGGCCTGGGCCTGAAGGAAGCTAAGGCTGTTGTTGACGAGGCTCCCAAGGCTGTCAAGGAAGGCGTTTCCAAGGACGACGCTGAGGCTATGAAGGCTAAGCTGACCGAGGCTGGCGCTGAGGTTGAGCTGAAGTAATTCACGCTCCATGTGCATGAAGAAGGCGTACCCGCAAGGGTGCGCCTTTTTTTTGCTGTACGGCATAGAAAACGAAAAGCGAAAAAATGCCCGTCCATTCCGGAAAAACTCCGGATGGACGGGCATCATTCATTTGTGTGGATTTTTATTTGTTGAGAACCTTTTTCACAACTTCTTCAATGTGATCTGCGCACAGGCCGAATTCCTTCAGCAGGTCCACAGCGGGGCCGGAGTGGCCGAACACATCGTTGACACCGATGCGGGTTACCGGCACGGGGCACTCTTCGCACACAACGGCGCTGACAGCTTCGCCCAGACCGCCGATGATGTTGTGCTCTTCCACCGTCACGATGCGGCCGGTTTCCTTGGCAGCCTTGGCAATCAGCTCACGGTCGATGGGCTTGATGGTGTGGATGTTGATCACCCGTGCATCAATGCCCTCAGCTTCCAGTGCCTTGGCAGCCTTAACGGTTTCACCGACCATCAGGCCGGTGGCCACGATGGTGATGTCCTTGCCGTCCCGCAGGGTAATACCCTTGCCCAGCTCGAACTTGTAATCATCGTTGTTGTTGATGCTCTCCACAGCCAGACGGCCCAGACGGATGTACACGGGGCCGTAGTGCTCAGCGGCAGCCTTGACGGCGGCGATCATCTCATAGTGGTCGCTGGGGTTCAGCACGACCATGCCGGGAATGGTGCGCATCAGGGCCAGGTCTTCACAGCACTGATGGGTAGCGCCGTCTTCGCCGGTGGAAATACCGGCGTGAGAACCAGCGATTTTTACATTGAGCTTGGGATAGCCCACAGAGTTGCGGACCTGCTCAAAAGCACGGCCAGCGGAGAACATGGCAAAGGATGCTGCAAAGGGGATTTTGCCGCAGGTTGCCAGGCCGGCGGAAATGCCGATCATATTGCATTCTGCAATACCGCAGTCAATGAAGCGGTCGGGGAATGCCTTTTTGAAAGTACCGGTTTTGGTAGCGGCGGCCAGGTCAGCATCCAGAACCACAACGTCGGGATTCTCCTTGGCCAGCAGCACCAGCGCCTCGCCAAAACTTTCTCTTGTAGCCTTTTTCACCATCTCTGCCATCTTATTCAGCCTCCAATTCTGCCAGGGTCTGGTTCAGTTCCTTCATGGCGATTTCGTACTGTTCCGCGTTGGGGGCGGTGCCGTGCCAGCCCACCTGGTTTTCCATATAGGAAACGCCCTTGCCCTTGACGGTCTTTGCAATGATGGCGCAGGGCTTGCCCTTGACGGTTCTGGCGTGGGCAAAAGCAGCTTCGATTTCGTCGAAGCAGTGGCCGTTGATGGTGGTCACGTCAAAGCCGAAAGCCTCAAACTTCTTGTCGATGGGTTCGGGACCAGCCACTTCGCTGACAGGGCCGTCGATCTGCAGGCCGTTGAAGTCCACGATGACGCACAGGTTGTCCAGCTTCTGATGGCCGGCAAACATAGCGGCTTCCCATACCTGGCCTTCTTCAATTTCACCGTCGCCCAGCAGGGTGTAAACGCGATAGTCCTTGTTGTCCATCTTGGCAGCCTTAGCCATGCCGCAGGCTGCGGAAATGCCCTGTCCCAGAGAACCGGAGCTCATGTCGATGCCGGGGGTGCCCTTCATGTCCGGGTGACCCTGAAGCATAGCGCCGATGTGACGGAGGGTCTTCATCTCCTCCATGGAGAAATAGCCGCGCAGAGCCAGTGCTGCGTACAGGCCGGGGGCACAGTGGCCCTTGGAGAGAACAAAGCGATCGCGGTTGGGGTCCTTGGGGTTGGCCGGATCGATGTTCATTTCTTTAAAATACAGATAGGTATACAGGTCGGAAGCGGAGAGAGAGCCGCCGGGATGACCTGATTTTGCGTGAAAAACACCTTCGATTGCGCCCATGCGCACTTTGCAGGCAGCGATTTTCAGCTGCTTTTTTTCACTGCTGTTCATTGTCTGACCTCCTGTTTGCATCACGATAGTGTAGTGGGAATGAAACTCCCGGAAAACGCCGCAGAAACGGTCTTTTCCCTCTGACAAAACGATTTTGATCCTCTATATCATATCATACTCCCTGTAAAAAAGCAAACGAACAGGTGCGGACATTCCGTCAAGAATAGGATTTTTAGAGAGAAAGTTTTGCGTTTTTTTAACAGGAAAAAGAAAGAGACAGGACAAAAAAGCTCCCAACAGCCGAGAACTGCCGGGAGCCAAATGGATTTCTTTCCTTTTTACTTTTTGTCGAACAGGCCGCTGAAGTCGAAGGTGGCAAAATAGTCCGCAGGCGTCTCGGCCCGGCGGATCATCTGCACGCTTCCGTCCTCTTTCAGCAGCAGCTCTGCGGAGCGCAGCTTGCCATTATAATTGTAGCCCATGGCGAAACCGTGGGCGCCGGCATCGTGAATGGCCAGATAATCGCCCATATCGATCTTGGGCAGCATCCGGTCGATGGCGAATTTATCGTTGTTCTCGCACAGACCGCCGGTGACGTCGTACTTGTGGTCACAGGGGGCATCCTCTTTGCCCAGTACGGTGATGTGATGGTAAGCGCCGTACATGGCCGGGCGCATCAGATTGGCGGCACAGGCGTCCACGCCAATATACTCCTTGTAGGTGTGCTTCTCATGAACGGCTTTGGTGATGAGCATTCCGTAGGGAGCCAGCATAAACCGGCCCAGCTCGGTGAAGATGGCCACATCGCCCATACCGGCAGGCACTAGGACTTCTTCATAAGCCTTGCGCACGCCTTCGCCAATGGCGAGAATATCGCTGGAGGGATCTTCAGGGCGATAGCCAATGCCCACGCCACCGGAAAGGTTTACAAACCGAATGTCTGCGCCGGTCTTTTCTTTCAGTTCCACAGCCAGCTCAAAGAGAATCCGGGCCAGTTCGGGATAATAGGCGTTGCTGGTGGTGTTGCTGGCCAGAAATGCGTGGAGGCCAAAGTGCTTGACGCCTTTTTCCTTGAGAATGCGGTATCCTTCGATAATCTGCTCCTTGGTAAAGCCGTATTTGGCGTCGCCGGGGTTGTCCATGATCTTGTTGGCAATCTGGAACTTTCCGCCGGGATTATAGCGGCAGCAGATGGTTTCCGGCAGACCGGCTACTTTTTCCAGAAACTCGATGTGGGTAAAGTCATCCAGATTGATGTAAGCTCCCAGTTTCTTTGCCAGCTGGAAATCCTCCGCAGGGGTTACATTGGAGGAGAACATGATATCGCTGCCGGAAAAACCGCAGGCATCACTCATCATCAGCTCGGTCAGAGAGGAGCAGTCCACACCGCATCCCTCTTCCTGCAGTACTTTCAGGATAAAGGGGTTGGGGGTAGCCTTAACCGCAAAATACTCCCGGAAACCGGGGTTCCAGGAAAAAGCCTGTTTCAGACGGCGGGCGTTTTCCCGAATGCCTTTTTCATCGTAAATATGGAAAGGAGTGGGATAGGTTTTTGCAATTTCTTCAATCTGTTCCTTCGTCACAAAGGGCTTTTTCGTCATAGCACAGGCCTCCATCCGTTTTATTGGCAAACCTGCCGGTTCTTGCGTTCCGACAGGAAATGTTCCGGTTTTTTATCCATCCCAAATCATACTGGATTTGACCCGATTTGTCAATATTTCCGGGGATATTCCTGCAAATTTACTGGAAGAAATCCCGGATTTATCCGAAAATATGCATGAATAGCAGGGTAAACTTGCATAATTTTACAAATATAGTAAAGATCAGATTGTTCATGAAAAGTTCATATTTTCTTTGATTTCCAGTCATACTGTAGGGGTATAGTTAACCAGTCTAACATTTAAGTATATTAAATAAAAATCGGAAGGAGGGGATTTCTGTCGTGGAGGGGAAAAATCAGGAACTGCGCCATGCGCTGGTAAAGGCCATGGTGGAATTCCGCCGGGTAAAACCAACCATTCAGATGGTATGCGGACTTCCGGCAGGGGAATTCTTCTTTTTGCAGCGAATCCACGAACTTGCCAATGAGGGGGAGGTTCGTGTTTCCAGTCTGCGGGATGCCATGTCTATGACCATGCCTGCGGTCTCCCAGTTTTTGCGGACACTGGAAGAAAAGGGGTTGATTCTCCGGGAGACTGCTCCAAAAGACCGTCGGGTTACCCTTGTGACCATTACGGAAAAAGGGGAGCAGGTATTGTTGGCCAGTCAGCAGCAGTTTAATCAGATGCTGGACCGGCTGATTCAGCAATACGGCCCGAAGGAAGTGGAACAGCTGGTACATATGCTGAATCGTCTTTCCGGTACGCTTCAGGAGCTCCGGGGAGAATTCGAGAAAATTTGCAGTGAAAGGACGGATCAGATTTGAAAAAGCTGGCAAAATATCTCAAGCCTTATTTGGGCGTACTGCTGGCGGCAGTGGTTCTGCTGTTTATGCAGGCAATCTGTGACCTGCGGCTGCCCAATTACATGTCGGATATTGTCAATGTGGGCATCCAGCAAAACGGAATCGAGCACGCTTCACCGGATGCGATTTCCGAACAGGGGATGACCTTTTTACAGACCTTTATGACCGAGGACGAAAAAGAACTGCTGAATAGCCATTATCAGCTGTTCTCCGGCAGTGATACCGACGCTTCCGGTACCTCCTACGATCATATCTATCCAGATTTGGATGGCGGAAACGTATGGATTCGTCAGGAAACCGATGCAGAGACGCTGGACGAAATGGACCTGGCTTTCGGTACCGCAGGCTGGACCTTTATCAACACCATGCAAAGTCTGGCGGAAACTTCCGGACAAAGCGGCTCCATGGGCGAGGAAGAACCCGACGTATCGGAGATGGACTTTGAAAAGCTGTACGCGATGCAGCCTGTCCTGAACCAGCTTCCGGATTCTGTCATCGAGGAAGCCCGGGAAAAGGCATTGGCCAACGACCCTTCCATGCGTCTTCAGACCGGTGCTGCTCTGACCGGCAGCTTTTATACGGAGCTGGGGCTGAATCTGGGGGATATCCAGTTCAAGTACATCAGCTTTGTGGGAATGGAAATGCTGCTGGTTGCTCTGCTGGGCGGTATTGCCACGATTTTTGTCAGCCTGATTTCCGCACGGATTTCCGCCGGTGTGGCCCGTGACCTGCGCCGGGATGTGTTCCGTAAGGTAGAGAGTTTTTCCAATACGGAGTTTGACCGGTATTCCACCGCTTCTCTGATTACCCGCTCCACCAACGATGTGACCCAGATTCAGATGCTGCTGATGATGGGCATCCGCATGATCTGCTATGCTCCGATTATGGGTATCGGCGGTACCATGATGGCGTTGGAAAAATCCACCTCCATGAGCTGGATTATTGCCGTTACTTGTATCGTTCTCATTGGAATGGTGGCGGTGATCTTCTCCATCGCCAAACCCAAATTCAAAGCCATTCAGAAACTGATTGATAAACTGAATCTGGTAGCCCGTGAAAACCTCAGCGGCCTGATGGTTATTCGCGCTTTTGGCACCCGTCAGTTTGAAACCGACCGGTTTGATGATGTGAACCGGGACCTGACCAAAACCCATCGGTTTGTCAACCGGGTCATGACTTTCATGATGCCTGCCATGATGCTCATTATGAATTGCACCAGCGTGGTAATCGTCTGGGTGGCCTCTCATCAGATTGCAGATTCTCAAATGCAGGTAGGCGACATGATGGCCTTTATGCAGTACGCCATGCAGATTATCATGAGCTTCCTGATGATTTCCATGATGTTCATTATGGTGCCTCGTGCTGCTGTTTCCGGTGACCGTATTGCAGAAGTGTTGTCCACCGAACCGGTTATCAAAGATAAAGAAACCTGTTCCCATCTGCCAAAAGAAAACGTCGGTACCGTGGAATTCCGGGACGTGAGTTTCCGGTATCAGGGAGCCGACGAGGATGCGCTGGAGCATATTTCCTTTATCTCCAAGCCCGGTCAGACCACCGCGTTTATCGGCGCTACCGGTTCCGGCAAATCTACACTGGTCAATCTGGTTCCCCGTTTCTATGATGTCACCGGCGGCTCGGTGCTGGTAGGCGGCGTGGATGTCCGCGACTTGCCTCAGAAAGAGCTGCGGGAGGCCATCGGCTTTGTGCCCCAGAAGGGTGTGCTTCTTTCCGGCACCATCGACTCTAACCTGCGTTATGGCCGTCAGGATGCTCCAGCCGACCAGATTCAGGAAGCAGCGGAAATTGCACAGGCTATGGAGTTTATTTCCGAAAAGCCTGACGGTTTTGACACCGAGATTTCTCAGGGCGGCACTAACGTGTCCGGTGGTCAGAAACAGCGCCTTTCCATCGCCCGGGCTCTGGCGAAAAAAGCGCCCATCTATATTTTCGACGACAGCTTCTCCGCGCTGGACTTCAAGACCGATGCCGCTCTGCGCCGCGCTTTGAAGGGCTATACGAAAAACAGCACAGTGCTGCTGGTAGCCCAGCGTGTGAGCACCATTATGCACGCTGACCAGATTCTGGTGCTGGACGAAGGCCGCGTGGTAGGCAAGGGTACCCATAAGGAACTCCTGAAAACCTGTCCTGCCTACTATGAAATCGCATCGTCTCAGCTTTCAAAGGAGGAATTGGAATGAGTACGGAAAGAACCCGCAGAGGCCCCGCACGGGGCATGATGGGCCGTCCCGGCGGTGGTCATGGCCCCGGTGGTCCCGGCATGATGCCCGGCGAAAAAGCCAAGGACTTCAAGGGAACCTTTAAAAAGCTGCTCCATTATCTGGGAAGCTATAAATGGGCCGTTCTGGTGGTATTGCTCTTTGCCGCAGCTTCCACCGTGCTGTCCATCTTCGGTCCTAAAATTCTGGGTCAGGCTACTACCGAGCTCTTTGAGGGATTGGTAGGGACAGTTACCGGTACTGGGGAAGGCATTGACTTTGGACGGATTGGGGAAATCCTGCTGTTTCTGGTAGGCCTGTACCTCATCAGCGCCGCCTGTTCCTATATTCAGGGCTTTATCATGACCGGCGTTTCCATGAAGGTCACCTATCGTTTGCGCCGGGACATCGAAAATAAAATCCACAGTCTCCCGTTTTCTTACTATGACACCACCACCAACGGCGAAGTGCTTTCCCGCATCACCAACGATGTGGACGCCATCAGTCAGAGTTTGAACCAGAGCATTACCCAGATTATCACTTCGGTCACCATGCTCATCGGTATTCTTGCCATGATGTTCTCCATCAGCTGGGAAATGACGCTGGTAGCGCTGCTCATTGTGCCGGTTTCCATGGTGTTTGTCAGCTTCATTGTCAAGAAGTCTCAGAAATATTTCATGCAGCAGCAGGAATATCTGGGTCACGTCAATGGCCATGTGGAGGAGATGTATGGCAGCCATGTGGTGGTAAAGGCTTTTAACGGCGAGGAAAGTTCGGAAAA
Organism: uncultured bacterium; assembly: GCA_905215105.1. Taxonomy (GTDB): domain Bacteria; phylum Bacillota; class Clostridia; order Oscillospirales; family Acutalibacteraceae; genus Heritagella_A. The sequence goes on from CAJMOI010000060.1 coordinate 7,701, forward strand.
GACTTTCAGTGAGTATAACGACCGTTTGTATCAGTCTGCGTGGAAATCCCAGTTCCTTTCCGGCCTGATGATGCCGGTGATGAACTTTATCGGTAATGTGGGCTATGTGGTGATCTGCATTATGGGCGGCTGGTTCGCCGTCAATGGACGGATTAGCGTAGGCGATATTCAGGCTTTTGTCCAGTATGTGCGGCAGTTTACTCAGCCCATTACCCAGGTGGCCAATATCTCCAACATTCTCCAGCAGACCATGGCTGCTGCGGAGCGGGTGTTTGAATTCCTGGCACAGGAAGAAGAGATTCCCGAAGCAGAACATGCCATCACTGTAAACCGCAGTGAAGAGCCGGATACGGAAACCCATGTCCACATTGAAGGCAGCGTGCAGTTTGCTCATGTGAGCTTTGGCTATAATCCGGAAAAGATCATTATTCACGATTTCTGCGCCAATATCAAACCCGGCCAGAAGGTGGCGATTGTCGGCCCTACCGGTGCAGGCAAGACCACCATGGTGAAACTTTTGATGCGGTTCTATGACGTCAACGACGGCGCCATTCTGGTAGACGGTTATGATATTCGCTCCTTTAAGCGGGACGACCTGCGCTCTCTGTTTGGTATGGTTTTGCAGGAAACCTGGCTGTATCATGGCACCATTGCCGACAACATCCGGTACGGTAAGCTCACTGCCACCGACGAAGAAGTGCGTCAGGCAGCCATTGCCGCACAGGTGGACCACTTTGTCCGCACCTTGCCTGACGGCTACAATATGGTTCTGAATGAAGAGGCCAGCAATGTGTCTCAGGGTCAGAAGCAGCTGCTCACCATTGCCCGGGCTATTCTGGCCGACCCGGAAATCCTGATTCTGGACGAAGCTACCAGCAGCGTGGATACCCGCACCGAAGTATTGATCCAGAAGGCCATGGATAACCTGATGAAGGGCCGCACCAGCTTTATTATCGCCCACCGGCTCTCCACCATCCGGGATGCAGATATGATTCTCGTCATGAAGGACGGCGATATTGTGGAGCAGGGCAATCATGAAGAACTGCTGGCGAAAGGCGGTTTCTATGCCAGCCTGTATAACAGCCAGTTTGAACACGCCGGATGATAATCATACGCTGTACAAATTCCTGCCAATTTGCGCATAAAGATACCAGAAATCCCGGTGTTTTGGGAGTATACTGAAAGCAGAATCAAATGCAAAACTGGGAGGCGTTTTATATGGCAAAAGTAACCATTAACCCCGGCGTCTGCGGGCTGATTACCTCAGTAGAAGCCGTTTCCGAAGACGGAATGGAAGTAGAGCTTCATGTGAAAAGCGGCTGCAAGGCCGTTTCCGGCATGATGGAAGCATTGGGAAATACCTTTGACGGCTATGAGCTGTGTTTGGGCAAGCCGGGAACAGGTCCTCTGTATGAATATGCCGCAGAGCATTTTCCCGGACACTGTGCCTGTCCGGCCATTGCGGGAATCATCAAAGCAGCGGAAGTGGCCTGCGGTCTGGCACTGCCCAGAGATGCATCCATTGTTTTTGAAACTAAAGATTGATTGCCTGACAGAAAGCGGGAAAATCAGAAAGTCATGCAGAAATCCTCATGAAGTACGACTTCTCCCATATCCCAATTAACATGTTACCAATCCGAAAAAAGCTCCCGGAGCATTGTTTACGCTCCGGGAGCTTTTTTCGGATATTTTATTTTACACTGCGTCAAAGCCCAGCTGGAATGCCTTGCGGTTCATCTCCAGAAACTTGGCCGGGACAGTCTCTTCAATGGCTTGCAGCCAGACTTCCGGGTCTTGCTGCAAGCTCTTGGCCATGGCGCCAATCAGCACCACGTTGACGGCCTTTACAGAACCGGCCTGCTCTGCCAGAGACAGCGCATCCACTGCCAGCACCTGCACACCCTTGGCGGCAATGGCATCCAGCACCCCTTCCGGGTACTTGGCCGCACCGGTAACCACCGGCATGGGGTCCATCTTCTGGGTGTTTACCACCACAGCGCCGCCCTTTTTCAGATAGGGCAGATACCGGGCAGCTTCCAGCTGCTCAAAGGCCAGCACAATGTCCGCTTCGCCTTCTTCGATGATGGGGGAATACACCTTTTCGCCATAGCGCACATAGGTCACCACAGAGCCGCCGCGCTGGCTCATACCGTGAACCTCGCTCACCTTGACATCAAAGCCTTTGGCGGTCATGGCCGCGCCCAGCAAACGGCTGGCAAGCAGGGTTCCCTGTCCGCCTACGCCGACGATCATTACACTTTTTCCGTTACTCATTCTGCGGCACCTCCAATGGCTTTTTTCGGGCAAAGGCTCTCGCACACGCCGCAGCCCACACACTGGGTACGGTCGATGCAGGCTTTGCCATCGCGGATGCTGATGGCCGGGCAGCCGATACCCAAACAGGCTTTGCAGCCGATGCAGGAATCAGCATTCACGGTCAGGGCAGGCTTATGTTTTACATATTTCAACAAGGCGCAGGGGCGGCGGCTGATAATCACCGACGGCTCTTCTGCGGCCAATTCTTCTTTCAGTGCCTGCTGTACGGCGGGCAGGTCATAGGGGTCTACCACACGCACACGGTTGATGCCAATGGCGTGGCAGAGGGCTTCCAGATTCACCGCGCTGGTGGGATCACCCTTGATGGTGTAACCGGTGGTGGGGTTCTGCTGGTGGCCGGTCATGCCGGTGATGGAGTTATCCAGAA
>CAJMOI010000061.1 GCA_905215105.1 uncultured bacterium
GGTATTTCGCCCACCGAACGCAAACGGAAACTGCCCGGCAGCTGGGCATGACACAGGTGCAGGTAAGCAGGAGAGAAAAAAAGATCCTGCAATTTCTCCGCACTGCTTTGCTGTAGCAGAATAAATCGGCAAACTGATTTTTCTTGACAAATGCCCCTTCATAACAGTATAATAACAATCAGAAAGGCGCTGCGGGTTTGCCGCAACGCCTCTTTTGCGAATCCGGCTTTTTTGGGGCGAAAATCGCCCTGCTGCAATTTGATTCAGCCATAGAAAGGAACGTTTCCCATGAGCCAAACCATTATCCCCGCAGATTACAACCCTTCCAAGGGCCTCACCCTGTTTCAGACCCAGCAGGCCATTGACAAGATCAAAGTGAACTTTATCCGCAATCTGGAAGACGCCCTGAACCTGACCCGGGTTTCCGCGCCGCTGTTTGTGGATGCTTCTTCCGGTCTGAATGACGATCTGAACAATGTGGAGCGCCCGGTTTCCTTTGACATCCGGGAAACCGGCACCTGTGCACAGGTGGTGCACTCTCTGGCAAAGTGGAAACGCTATGCCCTGTACCGCTATGGCTTTGAGCCCGGCTATGGTCTGGTGACCGACATGAACGCCATCCGCCGGGACGAGGATATGGACAACCTGCACTCCATTTATGTGGACCAGTGGGACTGGGAAGCCATTATTCCTGACGGAAAACGCAATGTGGAATTTCTGAAGGATACCGTCCGGAAAATTGTCGGAGCCATCTGCGCCACCGCCGATATGCTGCGGGAAGAATATCCCAGCCTGCACGTTCCCATGCTGGAGAAGGAAATTTCCTTTATCACCACTCAGGAGCTGGAAGACCTGTATCCGGACAAGAGCCCCAAAGAGCGCGAAAACCTGTATGTACGGGAACACAAAACCACTTTCCTCATGGAAATCGGCGATGTGCTTCACTCCGGAAAGCGCCACGACGGCCGTGCACCCGACTATGACGACTGGCACCTGAACGGCGACCTGCTGTTCTGGAACGAAGTTCTGGACGCCGCCATGGAAGTTTCCAGTATGGGTATCCGGGTAGATGCCCGCTCCATGGACTCCCAGCTGTCCAAAGCCGGCTGCGATGACCGCCGCCGCTATCATTTCCATCAGATGGTACTGGACAACATTCTGCCCCTGACCATTGGCGGCGGTATCGGTCAGTCCCGTCTGTGCCTGCTGCTGTTGGGCAAAGCGCACATCGGTGAAGTACAGGTTTCCGTGTGGGACGATGAAACCCGGGCTGCCTGTGCCGCTTCCGGTGTCAAGCTGCTGTAATTTTTCCATTCCTGGATCCCGTAAAGAAAATCCGCAGAGTCATCGGCCATCCCGACGCTCTGCGGATTTTTTGCGTTTTTATCATTGCACAGGTACTTTATTCCACCAATTTTCGGTAACCGGTGGAAAAATCCACCTGATTCCGAAGGGGCTTTCCCGAACGATAAGCCTCCAGATTTTCCGCGCTGATCCGGACAATCCGCTCCAGCGTTTCCGGCAGATGATAAAAACCGGAAATATGGGGTGTAATCACCGCATTGGGAAGATTCCACAGCCGGTGATTTTCCGGAAGGGGTTCCGGGTCTGTCACATCCAGCCCTGCTCCGCCCAGATGACCGGATTCCAGCGCATCACACAGGGCTTCTGTATCCACAATCACGCCGCGGCCCACATTCAGCAGCACGGCGCCTTCCTTCATGCTCTCCATGCGTTTGCGGTTCAGCATCCCGGCCGTCTCCCCATTTCCCGGAAGCGCCACCGCCACCACATCTGCCCGGGGCAGCAGCCGGTCCAGCTCTTCGGTCAGATACAGCTCATCCACATAGTCGGGCTTTCGGGTATCCGTCCGGCGTACGCCGATCACCGTAGCGCCCAATGCCTTCACCTTCCGGGCAAACTCTCCGCCGATGTCCCCCATTCCCAGCACCAGAACGGTGGAACCTTCAATGGAGCGAACCCGTCCCAGACTTTTCCACTGGTGAAGGTGCTGGGCGTCCCGATAGAGATGGAGTTTCTTAAACAGTTCCAGCAGCATCCCCAGCATATGCTCGGAGATGGCCAGCCCGTAAGCACCGGTGGCGTTGGTGAGCAGTGTATCGAGATGCAGCACGCCGGGCTGCAAAAAGGGCTCCGTTCCGGCACTGTTGCATTGCAGCCATTTCAGCCGCTGGGAACCGTGCAGAAGGGATACCGGAGGATTGCCAATCAGGATGTCGGACTGGTCCAGTTCTTCCTGTGTCACGGTTTCCGGCGTCCGGTAACAAAACCGGTATTCGGGCGCTGCATTCTCCAATATCTTCTTGTGCCGCTCCTCCACGGGAATCAGCACGGTAACGGTCATTTCCATTTTCTTTTCCCTCGCTTTTTACAGATCAAGTTGCAAATATACCATATCCCGCAGCAATACACCGCCGTCATAAACGGGATGGTCATAGTGAACGGTGAAAAAATCCGGGACAATATGGGAACGGATGAAACCACAGGCTTCATAAAAGGGAATGGTAGCGGGACTGTCACCGGTTCCCACCTGTAAAACCCGATAACGGTTCCGGTAGGTTTCCGCCACAAAGGCAATCATGGCTTTTCCAAGCCCCTGTCGCTGAAGCGCCGGCGCTACCGCCAGATTTTTGATTTCCAGTATGCCATCCCCCTCGTCCGTCACCACACAGACGGCACAGGGCTGGTCATCCTCCATGACGTACAGCTCGCCCCGTTCCAAATACCGGTCGATCATACTTTCCTGCTCATCTCCCAGCAGCAAAAGGGGAAAATATCGCTTTTTGTCTTTATCTATCCGGTGAATCTTCATCCCATTCCTCCTCCCCGTTTTCGTCATCATACCACGAACCCTCATGGTTGGCAATGCTCAACCCATCATCCACACAAAAAAGCAGCCGCAGGCTGTTTTACCAGTCTGCGGCTGCTTTTGTACTTGGGGATCTGTGTGTTTTTTTATCGGATTTCGATGCGGTGGCTCTGGGGCACGGTGGGCTGCACCTTGGGCAGTGTCAGCTTCAACACGCCATCCTGATACTGACCCTCAATCTTGTCCGGGTCCACACCATTGAGGGAGAAGCTCCGCTGGAAGGAACCATACCGGCGTTCCCGACGGATATACTGTCCGGATTTCTCGTCCTTCTCCTCCTGCTTCTCTTCGTGCTTTGCGGAGATGTGCAGCATCCCATCGTGGACCTCCACCTGAATGTCCTCTTTATTAAATCCCGGCAGCTCTGCTTCCAGAACATACTCGCTGCCGTTGTCCCGGATATCGGTGTTGAATCCGGAAACGCTGCGGCTCATCTCGCCGAAAAAGTTTTTCTCAAAGTCTGCAAAAGAGTCCAGAAGATTCTGGCTGCGGTTCCAAGCATAAGGCATCATATCAAACATACTCAATTCCTCCAATTCATTGCGATTATATCAATATTGTTATATTCAATTTTGAAAACAGCCCATTGCAATCGTCTTCTTTCTTTGGGATAAATCCTGTTATTTTCTGCTGTTCCCTTTTGGGAACGCTTATATTCTATTCCCCGTTTGTTATCAAAAATCGCAAAATTTATGAATTAAGTATTAAATTTAGCGCTCTTTATATTCAAGTGCTAAATCTTGCTTTTTTCCCTTTCCTTTGCTATATTGGATTCAGAAAAAGAAGGAGGTACCGCTGTGACCTGTGAAGAAAAAAGAGAACGTCTGAAAAAAATCCGCTGTTTCGTACTGGATATGGACGGAACCATTTATCTGGGGAACCGGCTGTTTCCCTTTACGCCGGCCTTTCTGCAGGCTGTGGAAAAAAGCGGCCGGGAATTCTGTTATTTTACCAACAACAGCTCCAAAAACGCCGCTGCCTATCTGAAAAAGCTGGCTTCCATGGGCATTCCCACCACACCGGAAAAAATGCTCATTTCCAACGGCGTGATCATTGACTGGCTCAACCGGAATCATCCGGGAAAAAGCGTTTATCTGGTGGGAACACCGGAGCTGGAGGAGGCCTTTCGTCTCGGCGGGATCGCTCTGAATGACCACAATCCTGACGCAGTGGTGCTGGGATTCGATACCACGCTGACCTATGAAAAACTGGAAAAAGCCTGCCGGTTTGTCCGGGAAGGAAAGCCCTTTTACGGCGTAAATCCGGATTTCAACTGCCCGGTGGAAAACGGCTTTATCCCCGACTGCGGCTCTATGGCCGCGCTGATTCAGGCCTCTACCGGTGTGACACCGGAATTTTTCGGAAAGCCCTCCCGCCATACGCTGGAATACCTGCTGAAGCACACCGGCTGCCGGGAAGAGGAACTGGCCGTCATTGGCGACCGTCTGTATACGGATATCAAAATTGCACAGGGAACCGCCGTTACCTCCATTCTGGTTCTCACCGGGGAAACCCAATTACAGGATCTGGAAAACAGCCCGGTACAGCCGGATATGATTTGTCAGTCGTTGGAAGAGCTGACGGGGCTTTTGGAGGGACTGGCATGAACCGCAGCGAAAACGCCCGGGCTTTCTGCCGACTGCTGGCAGAAAATCCGGTGATTGCCGCCATCAAGGACGAGGAAGGTCTTGCCCGTTGTCTGGAGTCCGACTGTCAGGTCGTTTTCATTCTCTATGGCACTATCTGTGATATCGGGGAGATTGTCGCCCGGATTCAACAGGCAGGGAAATTCCCGGTGGTGCATCTGGATCTGGTCAGCGGCCTGACACCCAAAGAAATTTCCGTGGACTTCATCTGCACCCACACCGGCGCACAGGGAATCATCAGTACCCGGCCGGGTGTCATCAAATATGCCCGGCAAAAAGGATTGCTGGCCATTCAGCGGTTCTTTATTATCGACTCCCGGGCGCTGGAAACCATGTTTCGCCAGCTGGAAACCGCCGCTCCGGATATATTGGAAATCCTCCCCGGCGTGATGCCCCGAATAACCCGCTCCATTCAAAAGAAAAGCCCCGTCCCTGTCATTGCCAGCGGCCTGATTCTGGACAAAAAAGACATTACCGACGCACTGCAATCAGGGGCTTCCGGCGTGAGCTCCACCTGTCCGGAAACCTGGTTTATGTAAAAACACGCAAAAAACCCGCTGCCTGTATGCAACATACAGACAGCGGGTTTTGTTGGTTATGGGAAAATCTTTGCCGTCAATCAGGCAAAGGGATTCTCGTCCTTGTACAGCATGCCCTTGGGCTGATTGAAGGCGATATCCTCTACACCCAGATAATTGAAGATGGTGTACAGAGCCTTGCCCACATGGCCGAAGGCCACAGCGCCATGGTGAGGATAGCGCTTGCTGATGAGCACATGACGGTAGAAGCGGCCCATCTCGGGGATCGCGAAGATGCCGATACCGCCGAAAGAACGGGTTGCCACAGGCAGAACCTCGCCCTGTGCAATGTAGCTGTGCAGGGTGCCGTCAGCAGCGCTCTGCAGACGGAAGAAGGTGATCTGGCCGGCAGCAATGTCTGCCTCCAGAGTGCCGCGGGTGAAGTCCGGCTCGCCGCCGTTCTCCAGCAGACGGTTCTGAATCAGCTGATACTTGACAGCGCGGTCGTCGCACAGCTTGCAGATGGGGGTGTTGCCACAGTGGAAGCCCATGAACACGTCGGTGGGGCCATAGTTGAACTTGCCCTTGATGTCGGCCTCATACAGGTCGGCGGGCACAGAGTTGTTGATATCCAGCAGGGTTACAGCGTCGCCGGTGACACAAGCGCCGATGTACTCGCTCAGTGCGCCGTAGATATCCACTTCGCAGGCCACGGGGATACCCTTAGCGGCCAGACGGGAGTTGACATAGCAGGGCTCAAAGCCGAACTCGCTGGGGAATGCAGGCCAGCACTTGTCAGCGAACACCACATAGTCGCGAGCGCCCTTGTTCTGCTCTGCCCAATCCAGCAGGGTCAGCTCAAACTGAGCCATACGGGGCAGCAGGTCGGGGTACTGGTTGCCCTTGACGCCCAGCTCTTCTGCCATCTCTTTGACAATTGCATCGATGCGCTCGTCGTTTGCGTGTGCGCGATAAGCCACCAGCAGGTCCAGCTCGCTGTTTTCCTGAATCTCCACGCCCAGATCATACAGGGGCTTAATGGGAGCGTTGCAGGCGAAGAAGTCCTGGGGACGGGGGCCGAAGGTGATGATCTTCAGACCGGCCAGACCGATGAGGGTGCGGGCCACGGGTACGAAGTCAGCGATCATATCGGCAATCTCGTCGGCGGTGCCCACGGGATACTCGGGGATGACAGCCTTCAGCTTGCGCAGACCCAGGTTATAGGAGCAGTTCAGCATACCGCAGTAAGCGTCGCCGCGGCCGTTAATCAGGTCGTCGCCGTGCTCTTCGGCAGCAGCCACATACATCACAGGGCCGTCGAACTCCTTGGCAATCAGGGTCTCGGGGGTTTCGGGGCCAAAGTTGCCCAGGAAAACCACCAGCGCATTACATTCAGCAGCCTTAGCCTCGGCAACGGCTTCCAGCATATCCTTTTCGTTTTCAACAGTCTTCTTGATCTCGACAATTTCGCCGCCCTTTGCGCCATAGGCCTTGACAATGTCGGCACGGCGTCTCTCGGACAGGGAAATCACAAAGCAGTCACGGCTAACGGCAATAATACCCAGCTTGACCTGAGGGATATTGTTCATGGGAACGTCCTCCTTACAAATAAATCATTGTCCGTATAGCAAGTCACGAACCGGAGCAAGGGAACTCCAATAAAATATGTACGGACAACCTTTGACGCTTTTATCATACTTCAAAACGGGAAAATTTGCAACTGTTTTTCATGAAATGTCTGAAAGATTTCTCAATATGTCCCATAATCAAATCATTCCTGAAAAAATAAAAAAGTCACTCGATTAAAATTGTTCGTACAATTCTTGTCGAGTGACTATACAAGTTATTCAGGAAGCGCTGCGGCTGTCCCACACCAACAGCATCAGTACCAGTCCCAACAGGATGCAGCAGCTCCAGACCGCACCTGTGCCCAGCACTCTGGAAAGAAGCGCTCCGCAGGCGGCTCCCACACAGAACACGGCAATAATCAGCAGATACCGCAGGCTTTTCCATAGGGATTCCTGCTCCCGGGAAAAAAGGAAAACGGAAAAGTGGTCCGCCGCAGAACGGAGGTTTCCGGTACACATCGTTGTTGCATAAGGCAGACCCTTGGTTTTCCGGAAGCTCTGCACTTGCACGGAACAGATAAAGGAAATGGTCACATTCACCACCGCGTCCGGTACCCACAGGGGCACAAAACCGATCATCAGCAGCAGTACCATTTCCAGCAGCAGCGCCATATGCTGCCACTGTAAAAAAGCATCTTCCGGCAGCCGCCGCTTGATGACTTCCGTCAGCAGCACCCCCAGAAAAAAGGCCGTTACTGGAATGAAGTAGTACAAGGCGGAAAGAAAATCAAAATCCGCCAATTTCACCGCCATCAGCACCAGATTGCCCGTCTGGGCATTGGCAAAAACGCCGCCTCGCAGTGTGTAGGTATAGGTATCCAGAAATCCGCCGGACAGCGCCAGCATAATGCCCACAATCAGCGACTCATGAGCCAGCGTATCCTTGCGCCAGAGGGATAGCTTCATGCCAACCCCTCCTTTTTCCAGGAGCAGTCCGGCGCTTCCATGAGCTTCCGGCACTCCTCCTGTCCCTGCCGGTACAGAGCGTCCAGCTTTTCCCGGTCTTTTTCAAAGCGGCTGAGGGCAATAGGGCGTTCCGGGGCAATAATGGTGGCTTTCCCCTGCTTTTCCAGAGAAAAGAGCAGCGCCCGCTCCCGGGCATAAACAGCATGACGATTGTCCAGCGCCTGCACCATTCCCGGCTCTTTCCGAAGCACCCGGCTGTATACTCCCCGGAAGCCTTCCGGAGATTTGACATACCCCCTGTCCCGGGTCAGGACGGCAACAATATAATCACATCCCTGCTCCAGCGCCCGCTCCACGGGAATGGGCGCAGAGGTACCGCCGTCCAGATACCGTTTATCCAGATACTGTACAACCGGCGAAAACACCGGAATGGAAGAGGACGCCGCCAGCAGGGTGCAATCGTGGTACAGGGCTTCTTTGGAGTAAAACACCGGCTGTCCCGTCTCCACATCCGTGACGCCCACTTCATATTCCATGGGAGAAGCCAGCATGGCTTCGTAATCATAGGGGTCCAAGTGATTGGGAACCGTGTCGAAAATGAACTTCATACCGAACAGAGAACCGGTAGTCACATAATTTTTCAGGCTCAGATATCGGCTGTCTCCCAGATAATCCATATTCGTCCGATAGGCTCGCCCACGCTGTCCGCTGACAAAGGAAGCCGCGTGACAGGCGCCTGCGGAAACTCCCACCACATAGTGGGGCTTCCAGTTTTCCGCCATCATGGTATCCAGCACACCGGCGGTATACAGACCGCGCATTCCGCCGCCTTCCAGCACCAGTCCGATTTTCACATTGATTCCCCCTCTGTTATCCCAACACCTGTAACTCCTTGCTGTACTGGTTGAGCACCTCGCAGCCGGTTTCCGTCACCAGCACCAGATCCTCAATGCGCACTCCGAATTTTCCCGGCAGATAAATGCCCGGTTCCACCGAAAACACCATGCCGGGCTGGGCAATCACTTCACTCACTGCGCTGTTGTCCGGCGGCTCGTGGCAGGAAATTCCGCAGCCATGGCCCAGCCGGTGGGTAAAGTACGGCCCATAGCCCGCCTCTTCAATGACCTGACGGGCTGCCCGGTCAATTTCGCACATTTTCACACCGGGGCGAATCATGGCTTCCGCTGCCAGATTGGCGGCTTTCACCGTTTCATACACCCGGCGCTGCTCTTCGCTGACTTCCTTCCAGAAAACCGTGCGGGTCATGTCGCACCAGTACCGGTTGATGGGCGTGAAGATATCCAGCACAATGCTGTCACCGGGACGAAGCCGGGTATTTTCCGGGGCATGGTGAGGGTCTGCACCGTTTGCGCCGAAACAGACCAGCTGTCCCTCATCAGAGCGCTCCGCACCGTTTTCCCGGAAAAGGGCTTCCACTCTTGCGGCCATTTCCGTTTCCGTCACGCCTTCCCGCAGCTCCCGGATGACCTGTTCCATGACCCGATCATTTACCGCGGAAGCCTCCCGCATGGCTTTGGCCTCTGCTTCATCCTTCTGTTTGCGGGCATCATCCACCGGCGCGGAACCTACGGCGGGGCGAATGTCGTTCCGCTTTTCCATCAGGGAAATCAGGAACCGGCTGGGCCAGACTTTGTCAATGCCCAGCACACCGGGACGAACCACTGCGGCAATATCCGCCACCGGGTCGTCTGCGTCATTGTGGAGTTTCAGCTCCCAGCCTTCCACAGAGGTGATGCCGAACAGGTCGTTTCCGAACAGCACGCACTGCCCATCCTCGTGGAGATACAGCGCCAGCTGCCGCTCCATAGGCACAATCCAAAGGCCGGTGAGATAAAACACCGATTCCGTGGAGCTGACCAGAATCTGGGGCAGCCCCTGTTCTTTCATATTTTCCCGCACCCGGTCAAGGCGCTGTTGATAAACAGAATACATGATACAGCCACTTCTTTCACATAAACTTCCGGGACAAAGGGCCGCTGTTTTGAGAAAACGCTGGTACTTTGCGCCCGGTGTGATATACTATAAGGACAGGAAAGCCCGAAACTGCTGCCGGAAACCTTCCCGCCGCGATTTCTGCTTTATTATACATCAATCCTGCAAAATTGCAAAGGAGACCCCCATGGAATATCAGCTGATTCGAAGCCGAAGAAAAACGCTGGAAATCGCCGTGCAGCCCGGCGGACTTGTGGTCGTGCGGGCACCTCTCAGGCTTTCCCGGGAGAAAATTGAGGACTTTCTCCTGCGGAAACAGGACTGGATTTTCGCCAAACAGAAACAGCTGGCGGAAAAACCGCCGGTTCCCCAGTACACGCCGGAGGTCATCGCTTCCATGAAAGCCCGGACGCTGGCATTGGTCACGCCCCGGGTGGAATACTTTTCCAAAAAAATCGGCGTTGCCCCCACCGGGATTCATATTACTTCCGCGCGGAAACGCTGGGGCAGCTGTTCCGGAAAAAACAGCCTGAACTTTTCGTTTCTGCTGGCGGACAAGCCACCGGAATTCATCGACTCCGTTGTCATTCATGAGCTGTGCCATATTTTACACCACGACCATTCCCCGGCATTCTGGGCTCTGGTACGGCAATACGATCCTCACTTTCCCGGCAAGCGCCCGGGATAACGCCGCCTTGCATTGACTTCCAGAAAGGAGGACTTTATGAAATCATCCGATTCCGTCAAATTTCCTTTTCGAAAGAGAGCGCTTTCTGCCGCAGGCC
>CAJMOI010000062.1 GCA_905215105.1 uncultured bacterium
CAGCGCCGGCAGCCTGAGCTGCGTCAGCCTGGTCGCCCTTGCAGATAGCCAGCACGCGGACAGTTTTGCCGGTGCCGTTGGGCAGAACGATAGCGCCGCGAACCTGCTGGTCAGCGTGACGGCTGTCAACGCCCAGCTTTACGTGCACTTCCACGGTCTCGTCAAACTTGGCGGTACCGGTCTTGATGCACAGATCCAGTGCTTCGTCTGTATCATAAAACTTGCTGCGGTCGATCAGCTTGAGGCCGTCGACATATTTCTTACCGTGTTTCATTGGTTAGTCCTCCCTGTTGAGTGGTAAATATCGGATTTATAAAAGTTCCTCCCACCCGGGTGATCAGTCGACGACTTCAACGCCCATGCTGCGGCAGGTACCGGCCACCATGCTCATGGCGGTCTCGATGTTGGCAGCGTTCAGATCGGGCATCTTCTGTTCGGCGATCTTCTTGACCTGTTCGCGGGTAATCTTCGCAACCTTTGTCTTGTTCGGCACGCCCGAACCGCTCTCGATGCCGCAAGCCTTCTTAATCAGAACAGCAGCGGGGGGAGTCTTGGTGACAAAAGTGAAGGAACGGTCAGCATAGACCGTAATCACAACGGGGATAATCAGACCCACGTCGTTCTTGGTGCGCTCGTTGAATTCCTTCGTGAACGCCATGATGTTGACGCCGTGCTGGCCGAGTGCCGGTCCAACGGGGGGCGCCGGGGTTGCTTTGCCAGCAGGTATCTGCAGCTTAATGAAGCCCGTAACCTTTTGAGCCATTTTATTGCACCTCCAAAATTCGTGGTAGATGGCGGGACGCGCTCTTTGAACGCATTCCTCCCACAGGGGCTGTGCCCCTCATAACAAATACCGCATTGCGGATTGTTACCAAAACCTGTTTTGCGGAATCAACCGCATTATTCCACCGTTTCCACCTGGTTGAGCTCCAGCTCCACCGGGGTTTCACGGCCAAACATGGATACCATGACGCGAACGCTGTTTTTCTCAGCATCCAGCTTTTCAACCGTACCCACAAATCCCTCCATCGGTCCGTCGATAATCTGCACGGAATCTCCGATGGCATAGGAAACTTCCACTTCTCTCGACTCCACACCCAGGCGGGCCACTTCGGCATCCGTCAAAGGAATGGGCTTGGAAGAGGGACCGACGAAGCCGGTGCATCCGCGGATATTGCGGACAATATACCAGGACTCGTCTGTCATGACCATTTTTACCAGCACATAGCCGGGAAAGATCTTGCGCTCCACTTCCCGCTGTTTTCCGTCCTTGACCTCGGTCACGGTCTCGGTGGGAACGCGGATTTCCTGAATCAGGTCGTGAAGCTGACGGTTTTCAACCGTTGTTTCAAGGTTGGACGCTACTTTGTTCTCATACCCGGAATAGGTATGGACAACGTACCATCTGGATTCATCTGCCATTCTTCATTCCTCCGCACCAGCCTGACCTGATCGCAAGCGGATCAGCCGGCAATATCCATAACGAGACCCAGGAGCTTCATAAATGCGGTGTCCAGACCGAAAATAAACGCTCCGATTACGATAATCGTTACCAGCACAACGCCCATATTGCGGAAAACCGTATTGGGAGTCGGCCAGACGATCTTCTTGATCTCGCCCTTGGTATCGCGGAAGAACTTGGCGCTGGCTTTGCCTGCACGAACGAAAACGTTCGGCTTCTTCTCGGTTTTTTCAGCCATTCTCTGTTCCCCCAGCCTTACTTGGTTTCGCGGTGAAGGGTGTGCTTCCTGCAGAACCGGCAATACTTGTTCATTTCCAGTCTGTCAGGGTCGTTTTTCTTGTTTTTCTTGGTGTTGTAGTTGCGCTGCTTGCACTCTGTGCAGGCCATAACGACTTTGACTCTCATGACGGCACCTCCCGTTTAACGGAAAAAATTTAGGTCTTGCTCAGGACGCCTGTAGCTTCCTGATGGCCCAGCCTCCCTCAGTTTGAAAAGGGCGCAAAAAAAAGAACCCCTTTTGAGGTGTATTCATTGTATCATACCCCATCCCGTTCGTCAAGGACTTTTTCGCCTTTTTCGGCTTTCTCCGGGGATTTTTTCGAAAAATACAGCCCTTCCCCGGCACACAAAGGTGCTGAGGAAGGGCTGATTCATTCCGTTTGGTTTATTCTTCCGTCTTTTCCGGCTCCTGCTGCGGTGCAGCTGCTCCGGGAAGGGGCTGGGGCAGACCGTCCACACTGATGCGGCGGGTGGTTCTGGCCTCCAGCGTCTGGGACTTCATCACGTCGGTCATGTCAAAACCGATGGTGTCCTTCAGCGCTTCGTTCACGGCTTTCAGAGAACCGGTCATATAACGGGCCACATCTGCGGCGCCGCCTCCGCCTTCTCCGCTGCCGGAACCGTCGATAATGGTGATGTTGCCAATCTTGGACATGGGCTCCGCAATTGCGCGGGCAATTTCAGGCAGCTTTTCAACCACCATCTGCAGCTTACCGGCATCATCCATCTTGGCCAGTGCTTCGGCTTTCTTTTCCAGCGCTTCCGCTTCTGCAAGACCCTGACGGCGAATGGCTTCTGCCTGTGCAACGCCCTGCTTTTCGGTAATTTCCGCCTGTGCCATACCTTCCTGCTTAATGCGTTCGGCCTGAGCCTGAGCATCCAGTTTCTGTGCCTCGGCCTCTGCGGCAGCATCCAGCTTTTTGGCTTCTGCTTCTGCTTCGGCCCGCTTAATCATGGCAATCTTCTGGGCTTCTGCCTGCAATTCTGCGCGGAGCTTTTCGGCCTCGGAGGGCTTAATCACCGTTTCCAGCAGCTCGGCTTCCTTGCGTTCAGCCTTTTTCTTTGCCAGCTCAATGTTTTTCTGTTCGGCGGCAATCTCAATCTGAATGGAAGCTTCCCGCACTTCACGGGCACGCTGTTCTTTCAGCACGTTGGCATCCATTTCCGTGTTGGTAATGTCCTTCTGGGTCACGTTCTGCTGAATGCTGTAGGCTGCGTCGGAAATTGCCTGGGTGGTCTGGCGCTCCTTTTCAAAATTCAGCTTCTTGATGTCCGCTTCCTTTTTGGCTTCTGCCATACGGGCTTCCGCTTCCAGACGAGCCTGTTCACCGGCGCGGCGGGCTTCGGAAGTCTTAATCATGCTCTCCTTGACCGCCTCGGCCTGTGCGATTTCCGCGTCGCGCTTCACCGCTGCAATCTGGGGCTTGCTCAGGGCTTCAAAATAACCGTTCTGGTCGCCAATTCCTTTA
This sequence comes from uncultured bacterium, assembly GCA_905215105.1. GTDB lineage: Bacteria > Bacillota > Clostridia > Oscillospirales > Acutalibacteraceae > Heritagella_A. The sequence goes on from CAJMOI010000062.1 coordinate 3,211, forward strand.
ATGGTAAAGGATTTCAGTTCCAGACCCAGTTCGCACAGCTGTTCCTCCGCCACTTCCTTCACCCGCTCGGAGAAGGTCTTGCGGTCTTTGTACAGCTGTTCGGCGGTCATATCCGCGATAATTTCACGGAGACGGCCTTCACAGACATCCCGGGCGGTTTCCATAATATGCTGTTTGGTTTCGTTCTCCCTGCCGCAGTTGAACTGCTCCACGGCAGAACGGATCATGGCTTCATCGTTCTTGATTTTGACAACGACAGTACCGTTGGCTTCGATGGGCACAGCGTCGGCTGTCAGGGTTCCCTGCATGTTCACATCAAAACTGATATTTTCCAGTGTTATGTAGTCGATCCGCTGCAAAACGGGCAGCACCATGACGCCGCCGCCGGTAATCACTTTGGCTTTTCCCAGACCGGTCACAATGGCCGCTTTATCGGCAGGCACCTTTTTCCAGGTGGAGAAAATCGCGGCCAGGACAATGATCAGGCCGACAACAATGATTCCAATGAGAATTGCGGTTGACATGAATTCTTCAGGCATTTTCAAAAACCTCCTTTTGACTCTTTGAGCTGTGCCAGCTGCTTCCGATAGGAATCGAAAGGACAGACTGTGCAGATGTTTTTCTCCTCGTCGACCTCCACAATCAGGACCTCCATGCCGACGGGAAGTTCTTCCGTTACCCAGGACGCGGGTTTTGCGCTGTAGGCGGTATAGCTTCCGGCGCTGTTCTGCACCCGGACCGTCCCGACAAAATCAGGGCGGACCGCCAGCTGGATGACCCCTTCCTTCCAGACCAGCTCCCGGATACTGGGCGCTTGGGGCTGATTCCGTTTCAGGGGCCGGATGACAAACCGGGTCAGCGCCCAACAGGCCAGAATTCCCAGAACTCCGCCCAGTATGAGACTGAACACCCAGTGACCGCCCAGCACCAGCACAATTTTGCCGCAGGTTCCAAACACCAGCACGCCGAAAGACAGCGCCATGATATTGAAGGGGAGCGGTGCGTCTGCGTCGCCTGCGTCAAAGTCCAGATCCAGAAAATCCAGCACCACATGCGCCAGCGGCAGCAGCAATCCCACACCCATGCAGCAGAAATAAATGGTTGTCAGAACGGAATCCATGGGAAAACCTCCTTTCCATAGAAGAACGGCCGTTGTCCATATCATACTGGAAACCGGACAAAAACGCAAAGGCAGCCTGCGCCGGATTTTGGCTGTTTTCGGTCAAAAAAGGGAAATTTTCAAGGCTGCTTCTGCGGCGGATATCCGGGCGAATCCCCGCGCGTCCGGGCACAACGGGGCGAATTTTCCCCGGTTTTCCTTATTGTTCAATTGTACTGTATCCACTGGAAAAACGCAAGATATCATAAGATTTTATGAGAATTTTACATTTTCAAATTGAATTCCCACAGGCTTCATGCTATGATGAAAGAACATGCGGACAACATGAATAAAGGAGAACGTTATGAAACTGAACGTCAAACGCACGGTCTTTGTGGGCATGGCCTTTCTCTCCATCTGCACTTTCTGGCAGATGTACGAGGGCATCATCCCCCTGATTCTCAAGCACACCTTTCACCTGAAGGACACCTATTCGGGCATGATTATGGCGCTGGACAACGTGCTGGCCCTGTTCATGCTGCCGTTTTTCGGCAATCTTTCCGACAAAACCCGCACCCGATTGGGAAAACGCACACCATTTATCATCGCGGGTACCGCCGCATCCTGCCTGTTCATGCTGCTGATTCCCCTGGCCGATCAGCTGGGCATCTTCTGGATGTTCATTGCCGCCCTGCTGATGGTGCTGGTGAGCATGAGCATTTATCGCTCCCCCGCCGTTGCCCTAATGCCCGACGTAACCCCCAAGCCGCTGCGCTCCAAGGGAAACGCCATCATCAATCTGATGGGCGCTGTGGGCGGCATGATCACGCTGGTACTGATTCAGGTACTGGTGCCCGGCCACACCGAACGTCCCAACTATTTTCCCTTGTTTGCAGCAGTGGCCTTCATCATGGTGGTCTCTGTGGTCCTGCTGGTTTTCACCATTCCGGAAAACCGCCTTTCCGCGGAAGCCGCTGCTTTGAGTGACCCGGAAGAAACCGAACCGGAATCCAATGAGGAAACCAGCTCCTCCGCCCCTCTTCCCCGGGACGTAAAAAAGAGTCTGATTTTCCTGCTGCTCTCTGTGGCCTTCTGGTTTATGGGCTATAACGCCGTCACCTCCGCCTTTTCAAAGTATGCACAGATTCAGTGGGGCATGACCGGCGGCAGCTTTGCTTCCAGTCTGTTGATTGCCACCGCAGCCGCTATCCTTTCCTATATTCCCGTGGGCATTATTGCCACTCGAATCGGCCGGAAAAAGACCATCCTCATCGGTGTCACGGTCCTTGCCCTGTGTTTCTTCTCCGGCGCCCTTTTCCCCACCTATCACCCGTCGGTGAACCTTGTTTTCGCACTGGTCGGCGTGGCCTGGGCCGCCATCAACGTCAATTCCTACCCCATGGTAGTGGAAATGAGCCGGGGCAGCAATGTGGGAAAATTCACCGGCTATTACTATACCTTCTCCATGGCCGCCCAAATTATCACCCCTGTTCTTTCCGGCGCACTGCTGGAGCATGTGGGATACTGGACGTTGTTCCCCTATGCCGCGCTGTTCTGTGCTTTCGCTTTTATCACCATGCTGTTTGTCCGTCACGGCGACAGCAAACCCATCCCCCCGAAAAGCCGTCTGGAATCCTTCGATACACCGGACTGATGATGATTTCACGCAAAGGAGCCTTGATTTATGCCACTTCCCACCCTGATTTTTCTCATTATTCTCGCCGTTCTGATCGTTTATCTCGCCGTATGGCTGTTCTGCATCCGTCCCCGTTCCGGGCTGGATGCTTCCAATATGGAAAGCCTGAAAAAATACGACTATGCCCACCGGGGCTTTTATGAAAAAAACCAGAGCATTCCGGAAAATTCCCTTCCCGCTTTTCAGCGGGCCGTGTCAAAAGGATTCGGCGTGGAACTGGATTTACAGCTGACCGCCGACGGACAGGTGGTTGTCTTTCACGATGACAACCTCAAGCGCATGTGCGGACAGGACGCAGACGTTCGTTCCCTGACCTGGGAAGAGCTTCAAAAGTATTCTCTGGCGGAAAGCGGCGAAACAATCCCCCTGTTTTCTCAGGTGCTCAAGCTGATTAACGGCAGAATTCCCATGATTATCGAGCTGAAACCTTATGGCAACACCGACGAGCTGTGCGCCAAAACCTGTGAGCTGCTGCTGGGCTATCGGGGCTTGTGGTGTGTGGAATCCTTCTCCCCCGACGTGGTCCGGTGGTTCCGCAAAAACCGCCCGGAAGTCATCCGTGGACAGCTGATGGCAAAATTCACCCGGAAGGACAAACCGCTGAATCTGTTCACCGCTTTTTTTGCCCGGAACCTGTTCGTCAACGCCATCGGCCGTCCGGACTTTATCGCCTATGATGTGGAAGCCCGGAAAAACTGGAGCCTGCGGACGGCCTGCCGGTTGTTCCACGCCCAGGAGGTCAACTGGACCATTCGAACTCCTCAGCAGCTGTGGTCTGTCAAGGCCGACGGCGCTATGGGGATTTTCGAACATTTTGACCCCACTCGGAAAAAAGGATAACGATAACGACAATAAAGAAAAGTTCCCGGAAGCTCAGCCGCTTCCGGGATTTTTTTGCATCCATCCTCATCTTCCGCTATAATAGGGAAGGCGAAAAACGCCGATTTTTCTCTTGCCAATGCAGGAAAGAGATAACAGGAGTGAACCATTTCCATGATGGATCAATATCGAATTTTAAAACAGGTTTTCGGCTATGATTCTTTCCGGCCGGGCCAGAAAGAGTTGGTGGAAAGCCTTTTATCCGGACGGGATGTCTTGGGCGTGATGCCTACCGGCGCGGGAAAATCCATCTGTTTTCAGGTGCCCGGTCTGCTGCTGCCCGGCATTACGCTGGTGGTTTCCCCACTGATTTCCCTGATGCGGGATCAGGTCAACGCACTGGTACAGGCAGGGGTTCGGGGCGCGTTTCTCAATAGCTCCCTGACACCCGCGCAATACCGCAAAGCCCTTTCCAACGCCCGTCAGGGAATCTACAAGATCATCTATGTGGCGCCGGAACGATTGCTGACACCGGACTTTCTCGACTTTGCCCTGTCGGTGAACATTTCCATGGTATGTGTGGACGAAGCCCACTGCGTCTCCCAATGGGGGCAGGACTTCCGGCCGGGGTATCTGCGGATTCGCCAGTTTTTGGAAACCCTGCCCACCCGTCCGGTGGTAGGGGCTTTTACGGCCACCGCTACCGCTCAGGTCCGCCACGATATTCTGTCCCTGCTGGGGCTTCAGCATCCCAAAATTGTGGTCACCGGTTTCAACCGGAAAAATCTCTATTTCGGCGTGCGCAAGCCAAGAGATAAATTCCGGGAACTGTTGCAAATTCTCCGGGAAGAAGGGGACAAAAGCGGCATTGTCTACTGTACCACCCGAAAGCTGGTGGAAGAAGTCTGTGAACGGCTGAAGGAACAGGGCATTTCCGCTACCCGGTATCATGCTGGGCTGACCGATGAAGAGCGGCAGCAGAATCAGGAAGATTTCCTCTATGATCGGAAAACTGTGATGGTAGCCACTAACGCCTTCGGCATGGGCATCGACAAATCCAACGTATCCTTTGTCATCCATTACAATATGCCGAAAGATCTGGAAAGCTATTATCAGGAAGCCGGACGGGCAGGACGGGACGGTTCTCCGGCCCGGTGCATTCTCCTGTACAGCGGTGCGGATGTGCGGCTGAACCAGTTTATGATTGAAAAGGAAAAGGACAACGAAGAGCTGGATGAAAAAACGCTTCGGGAAGTCCGGCAAAAAGAATTGGAGCGGCTGAAACAGATGACTTTTTATGCCACTTCCCGCCGGTGTCTGCGTCAATTCCAGCTGCGTTATTTCGGAGAACAACAGGTTCCCGATCACTGCGGCAACTGTTCCGTCTGCCTGAAAGAAGCACCGGAAGCCCATCCCTTCCGGATTGAGGAAACGGTTCCCGTTTCCCACACCCGGCGTCCTCTTCGGGCTCCTGCTTCCACTTCCCTCACCCCTCAGCAGCAGGCTGTGTTCCAGCGTCTCCGCCTGCTTCGGATGGAACTTTCCAAAAGCCTGGGAATTCCGCCTTATGCGGTGTTTACCGACGCAACTCTTCGGGAAATCTGCATCCGCAATCCCCGGACTGAACCGGAATTGCTGGCGATTCCCGGCGTGGGAGAACACAAGCTGCACCGTTTCGGACAGCTTTTTCTGGAAGAACTGCGCCGGTCATAATTGAACTGGTAATTTCTTTCAATAAAATAACAAAATTCATCCTATTTCGAAAGCCGCTGTAAAAACTGTAACAAAATTACTACAATAAACTCTTTTCCAATTACAATGCTGTAAGATCTGTTGAAATCCTCTTTTGAATATGATAGAGTGTACCCATCACCCAACCACAAAGAGTATCAGAGAGGAGAATCGATTATGACGAATATGATTTCATCTATCCCCTATCCCTTCACTGTTTTTCTGATTGCAGCCACTCTGGGAGCTGCCGGCGCCATGATTCGCAATCATTTCGTCAGCAGACAGCAGCAGTTGTCTCAGCCTCAGAAGGTTCTCCTTCCCATTGACGAGCTGTATAACGAATGATCTTTTTTGAAAAGACCGCCGATTTTGGTCGGCGGTCTTTTCAATAGGGTTTTCTGCCATTCAAAAAAACAGAAAAGCAGATAATTCCGGAAATGGTTTCATCGGAATTATCTGCTTTTTTACGGTTTTGGGAGATGGACAGAAATAAAGACGGGATTATTCTTCAACCTCTTCGGTCAATCCCTGGCCACTTCTGTTCAGTACCTTTTCAATTCCTTCGCACATGGAAAAATATTCCTGACGAATTTTCTCCAGGTACTCTACACCAGCCGGTTCCAGATGATAGTACACTCTGGCGCGGCGCTTGCCGACGATGACCCGGTGATCGGAAATCAGACCCTTATCCAGCATACGGTACAGGGTAGGATACATGGAACCTTCCGGCATCACATACAGACCTTCGCTTCGATTTGACAGTTCCTGTGACAGCTGATACCCATACATATCCTCTTCGTGGAGAAGAGTCAACAGAAGCAGATCAACGGTTCCACGCTTTAAACTTTCCCAGATACTCATTACAAGCCCCCCAATCTTCTAAAATTGCTTTCACTAATATTAAATCACATAACCTTATATTTGTAAATACCTTTTTCCAAAAAATGTACGTTTTCTAAAATAAGAATATTTCTTATTTTTTTCACATTCCTCTGTGTAGTTTTACAAAGAACACCGGGGGGATTTCTGAACACTATCTACAAAATATTCAAAAAACGACGGAATCCGTTCTCTTTGGATTAGAAAATTTACACAAAATATAATCCGTTATTTTGTTTTGAATAGGAAAAAAAGGAGAGGCAAATACTGTACAAAAAATGTAATTTATTGTGTTAAATTGGTAAACCAAACGTTATAAAAATATTTCGGCTTTTTTCCATTTGTTCGCTTGTCGGTTCCTCAACCTCTCCAAATTCAAAGGGGATCTGCATGGTTTCCCATTTATACGCCCCCATTTTGTGAAAAGGAAGAAGCTCAATTTTTTTGATGCATGTAAAATTCGTCAGATATGATGCCAGTTTTTTCAACTTTTCTTCCACCAGTGTGACGCCCGGCACACAAACATGGCGAATCCATACCGGTTTTCCCACTTCTTCGCACCACTGAAGAAGCCGAAGGGCATTGGTATTATCCATCCCTGTCAGTTCCCGACAGTCCTCCGGGTCCAGCGCTTTGATATCCAGCAATAACAAATCTGCCAATTCCAAGGCTTCCCGGCATTTTTCCATAGGCACCGCACCGCTGGTATCCACTGCCGTATGGAATCCCTGTTCTTTGCAAAGCCGGAGAATCGCCGCCGCAAATTCCGGCTGCATCAGCGCTTCGCCCCCGGATACGGTCACACCGCCGTCTTTGCCGAAATACGCCCTGCAGCGCAGGATTTTCC
>CAJMOI010000063.1 GCA_905215105.1 uncultured bacterium
TGTCTGAGGAGCTGCCATAATAGCAGGGAAAAGGTTTACCATCAGCATACCAAAGGCGATGGGCAGCAAAAGCAGAGGTTCGAACTGCTTTTTGATTGCGAGATAGAACAGCACACAGGCCACCACAATCATCACATAGTTCTGCCAGCCATTGCTGATAAAACCGGAATCATTCCAGATACCAACAATTGCATCGAGCAATTCAGTAAAAATGTTCACTGGCTTTCAGTCCTTTCTTTTTCATTACATTTGCAGATTTTTAAAATACCACTCTATCCAAAAATCAGAAAGGACGGGTATTCTCCACAAGGCCTGCGCTTCCCCAAGCGGAACGGTTCTGCGGTACACGGCGAACAGAACGCACCACATGCGTACCGGAGCCGAAGGTGTAATCCACTGCTGCAGCAATAGCAGCAATCACTTCTCCGGGAATCCCGTCTGAAACAACCGGAGCACTGGGTGCAGCAGGAACAGCCTTTACAGGCGGTGCTGCTTTGGGTGCGGGAGCCGGTTTTGCAGCAGCCTTTTCAGCCACGTTCTTTTTCTTTCCATTGAGTACAGCAGTAACAGCAGCACCATAGCCCTCGATAATAAAAGTCAGGACAATCAGCGCAGCAAAAACCACCACCAGGCCAGTCAGCAAAACGATGACAGCCATGTTCAAATTTTCTGCAGATGGCATACTTTGGTATCCCCCAATCTAAATAAATGCTCTCCAGACAGCCACAGCCGTCTGTTTTGACCCACAGACAACCGAACCGTCTTTTCAGAAAGCTCTGAGTTCCTGTTCTGTTCTCTGCCTGCCAAAAAATTAACAAAACCATTTGCTTCTAATTATACCCCATCCTTCGTCCAATTTCAATTCTTTTTTGAAGAAAGATTGAACAGGATTTTTCAAAATTTCTTTCCTGTTTTTTCTTCTGCCTTTCTGTTCTTCTCCTTCCTCGTCAAACGACGTCCTGTGTCGGCAATGGAATCTCTTTTCCTTAATATATAGATTTTTTCAACTGCTGTTAAGAGTGAAAAAATCCCGAGTTTATCCGCTTTCGAAGTGGATATTACAAAAATTTTACAGGAACATTCCCGCAAACCTTACACACAGATTTTACAATTATTCCAGAAATTACGCTGTACGGTACAGAAAGGACGTCTGGTCAACTGTGGTAGAAAAATTATCCGTAGACTTTATTCGCAAGCTCTTTACGCTGCTCACCAACGGAAACGCACAAATTAAATTCCACACCATCTGTATGCAGAACCGAAATCGGGAAAAAGCTGCAAATCAGCCGGTGACATTCGGATTAAAACTGCTCGGCTATAACGTATGGTATCGTCTCCCGCTTATCCGGGACATTCCCGTCGGCCGAACCATTGGAAAAAACTATCTCACCTACTCTTATCTTCGCCTTCCTGTAGAGGACTGGTCTTCCGAAATTCTGGAAAATCCGGCAGCTGTCTGCGACGTGGAGCAAAGCCTCCTTTTGCCGGTTCTTTCCCCCGAAAGTTTCTTTAAAAAATTGGAAGAGATTCTGGACTTTCGCGGATTTGCCGCTGTTCGAAGCCGGTATCAGGACTGCCGAATGCCGTTGGAAGAAATTTACCATCAGATCAACCGGGAACTCTCCACTCATTTTTCATGGAAACAGGAGCTGACACTGGCGCGCACTTATCTGATTCCCAACCGGTATCTGATCCGTCTGCTGGATATTGCCGCCTACCACGGCGTACAAATCCATCTGGTCATGGATTCCTCCTATCCCAGAACTTTTTTTGAGGAAATTCTCCGGCAAAATGAGATTGCCTGGGACACTCTTTCCGTTTCCTGCGAAACCGGTCAGACAAAAGTGGACGCTGCTCAGTCTCTTGGGCTGGAGCGGTTTGGTGTGGTATCCGCGGATTTCAAAGGATTTCTTCGGCCGCTGGAAAAGCACGGCGCCCGTCCGATTTACTATCGGGCTCCCGTACAGCTCATGCAGGATGCCCTGCATCCCGGAATCTCCAACGATTTCAAAGAGCGTTATGATGCAATTTGCGGCGCACGGGTTTTTTCCGGAAGAAAGCGCCCCTCCTTTCTCTATGAATTGGGCTGTCTGTGTGCCGGTCCTCTTCTTTACAGTTTGTATTCCTTTTTCGATGCGGATTTCACCATCTGTTATGCAGCAAGCCATTCCTGTTTTGCAAAAATGACCCACCCCCACACGGTCTGTACCATGAATCCCCAGCGCCGTTTTCACCAGGCTTCCATTCAGGTGCTGGATCCCGGATTTGACCCGGAGGGTTTCTCGGAGTTTATGGATAAGCTTCGACGGAATCACCCTCACACCACTTTTCGGACTCTTTCCCTCCGGGAAGTCACTGCCCGTGATCCCTCTGTGCTTTCTTCCCTTTTCACAGGGAAAAAGAGCGACCTCAACGACGGGATCCGGGACTTTTGCCGGGATTTTGCCAAATATACCGACGGCGACCCCATTTCCATTCAGGATGGTGTCCGTCTTTTCCGGGCAGGCCTTTCCAATCTGGAAACCCTTTCCCGCCCCAGCGTCTGTACCGCTGCCGCTCAGCCGGTCAAAGCGGTTTAAAAGGAGAAAACGAGTATGGTTCTCTATCATCTGTCCACCACCTATCAGCTTCTATACTGCATCGTGCACCGTCTGGCACGTCATGCTGATGAAGAAGCCGGTTTGCTGATGGTGGAATATATCCGTCCGGAATCGGAACGGAAAGCATTTATACAAAAACTGCTGGATACCGGATGGTTTTCCTTTGTCCGGCTGGTTCCCGAAAATCAGTTCAAACTCAAGCGGGGCAACGCCCTCACCGAAACCAGCCCGCCACAGGAAATCGACGCGGTGATTCACAACGTCTGTACCTGTGTGGAAAACTGGCTGCAATTGGACCTGTCCACCTTTTCCAGAATTTATATCGGTTCCGATCAGTGGTCCTTCGGCATCTACTGCCTGGCCAACAAAATTCCTCATGTATACATTGAGGACGCCAGCGGAATGCTTTCCCAGCGGGAACGGTATATGCAGATTACCAAAGAAATCTGTCTGACCAACTATGTCATTTCCGAATATCTCCACGGTGCAGGCACCAGTGAATATGAGATTGCGCGGCTGTGCGACGAACGGAATTTTCTTGACGGTTTTACCGACGAAAAAGCGGAAAATTTTTCCATATACGACGCCTTATCGAATGAAATTCCCCATCGGGTTCCGGAAATACTGGCCTTTTACGATGTTGCTCCGGTTTCCGTTTCAGACAATGAACCGGTATGCATGTATATGACCCAATATCTGAAATCCATGGCTGTCAAAGATCTGGACGTACAGGAACAGATTACCACTATGCTGGTGGATTACTTTTCCGAAGGATGCCGCCTGGTTATCAAGCCCCACCCAAAGGATATCTGGCTCAACTACCGGCGAATCTTTCCGGAAGCGGTACTGCTTCCCTGCCGGATGAACTCCGAGCTGATCCCCTTTCTTTTTGATAAACCGGTCAAACGGGTACTCACGGCCAGCTCCACTTCTGTAGGCGGCATGGCTCCTTTCTCCGAAGAGATTTACCAGTTCACCACGGAAATCGAAACCCGTCACGAACATCTTCACGCCATTTATACCGCTGCCATGCTGCTCGGTGAATTTGTCCGGTGTACCGGACAGCCGGTCTGCCCGATTTATGAACAGGTCAATCGGACACAGGTGGAAAACTTCCTCCGGATTCTGAAAATACCAACAGATTCAGAAAAAGGGTGGAAAGTGCGCATTACGGAAAACACCTCCGCGCCGCCGCCTTCCCAGGAAACACCGGAAGCCCTGTTGCTGATTCTGGATGAAAACGCAGCAGAACCGCCCGCTTTCTGTCTTCCCGAAAATCAGACAGTCCTGCTGGTAAACGCTTCTCTCAGCCCGGAAGAAAACAGTCTGTTTTCCGAAAATGAGTACACCCTGTTTTTCATCATCAACCGGCCCACTGTGGAAAAATGCATTTCCTCCTTTGCTTTTGTCAGACATCTGCCATTTTCCAAAGTGAAATTATATGTACAATCCCGTATCCTCTCCCGAGAGGAGATCAGGGAATGGAACCAAAATCAGGAAAGAGAGTGAATAAAATGAAAACTGTCGCATTTGTCCCGGTAAAGCTCAACAACGAGCGCTTACCCGGAAAAAATACAAAGCCCTTCCACAACGGTGATCCCCTGATCTGCTATATTCTGCGGACTTTGCTCAAGACCAGAGGACTGGATGAAATCTATGTGTATTGCAGCGATCCCGCCATTCAGGAGTACCTGCCCAAAGGCGTGAAATGGCTTCGCCGTGACTCCCGTCTGGATTCTTCCTCCACCCTGATTCTGGAAGTCTTGCAGGCATTTGCCCGTGATGTGGACGCAGACACCTATGTGCTGGCTCACGCCACTGCTCCCTTTATCTCCCGGGTCTCGGTAGAATCCGGCATTCTGGCCGTCAACAGCGGTGAGTATGACAGCGCCATGACGGTGAAAAAACTCCGGGAATTCCTGTGGATTAACGGCGTTCCCCAGTATGACACCTCCCGGATTCCCCGGACACAGGATCTGGGCGACCTGTATGCGGAAACCACCGGCCTGTACATCTATAAAAAAGAGCTGCTCATGGAGCAGAACCGCCGCACCGGTGACAAGCCTTTCCTGATCCCGGTCAGTGACATCGAGGCCTGTGATATCAACGAGCCCTTCGACTTTGAAGTGGCAGACATGGTATTCAACCGGTTTATCAGCAAAGGAGAACACGCATGAGCCAGATTAAATTTCTCGACTGTACCCTGCGGGACGGTGGATACATCAATCAGTGGAAATTCGGCAGGGAGACAATCCGCGATATGCTCAATCGCTTTTCCAAAGCCGGTGTGGACATTGTGGAATGCGGCTTTCTGACGGAACAGCCCAAAAGCGAAGACCAGTCCCTGTTTCACAGCGTGGAGGAAATTAACGCTCTGCTGCCGGAAAACAGTGACTCCCTCTTTGTGGCGATGATCGCCATTGGGGAAAAGGAAATGAATCCCGCTTCTCTCTCCAACGCGGTAAAAGGCGGCTTGGGCGGAATTCGACTGACTTTCCACCCGGAGGAAATTGATAAGGCCTTCTGCTATGGCGAAATGATTAAGCAGAAGGGCTATAAACTCTTCATGCAGCCGGTGGGAACCGCCGGTTATTCCGATGAGGAGCTGATTCGCCTGATTAAGCGAATCAACCAGCTCAATCCCTATGCCTTCTATCTGGTGGACACCCTGGGCACCATGTACGGCAAGCTCCTGCTCCGTCAGATCATTCTGGCGGACAACAATCTGGCGGAGGGTATCAAGTTGGGGTATCACTCCCACAACAACCTGCAAATGTCCTTTGCCAATGCCCAGAAGCTGTTGGAATACAAAACCGACCGCACGCTGATTCTGGACTGCTCCGCAAACGGCATGGGACGCGGCGCAGGAAACCTCTGCACGGAATTGATTCTCAACTATTACAATCGGGAATACGACAGCCGCTATCGTGTGCTGCCCATTCTGGAAACCGTTGACAAATATATCACCGCCATTTCCCTTTCCAATCGCTGGGGATATTCCTGCCCCTATTTTCTGGCTGCGGCACAAGACTGCCACCCCAACTATGCTTCCTATCTCATGTCAAAACAGACGGTCTCCGTCAGTGCAGTTTCCGAGCTGCTGGATCAGATTCCGCCGGAAAAACGGGAACAGTTTGACAAACACCTGATTGAACACCTGTACCAGAAATACCAGTCCCACGCAGTAAACGATATGGAGGTCATCGACCGTCTTCGTCAGAAAATGGACGGACGGAAAATTCTGATTCTTGCCCCGGGAAAATCCATTGTTACCTGTCACGATCAGGTACAAAGCTGTATCGAAGAGGAAAAGCCGCTGGTCATCAGCGTCAACTTTGTTCCCCATGAATATGAATACGATCTTCTGTTCCTCACCAACGACCGCCGCTATGAGGAATGCGCCGGAGAAATCGACTGGAGCCGTACCATCGCCACCTCCAATATTCGGAATCTTCCGGAAAACGCCGTTACCGTCAACTATTCCGCGCTGCTGAACACTTCCCTTTATGCCTCTGACAGCGCCAGCACCATGCTGCTGAAACTGCTGGTCAAATGTACGGTAAAAGAACCGGTTCTTCTGGCAGGAATGGACGGTTTTTCTGACGATCCCCTGTCCAATTACTACGCGCCGGACTATGCCGTTTCCAGCTATGACATTCCTCTGCACACCAAAAACGAAGAAATCAACGTACAGCTGAACAAGCGGGCAAAAGAGCTTCACCTGGTGTTCCTCACGCCCAGCCTGTACAAAATTCACAGTCAAAAGGATGAGGATTGATTGACAGACCGTATTTTACAGTTTTATAAAAGGAAAAAAAGAGCCTGCAAGCGGAAAATTGACCGTCTGCTGATTCGCTTCACCATGCATAACCGGATGATTACCGAAGCTTTTTATCAGGAACGTTCTCCAAAAATCGGGCGCTTTCGCCGGGGCGTTTATCTGTTCCTGCTCTGTCTGGCTTCCGCAGTGGGAAAAGTTTATTCTCATCGGGCCGCACCGGAAGAGCGTCGGGACTATACCAACCGGGTATTCTGCTATTCTCCGGAATCCCGCCGTCACCGCCGCCTCACCTATACCACTATGGCTAAAAAAATGCTCCTGTGCGACGTGATTTCCTTCGATATCTTCGATACGCTGCTGCTCCGCCCTTTTGACAACCCCAAAACTGTCTTTTTCCTGGTGGGAGAAAAACTTCACTGTCCCTCCTTTACCCGCTATCGTGTACTGGCGGAAAAACAGGCTCGCCAGGAAGCGATGGAAAAAAACGGCACCAATGAAGTGACTCTCTGTGATATTTATCAGAAAATGCAGCGGTATGTGGCCTGTGACATTCGCCGGGCTATGGAACTGGAAGAGGAAACCGAGCTTTCTCTGCTTCAGGCCAATCCCTATATGAAACAGCTGTATCAGACTGCTGTGGAGCTGGGAAAAACCGTTATTGCGGTTTCTGATATGTATCTGTCTTCTCAGGTGATTGAAAAAGCACTGGTTCAAAACGGTTATGCACAGTTTTCCCGAATCTTCATTTCTCAGGAATGCGGATTTTCCAAGTGCAGCGGCCAGCTTTTCCCCTATGTCCGGGAACAGCTGGGAACCGAAAAGCGGTATTTCCACATCGGAGATAACTATACTGCTGACTTTCTCCGGGCCAGAGACGCCGGCTTTGACGCCAACTATTACCCCAATGTCAACCGGCTGGGCAACCCTCATCGCTGTGCCGATTTGACAGCGCTCATCGGCAGCGCATACCGGGGAATGGTCAATAATCGGCTGTGCTGCGGCGCGTTCCGGGAAAATCAGTATTTTGAATACGGCTATGCCCATGCGGGTTTCTATGTGCTGGGATACTGTGTGTGGATTCACGAGCGGGTCAAAGCCAAAGGCATTGAAAAGCTGCTGTTTCTTTCCCGGGATGGCGATATTCTGCAAAAGGTCTATCAGAAACTGTACCCGGAAGAAAAAACCGAGTATGTGTATTGGTCCCGGGCTGCTGCTACCCGGCTGACTGCCGGATATTTCCGCAACGAATTTTTCCTGCGGTACATCAAGTATAAAATTTCCCGGAAGATCACCATGAAACAGATGCTGACTGCCATGGAACTTCCCCAGATGCAGCCCGCTCTGACAGAAGCCGGATTCTCTGACGAAACGGTTTTGACCAAGGAAAATTACGAGGACATTGTCGCAGTATTTCTGGACCACTGGAAAACAGTGGAAGAGGCTTATGCAGACAGTTACAAAGCCGCGGAAATCTATTATCGGGAGAAACTGGCAGGCGTACATTCCGCCGCTGCTGTAGATGTAGGTTGGGCCGCCAGCGGCGTCTCCGCACTGAAAGTATTGGTGGAGGATTTATGGAAACTGGACTGTAAGCTCTACGGCTTTGTTTCCGGTGCAAATTATCTTCACGATCAGACCATTATTGAAGCGCCGCTGACCAGCGGGGACATCGAGTCCTATATGTTCAGCCAGCAGAAAAACCGGGAATTGAAACGCCGTCACCGGGTAGGCCAGCTGTACAGTGTATTTATTGAAATGATGCTGGCTTCTCCCAGCCCCTCTTTCATGCAGTATGAGCTGACAGAAGACGGACGTCCTGCATTCCGCTTTGACCTGCCGGAAACGGAAGGATATGAGATGATCCGGGAATTGCAGCGGGGAATTCTGACCTTTGCGGAGGACTATACCCGGACATTTGCCCGGTATCCTCAGCTGTACCGCATCAGCGGCGAGGACGCCTATCATGTGTGCCGGTTTATCATCTCCCAGCCGGATTATTTCCGCAATCTCTTTGCCGACTATCCTGTTAATCGGGCAGTGGGCACCTCTTCCTGTGAAATGGAGACACTGTCTCAGCTGATGGAACGGGAATATCAGGAATAAGGGGAAGAAAACGATGATTTATTACGCATTGACAACCTATCATGTGCTGTGCTGCGTGCTGCACAAAATGACGGTCCATCCCGACGAAAAAGCAGTGCTGCTGCTTTCCAACATCCATAAAAACTCTGTGGCCTATCTCAACCGCTATCGGGAATCGGGAATTTTTGACCGGGTGGAGATTCTGGATGAATTGTCGGTTCTGGAACATCAGAAATATCTGGAGCGGAAAAAAGTTCCCACCGGACTGATTCTCTCTGCCTGTTGTAACAGAATGGAAAAGCTCCTTCGGGAACTTGGCATTGCGCTGAAACAGGAAGAGCGCTATCTGTGCCCCGATCATTTTCCATTCGGCTGGCTGGTCATTCGCAGTAAACTGCCCTATCACTGCTTTGAAGAGGGCAGCGGCGTGCTCTCTGACCGGGAATTCGCCCTGAATAATATGAAGCGCAACCGTACCCAGTATAAGCTGTGTTTCTCGCTGGGCTGCTTCGGCGACAATGAGTTTGCATCGGAAATTCTGGCGGATGCTGTGAAACAGAAACCCGGCTATGAAAATCCCAAAATGACGGATTTCTCCGTTGACCGGATTCTGGAGGCCATGGAGCCCGAAGAACGGAACCGGGTGCTGCGGTTTTTCGGCGGTGGGGAAATCCTTCACTTGCAGAAAAACAGCAGCCTGCTGCTGACCCAGCACATGGCCAATCTGGGCCTGATGTCCCTTCCGGAGCAACACCGGCTGTATACCCTTTTTGCAGATTATCTGTTTGCTCCCGGCAGTCAGCTGGTCATCAAGCCCCATCCCGACGATATTGCCGGGACTTACCGTCAGGTATTTGGAGAAACCGTAACCATTCTGCCTTTTGCCATGCCCTCCGAATTGATGAAGTACAACATTGAGGGCCGGTTTCAAAAAGCGGCGGCGGCCTATTCCACTTCTGTTCGCTCCATGTCCCATATTTCCGACGAAACCCTGTGCTTTGACAGCCGGATTTTGCAGGATTGGAAATATCTTCCGGAATATGACTGCGCCGTGCGGTTTTTACAAGCTGCGGGCATCGACAGCGCCGTAACCGATGGGGACGAACTGCTGCTGCATCAGTTGTCCCGGATGTCCGGCACGCCGGTTTCCTTCTCTCATGAAGAAATTGAATCGGAGCCCTCTTCTCAGGCGGTAGTCATCAGCGATTTGACCTCGCCGGAATCGGAAACAGACCCGATTGAACGGGCAGAACAAATTGCTGCATTTCTGACCCGGACACAGGCCAGAGTGGTGGTTTTCTGTCAGGAACAAAAGGCCTGTTCCTTCTTCACCGGAAAAAATCAGGAGGTTTTCCGATACCTCCGCCCCATCACCCTGTATATGGGAAACGAAACCCGCCAGATTATGATTTATACAAAGGAGCCGTCCACCATGGAAACTGCGGAAACCTTTCACTGTGAAAAAGAACTGCCCTATACCGGCGTCACCATCCGGATGGATGGCATCAGCGCTTCCGAAGCGGAAAAAATCCGTCTGCTGGAAGGGGTGCTGGCTGCCACGGAAAAGCGCCTGAACAGCTACATTGCAGAGAGAAAGAAGGCC
>CAJMOI010000064.1 GCA_905215105.1 uncultured bacterium
CCCCGCCATATCGGCCATGCATCCCATACAAAAATTGGTTTTGTCCGTCATATGGCCCTCCTCCTGATTATCTGTCGAAATTAGTCTTCGTCCTCGTCGGACTCCGGAGCATCCCAGTTATGCCACACGTTCTGCACGTCGTCGTTATCCTCCAGAGCGTCCAGCAGCTTCTGCATC
Organism: uncultured bacterium; assembly: GCA_905215105.1. Lineage (GTDB taxonomy): Bacteria > Bacillota > Clostridia > Oscillospirales > Acutalibacteraceae > Heritagella_A. The sequence continues at coordinate 178 of CAJMOI010000064.1, forward strand.
TTGGTCAGGGAATCCTCATCGGTCAGTGTGGTATAGGTGCTGGGAACCATCTCCACTTCTGCGGAAACAAATTCATAGCCCTTGGCTTCCAGGTCCTCGCGGACACCGCTGAAATCGTCCGGCTCGGTGAAAATCTGGAACACGTCCTCGTCAGCCTGGAAATCGGCTGCACCGGCTTCCAGTGCATCTTCCATTACCTTGTCCTCGTCCTGGCCTTCGCGCTCAATGACGATGACGCCTTTTTCGGAGAACATGAAGGAAACGCATCCGGTGGTACCCAGATTGCCGCCAAACTTGTCAAAGTAGTGGCGAACATCTGCTGCGGTGCGGTTGCGGTTGTCGGTCAAAGCTTCCACGATGACAGCCACACCGTTGGGGCCATAGCCCTCATAGACCATGCTCTCGTAACGCTCTGCGTCGCCTTCACCGGCAGCTTTCTTAATGATTCTCTCGATATTGTCGTTGGGCACATTGGCAGCCTTTGCCTTGGCAATGCAGTCCTTCAGCTTGGAGTTGGAAGCCGGGTCGGGACCGCCGCCTTCTTTTACCGCCACAGCCAGCTCACGGCCGATTTTGGTAAAGATTTTGGCTTTTGCGCCGTCGGTTTTCTCTTTTTTTCTCTTGATATTATTCCATTTCGAATGGCCTGACATAAAATTCAGCCTCCCATAAAAGTGCTACAGGATATTTTAGCATATTTCCCGGAAAAGTGCAAGAGAAAGGCGTTCCAAAGCCAATTTTGCCTCTTTCCAGCCTTCTTCTCCCCCGTCGGTACACAGCCAGGAAACCGTATCTGTCAGGTCGGTGTTCATCACGGAAAAAGACTGGCGGAGCTGTTTTTCCATGATGTCCACCCCTTCCCGGCAATTCGCTCCGGCAGACACCAGCAGCACCGCTTTTCGATGTTTTTCAATGGCAGGCTTTTTCCCAAGAGAAAAACGGGCCTCAAAATATCGCTGGAACCGGTCCAGCACCGCTTTCAAAGGAGCCGGAAAGGAAAGATTATAAACAGGGGATGCCACTACCAGCAAGTCGCATTCTCGCAGCAGCCGATCCAACCGGTCGCCGCTGTCATGAATGGCACATTCCTCATGGGAGGCACACCACCCACAGGCCATGCAGGGTCGAAGCATTTCCCCATAGGAATCAAAAACCTCCACCGAAATTCCGGCCTGCACAAAAGGCTGCAAAAAAGTCTCCGCCATTCGGGCAGTGTGTCCCTTTGAATGGGGAGACCCCAGCAGCACCAGTACCCGTTTCATATCCCGTTTTCCTCCGTTTCTTTCCCTATAGTCTGTCCGGTTTTTCCCATTTTATTTCCCGCAAACAGGAAAAAGCAGACCAAAAACCGCCCGGCATCAGGTCCGGGCGGTTGCATCATCCATTTGTATGAAAGACATCGTTCCCAACAAAGGGAGACGCTATTGATTCTTAGTCGCCGAAGGAAATGCCGATACTCCGGGCTGCACGAACCTGGCTGCAATCCACGGGCACAGTCTTCAGCTTTCCGGCCACCTCTTTCAGCGGCACGGGAACGATCTCGCCGTTTTGCAGCGCCACCATGTTGCCGTACTTTTTCTCGATGATCAGCTGTGCGGCTGCCGTACCCAGACGAGTGGTCAAAACGCGGTCATAGGGGCAGGGGCTTCCGCCTCTCTGATAATGGCCGGGAACCACCACGCGGATTTCCTGAGAGAGCTTTTCTCCCAGCTCGTGGGCCAGACGATAGGAAATGGAAGGATAAGCCATATTGGCACGGGCCGCCTTGAACTCCTTCTTGCTCATAGCGGCTTCCTGCTTGGAAATGGCGCCTTCCGCTACTGCCAGAATGGAGAAGCAGCTTCCCCGCTCGTTGCGGCGCTTGAGAACCTTTGCGATCTTGTCCACATCATAAGGAATTTCCGGCAAAAGAATCACGTCTGCACCACCGGCAATACCGGCTTCCAACGTCAGCCATCCCACTTTGTGTCCCATGACTTCCACAATAAAAATCCGGCCATGAGAAGTGGCGGTAGTATGGATACAGTCAATCACATTAGTGGCGATTTCCACCGCACTGTGGAAACCAAAGGTCATATCCGTGCCCCACACATCGTTATCGATGGTCTTTGGCATGGACACCACGTTCAATCCCTCTTCACTGAGAAGATTGGCGGTTTTATGAGTACCGTTTCCGCCCAGAACCACCAGGCAGTCCAGCTTCATCTTCTTATAGTTGTCCTTCATGTTGCGGACCTTGTCCACGTTGTCCTCTTCGATTTCACGCATCATCTTAAAGGGCTGACGGGACGTGCCCAGAATGGTGCCGCCAATGGTGAGAATGCCGGAAAAATCGCTGCGCTTCATCAGCTTGTATTCGCCGTGAATCAAGCCGCGATAGCCGTCCTGAATGCCGTAAATTTCCACGTCCTTGCCATAGTGCTCATACAGACCCTTGGCAACGCCGCGAATCGCCGAATTCAAGCCTTGGCAATCTCCGCCGCTGGTGAGAATTCCAATTCGTTTCATTCCAAATCACATCCGATCATCACAATTTTATCTGAAAGCAACTTCGCTCACCTAAAATTTTACAACATTTCCCACAAGATATCAATCATTTTTTAAATCCGCACTGCGGATGGGCGTATAGGGGCGGTCGTCGGAAATTTTTTCCTTGCCCTTTACGGCCTTCTGGGCCAGCTTGGAAAACTCCCGCTGACAGTTGCAGGCGGTCTTGCCTCTGCGTTCCACATGGACATAGGTGGTATCCGGCAGCTGAGTGCGGGCGTTGGTGGTATCCTCCAGCATCAGGTCCAAAATGGAGAAAGCCCGCTCCTTCAGATCCGGGTCTTCAATGGGGAATACCAGCTCCACACGGCGATCCAGATTCCGGGGCATCCAGTCGGCGCTTCCCATATAAATTTTGGGGTTGCCTGCGTTTTCAAAGCGGAAAATACGGCTGTGCTCCAACAGCTGGCCCACAATGCTGATGACGGTGATGTGCTCGCTGACACCGGGCACACCGGGAACCAGACAGCAGATTCCGCGGACAATGAGCTTGACCGGAACTTTTGCCTGAGAAGCCTCATACAACAGGCGGATGATCTCCGGGTCTACCAGAGAGTTGACCTTGGCGGTAATGCCGCAGGGCAGTCCCCGATGGGCATTCTCGATTTCCCGCTGAATCATCATACGGAAGAAGGGGCGCATTCCATGAGGCGCCACCACAAACTTGTTGTACTCCGGCGGACGGGAATAGCCGGTGATAGTGTTGAACATGGAGGAAGCATCTGCGCCATAGGCTTCCTTACAGGTAAACATACCGATATCCGTATAAATCTTTGCCGTGGAGTCGTTATAGTTACCGGTCCCCATATGGACATACCGGCGGATTCCATCCTCTTCCTTGCGGACCACCAGCAGAATCTTACAGTGGGTTTTCAGGCCGGCCAGACCATAAATGACATGACAGCCGGCTTTTTCCAGCTTTCTGGCCCAGATGATGTTATTTTCCTCGTCAAAACGGGCTTTCAGCTCCACCAGCACGGTGACCTGCTTTCCGTTTTCCGCTGCACGGATCAACGCCGCCACAATGGGGGAATTACCGCTGACGCGGTACAGAGTCTGTTTGATGGCCAGCACATTTTCGTCCTCTGCGGCGGCCTGCACAAAGTCCACCACACAGGAGAAGCTCTCATAAGGATGATGCACCATCCGGTCTTTTTCCCGGATTGCAGCAAAAATATCGTCATAGCCCCAGAAGTCGGCCGGGGGATATACCGGACGAATGGGGTCAAAGCACAGATTTTCAAAACCGGACACCCCGGCAAATTTGGAGAAGAAGGTGAGGTCCAGCGGTCCGGTCACTTCATAAATTTCCGAGGGCTTCATTTTCAGCATGTCCACCAGGAAGCTGCGAATTTCCTTGTCGCAGTGGTTCACCAGCTCCAGACGGACGGGACGGCCTCTTTTTCTCTTTTTGATGGATTCCTTCACGGCCCCCAGAAAATCCTCGGCCTCTTCGTCAATGTCCAGATCGGAGTTTCGCGTAATCCGGAAGGGGCACCAGGCCTCGATTTCCAGTAACTCAAACAGCTCCGCCAGATGGCAGATAATCACGTCTTCCAACAGGACAAAGGCCCGGCCATCCTCACAGGGGATTTCCAGAAAACGGGGCATAATGGAGGGAACCTGAACAATGGCAAAGCAGGACTCCTCTTTTCCCTTGAGGCGCACTGCGATATTCAGACTTTTGTTGGCAAGCAGGGGGAACGGACGGCTGGTGTCCACCGCCAACGGTGTGAGCACGGGGAACAGAACTTTATGGAAGTAATCGGAGATATAAGCTTTCTGGGTTTCGTCCATTTCCTCCGGCCGGATGAAGAATATTTTGTTCTTCTTCATCACCGGCATGATGGAACGATATAGACAGGAATACTGCCGCTCCATGAAGTTGTGAATTTTGTCTTCCAGCTGTACAATCAGCTTATCTGGCGTCAAACCGGACTCATCGGCTTTTTTATAACCGGAGTTCACCTGAGCTTTGACACCGGCCACACGCACCATAAAAAACTCGTCCAGATTGGAACCGGTAATGGCCAGAAAACGCAGCCGCTCCATCAAAGGATTTTCTTTTTTCAATGCTTCTTCCAGCACCCGGATGTTGAAATCCATCCAGCTCAATTCCCGATTGTGATAGGGGATTTTATATGTCTGGTCCATTCAAACACGACCTTTCTCAAGTTTCAGTTTATATCATGGGAAGCCGGATTGTCAGCTCCGGATCAATGCCGAACACTTCCTTGAAGAAGGGGCAGCACTGGGAAAAGGCCCACTGCTCCAAATGCATGTCCTCATTGGTTTCTCCCGTTACCAGCAGCCGGTTGTGCTCCATGCGGACTTTAATATCGCTGAGCTTCTGTCGCTGGGACTTATCCAGCGAGTTGGCCAGACGGAAAATGGCTACCAGTTTAGATACCACCAGTTTCTGCTGTTCGTCCAGCTGGGAAAGGGCCCACTCTTCCATATTGGGCACGTTGAACTCGTTATAACTGGCCACATAGGCAATCAGCCGCATCTGGGAAGCCGTCAGGCCATAGAGATCGAAATTTTTCACCAGGTCAAAGGAACTGCGGGTGTGCAGCTTGGTATTGACATAGTGTCCGCAGTCATGAAGAATGGCGGCAAGCTCCAGCGCCAGCCGGTAATTGACCGGCAGACCGTGAATGGCCTTTGTCTTGTCGAAAATCTTCACGGCAAACTTTCGAATCAGCTCTGCATGGTTTCTGGGGCAGCCATATTTCTCCGCAATGGACTGAGCGCTGGCAATGGCGCCGGAACTGATATGTTGGCGATAGGCCTCTACGGTTTTGGGCAGAAGCATATGGCGCATCACGCCGTCCCACAGGTCCACCACCGGCAGAATGATGTATTCGGCACTGGAAAAGCGCAGCAGCCGAGTAAAGACCGATACAGCGGAATAGAGGATGTCCGCCTCTTCTTCCGTAATTCCAAAGCGAAAGCCGATTTTTTCGGAAGAAAGCGGGCTGATCTGGCGGTGCATAGCGGTGATTTTTTCCGTATGGAGAATATATCGGTTCTGTTCCGCCTGCAATTCAAATACCCGGGCAATGAGCTTCACGTCACTGCCGGTAAACACCAGATTGGATACCTGCACATTGTGGAGAGAATTGGCAATGCGCTCCATAATGGCGTCCAGATACTCCTCCATGACAATGTGATAATTTTCCGGCTCGTCCCCGCCGGTATACAGCACATCCCGCAGCTTCAGGGAGCCGATGGGAATACTCTGGGAATAGATGACATTTTTTCCGTCATACAGGGCAATACCGATACTGCCGGTACCAATATAAGTGAGGAGCGTATCCTTCTTTTCCACGTTCTCCATTTCGTTCAGGGCCCGAAGCATCTCGGAATAGATCAGTGTTTTTTCCTGATCGTCCTCCAGCACCTGTACCGTCATATCGTTCTGGATTTTCAGCTGATCCGTTACATAGGTCCGATTTTTCGCTTCCCGAAGCGCCGTAGTGGCCACTACCTTGACCTGATCCACCCCGTACCCCTGTATCACCTCGGAATAGCCCCGGAGAATTCCGGACAGCTCCCGAAGGCTTTCAAAGCTGATTTTTCCCTCGTGGAATACCTCGTGACCCAGATGGAGCGGACATTCCAAATGGTCCACATCCACGATCTCTCCTTTTCTTACCTGTGCGATCCGCATTTTCAGCATATGGGAGCCAATATCGATGACTGCACCGCTCTTACTGGTCTTTTTCTTGTTCATGAATGATCCCAATTCCTTTCCGACACCGGATGCTTGGAAAGCACTGTCCGGCAATCAAACTTATCTGTGAAAATTATAGCATAAATCTCCGGCTCCATGCAATTTTTTTATTAGTAAAGTGCAAGTAAAAACCATGTAAATTTTAAATTTCAGGATCATTTTCTTTTATTGAAAAAAGAGCCGCAAAATCCTGCGGCTCTTTTGCAAATATCTCAGACTTCATCCATATCATCCAGATACTCGTCTTCTCCCTCATCGGCATCCATCAGTTCGTTGATGCGTACCCGGCGTTCAATTTTGGTTTTTTCCACCTGCTCGTGGAGCATTTCCTTCACCACTTCGCTGTTGCGGATATTGCGAAGCTCCAGTGTCGGGGTGCTCTGGTCCGAAGAAACCACAATCACACTGCCAACGCCGAAAATCCGCTGTCCCAAAGAGCGACGCAGACTGATATCCCGTACACGATACAGCAGAAGTTCATCGGTGGCCAGATTCAAAAATCCTCTTTTGACAAAGAGCCGGTCATCGGACATGGAGTATTTTGTAAAAGTAATGGGCATTCCCAGAAAACGCTTGCGATCCTGCCAGAGAATGTTCGGCATGACAGTCCCCTCCATTTTTAGCCATAACAGCTTGTTTTTTTCATTATAGGAGATTTCCCTGCAAAAAGCAACCGAAACCAGACCCAAAAGCAAATCAAAAAGCCGGAGCGTATGGCCCCGGCTTTCTGACTTGTTATAGAAGGATTGAATGAAAAAGAAAGGATAAAATATATGAAAACACCTGTTTTCAGGTACTTGTACTTGGTCTGTCTGTTTGCCGGCCCGGTATTCCGTCCTGCTCCGGCAAACGTACGACAGTAAATCTATAAAGAATGAATTTGATTTTTCAGGTGATGGTTTCCCTTTCGCCTCCTTCCTGAATGGGATGGCTATAGTATATCTTTCTAATGTGTTCAGCAAGTGATGAACCTGCAAACATACTCTGTATTTTTTGCGTCCCATTTGTAAACAAAAACGCGAAAGAAACCGAAGCTTCTTTCGCGCAATCAGGTCATTATGTATACAATCGGATAATTTCCTCTGCCACTTCCCGGCGGGAAGCACAGCAGTCCATGGCCTTTTTCTCAATATACCGGTGAGCATCCGCTTCTGTCATCTTCCGGTGATCGATAAGCAGCCATTTTGCCCGGTTTACCAGCCGGATTTCCTGCATTTTCTCCTCAATGGAAACGGTCTTTTTCTCCAATTTTTTCAGCCGCTCCCGGGTTGCCACCATCCAATCCACGGCCTGAGCCACCACGGTCCGAGAAGTTGGACGGGACAGCACATAAACCCCATGACCGGCTACTTTTCCATAGATTTCATCATACTGGTCTGCCCGAACCATCAGCAGAGCCACCCCGGTTTTGGTGGAACAGATATCCACGGCAAACCGGATGCCCGGGTCGTCGGGCAAGGGCGAATTGATGACCACCATATCAAAGGACTGTTCCAACAGGGTCCGTCTCGCCGCACTGACACTGCTTTCAAAGCGGACGGGAGAAAAGCGGCAATCGGGAAGCAGCGGCTGCAGGGACGAATTGAAATTTCCAGCCGCCGATACAATCATCACACTGTAAACTCGTTCCTCCAGGCCCATTTTCGTTCCCCCTCTGTATCCTTTTCAGCGCTTTTTGGCATACCCTTCCAAAATGGCTGATGGCAGTCTTTCCTGTAAAAACCGGCTGTTTCTGGCAGCCGCCACTGCTTCTTCCAGAGAAGACGGCAGAACGGCAAAATTCCTGAGAACCTCTTCGTCAGCAGTGAACAGGTTCAAATCCGCCGCTGTCGGAGGCTGAAGCCGGTTTTCAATTCCATACAGCACCGCATCAATCAGCAGGGCAAATGCCAGATAGGGATTGGCCGACGGGTCAGGGGACCGCAGTTCCGCCCGGCGGTATTCCCCACAAGCCGCAGGAACCCGTACCAGCTGGGAACGGTTCTCGCTGGACCAGGAAACGTACCGGGGTGCTTTATCATGGCCAAAACGTCGGTAAGAAGCTTCACAGGAATTGAAAAACAGGGTCATTTCCGGAGCTTTTTCCAGAATTCCCGCAATAATATGGGGCAGCAAATCCTCTTCTCCGTCCTTTCTGGCGGAAAGGTTGATGTGAAAACCGTTTCCGGGCCGTCCGTTCAAGGGTTTGGGAGAAAAATCTGCCCACAGGCCGTTGCGCTGGGCCACGGTCTTTACCACCGTCTGGAAGGTCATGGCGTTATCCGCCGCGGAAAGAGGGTCGGAATAGCGAAAATCAATTTCATTCTGCCCCGGCCCTTCTTCGTGGTGAGAGCTTTCCGGACGAATGCCCATCTGTTCCAGCGTCAGACAGATTTCCCGGCGGACATTTTCGCCCCGGTCGTCCGGCGCAATGTCCATATAACCGGCATCGTCATAGGGAATGCGGGTTTTGGAGCCGTATTCATCCAGCTTGAACAGGTAAAACTCCATTTCCGCGCCGAAGGCAATGTCAACGCCGCTATCACAGGCTTTTTGGACAGCCCGTTTCAGAATTCCCCTCGTGTCGCATTCGAAGGGCGTTCCGTCCGGATAGGTGATGTCACAAAACATACGGATGACCCGGCCGTTTTCCGGACGCCAAGGCAATACGGCCAGCCCAGAAGAATCGGGATGGAGCAGCAGGTCGGAGTGGGTTTCATCTCCGAACCCGTCGATCGCCGAAGCATCGATGGCAATTCCATATTCAAACGCACGGGGAAGCTCCTCCGGCATAATGGATATATTTTTCTGTCTGCCATAGATATCGCAGAAGGCCAGCCGGATAAACTTCACATCCTCTTCGCTGACATACTGCATGACCTCTTGCGCTGAATATTTCATACCACAACCTGCTTTCTTTCAGTTTGCCACATACATCTGCCTGTATGGATTCTTGCTGTCCGGCGTTACCACCGTAAAGGGCGCATCCATCACCTGCTGGAAATCCACGCCAAACAGGGAACAGTATTCGGAAACAATCCGGGAAATCTCTTCCAGCTCCTCTTCCCCAGCAGGCGCAGCAGTCACCTGACCGGGAAAGGAAATACCCTGACAATCGCCGCGGAGATAGACCTTTCCGCCGTGCATACCGGTACAGGGGAAATTGCCTACAATCCGCTTTTCTCCCCGATTCAGGCCCAGCACCACAATGGTGCCGCCTGCCTGATATTCGCCCAGAAAGCTGCCGGCACAGCCACCGATAACCATCAGCGGGCTTTTTTCCCGATAGGCCTTCATGTGAATGCCAGCCCGATAACCGGCGTTGTCCCGGACAAAGATCTTGCCGCCGCGCATAGCATACCCAGCCGCGTCGCCGATATTGCCGTGAATCACGATTTTTCCCTCATTCATGGTATCGCCAACCGCATCCTGTGCATTGCCGTTGACCACGATTTCCGCACCGTCCAGATATGCACCCAGAGCATTTCCGGGCACACCCTCAATAGTAATTTTCCGCTGGGACATCCCTGCGGCGAGAAAACGCTGTCCACAGCAGCCTTCCAGTTCACACTGACGGTC
>CAJMOI010000065.1 GCA_905215105.1 uncultured bacterium
ATGTAGTCACCTGCCACTGCAACGACGGAGCTGTGGCCGATTTTATTGAATATCTGGAGCAAAAAGATGATTGACGCCCCGCATACAGACAAAAAACCGCCGGAAAAGCCTGCTCCTTCCCGTTCAAAACCGGGAAAGCCGCTTTTCCGGCGAAAAAAGCCCGAAAGCTCTACTGTGATTCTGTTGGGGGCAGCGCTGCTGTTTCTGGCTTGCATTCTGTGCTATACCGGCCTGAACCGGGGACAGATCATTGTGGTCCGCCGAGAACCGGTCTCTTCTTTACCGGAAAACAGCACCTATTCCGCATTTTCTTCCACTGTTTCTCAAGGGTTCTCCTCTGAGTCTACACCGGCAGCCGGGCAGAAAATCAACCTGAATCAGGCAACTGTGGAAGAACTGGACACCCTGCCGGGAATTGGCCCGATAAAAGCCCGGGCCATTATCGAATATCGGGACGCAGTGGGTGGCTTCGACAGTCTGGAACAACTGCTGGAGGTCAAGGGAATTGGCGAAGCCACGCTGGAAAAACTGCTGCCCTATCTGACACTGGAAACCGCTTCTTCTGGATAGCCCTCTTCTTATCGACATTTTTCGACAATGGCTTCCATTTGGGGAAGTTTTTTCTCCATATCCGCCACCAGACACATCTGGGTACGGCTACGATCCAAATTATGACCGGGGCGGTGAATCTTAAAATACACGTCTCCCTGCAAATAATCGGTGAGGAAACGGATGCCGCACTCCATGGTCATCAGCTTGGCGCTGAAAGCCAGCAGGCCGATTTCTTCCGGCGTTAATACTTCCCGGGTCTGGGACAGGTATCCCCGGGTAAAGGCTTCAAAGAGCTTCAAATCAAAGGAAACTTTGGAGAGGTCCCGCTCATCCTCTTCCGCCGTGCTGGCGCCGCTGCGCAGGGAATCTCCGAAATCATACAGGGAAAGGCCGGGCATGATGGTATCCAGATCCACCACGCAAAGGGGTTTTCCCGTATCTTTATCAAACAGGATATTGTTGAGCTTGGTGTCGTTGTGGGTAACGCGAAGAGGCAGCTTTCCCTCTTCCAGCATTCGCTGAACCCGGCAGCAGTCCTCTTTGCGCTGCATCCAGAAGTCGATCTCTTCGCGGACGGAATCTGCCCGGCCGCAGACGTCTTCCCGCACCGCCTGTTCAAAAGCGGCAAAACGACAGGGCGTATCGTGAAAATGGGGAATGGTTTCCCACAGGGTTTCTGCCGGATACCCGTCCAGCCGCATTTGCAGCCGGCCAAAGGCTTCCCCGGCTGCTTCCATCAAAGCCGGAGAGTTGGCAAGATCATAGGAAACGCTGTTTTCTACAAATTCATAGCACCGCCAGCAGTTTCCTTCTTCATCCTGATACATCCACAATCCCGTGCGGAACGGTACCAGCGTCAAGGTTTCCCGTGCAGGGTCCCCACCCTGTTCCGCTGCTTTTTTCTTCAGATAGTCACAGACGGAGGACACATTTTCCATCAGCTGTTCCGGTTTCTGAAAAACAGTGGTATTGATCTGCTGCAAAATATAGCGCCGCAGAGAACCATCCGGCCCTTTTGTGGTAAGGCAGAGCGTGTGGTTGATATGTCCGTTTCCATAGGGCACAATTTCAACCGGTATTCCGGGAACGTCCAGTGCTTCGATCATGCGTTTCTGTGTTTCCATTGCAGATATATTCATAGAGTTTGGTTCCTTTTCAAAATTAAAAATGATCTTTTGGTCAGACAAATCCAAAATTTGTCGTTTCCTGTAAATTGTAAATCAAATTTATGTAAAGTACAAGAGAAAAAACAGAAAAAGCAAAGCTGACAAAGAGTCTTTCTCTTGCCAGCTTTGCTTTTGTGTTTTTCAGTAATAAAACCGGATAAACTTGATATTGTAAAAATCACAGGCCAACAGATCATCGGTTTCAATTTCATTGAGTAAAATGTAGTTGGCGCCGACCCCCACCAGCACGCCGATCCGGTCGGTCAGGGTACTGGCGCCGATGAGAAACTCCACCTTCACTTTCCGTCCAATCTGGGAACGAAGAAACCCGTTGAGATATTGCAGTTCCTGCTGCTGTATCACCGCAGGCTGACCGGAGGATGTCATTTGCTGCTGTTGCTGTTGGGTAAGACCGGAATACAGCTGGGGCAAGCCCAGAAAACCGGGATTGGTGCCGCCAGCGCATCCGGTACCGCCCGGACAGGTTCCGGTTTCGTTCATCTGGGAATAGACAGCGCTGTAGCCGTTTTGAGGGGTATCCATCATAAAGCGCTCCTTTCAGGTATCGCGATATTTTTCCGTTGGTGCATAAAAACAGTGGTTATTGAGCCGTGTAAAAAAGGTTCCGATTCCCCCGGGCGGAAAGGACGCGGGACATTCCGGCGAATAGGGATTGAGGAAAAACAGGGAATTGCCCACGGAAGCATCGGTATTGCCCGAAAGCGCCCAATCTGCAATCTCATAATGGATTTCCTCCGGGTTCATATTGTAAATGTTCTGGGGATTATATCCGCCGCCCACCTGGGTTTTCATACAGGTAAACTGTCCCGGCTGGCGGATGATATTACCCACATTTCCGCCCTGGCTTACCCGCTGAAATTCGCCATATCCGATCTGGGCCCGGTTCATCACCACCGAAGCCACCGCCCGCATCCCGTCGTCCCCTTCGCCGCCGGCTTCACATTTGATAAGACGGGCCAGCAGTTCCCGGTCGTCAAAGGGCATGACCACTCCTCCCCCGTTTCAAAAAATCAAGCAAATTGCTTTCTGTCCACCATATGCAAAGCCACTCTGAAATGTCACCAATTTTATCAAAACGCAGGTATAAAAGGCGACGTCTCCGGGCAGGATGAATAGGGAGAAGGAGGCAATGCCTGTGCATCAGATTCTGCTTTGGGGCAATCCGGATCACAACCGGATGATGGAGCGGCTTTCAAAAGTTCTTTCCCAATATGGAAGTGTTTCGTCATCCACACTCTCTGCCGGAACAGGATTCCGGTTATTGCGAAAAAGCGCCTGCCTGCCAAAAGGCGGCGGAATTCTGGTGCTTTTCAAAGAGTTTGATTCCATGCCGCCCGCGGATTTCTGCCACGGCTGGATCGCCGTCACTTCATCCCGATGGAAAAACGCGCTGCTTGCATTACAGGGCAGCGGGATTCCCGCGGTATTGTGCGGCACTTCTTCCAGAGACAGCATCAGTATTTCCAGCTGGGATTTCCCAAAAGGATCTGCCAGCATTTTGCGGCGGCTGTCTGCTCTTTCCGGAGAAACACTGGAACCTGCGGAAATTCCCATGGAATTGCGTCAGGTAAAGGACCCGGAAGAAGCGGCTGTTTTCTGCGGGATTCTGGCTCTTTGCGGAGTTCCGTGGGAAAAGGGATATCGATTGTAACAGCTGCTGAAAAAAAGACAAAAATTGTCAGGTATGAATCCTTCTCGGTGACACAAACTAGGAAAGCAAACGCGAAAGAAAAAACTTTTGGATTTGAGGAGTGTAACTGTTATGTCCAACAAGAATGTGGTACCCGAAGCACGCGAAGCCCTGAACCGTTTCAAGATGGAAGCCGCCTCTGAGGTTGGCGTGAACCTGAAGCAGGGCTACAACGGTGACCTGACCAGCCGTCAGGCCGGTTCCGTCGGGGGCCAGATGGTCAAGAAAATGATTCAGAAGTACGAGGAAGGCATGAAGTAATCCTTCCCCGCTTATCAGGAAGGCGGCGTGGCAGCAGTCACGCCGTTTTTTCCTGTATCCCATGCAAATCAGAGAAATTTCGGCGGGAATTGGTTATCATTTGCAAAGATTTTTCGGAATTGAATAAAAAAGCACCGAAAAAGTTACACAAATTTCATATTTTAGTTGCGAAGGATGTCCAACATAAGGTATAATATGGAGGAAGAGGCGTTCAGGCGGCATCGGAAGCGCTTTGACGCCGCACCCCTTTTGTCATCCCACACAACTTTACTGAAAAGGAGCGTATACCATGAAACAGTTCACTTACACCATCACCGATCCTGTCGGCGTTCATGCCCGCCCTGCCGGTCTTCTGGTCAAGGAGGCCAAGAAATATGACAGCACCATCACCATCGACAAGGCCGGTAAGGCTGTCAACGCAACCAAGCTGATGGCTCTGATGGGTCTGGGCATCAAGTGCGGTGAAACCGTGACCGTCACCATCGAAGGCGGAAACGAAGAAGCCACCGCAGCAGGCATGGAAGAATTCTTCAAGGCCAACCTGTAAAAACTCTTTTCGGGCGTGCTGAATGCACGCCCTTTTTTCTTTATTCGAAATATCCCCTGACAATTTCATATGCACCGAAATCTCGTTTCAAGCGAAACAACTTCTATGATATTTTCTCTTAAAGGTTGATTTTTATTTCCCGATTTTGTATGATATCCATATATAATTGTATATCTATTTCCATATTTGGGAGGAATTGATTGATGGATCACCTGCTGTACGGAGTGGCGTATTACGACGAGTATATGCCTTATGAGCGTCTGGAAGAAGACATGCGGATGATGAAAGAAGCGGGAATCAATACGATTCGAATTGCAGAATCCACCTGGAGCAGTGAAGAACCGGAGGAAGGCATATTCGATTTCACCCATGTCCGTCGGGTGTTGCGGGCTGCGGAAAAGGAAGGGCTTCATGTGATTGTGGGCACTCCCACTTATGCCATTCCCCCATGGCTCGCCAAACTGCATCCGGAAGTACTGGCCATTACGGAAAAAGGGGCCGGACGGTACGGCGCTCGCCAGATCATGGATATTACCAGCCCGGCCTATCTGTATTACGCTGAGCGGGTGATCCGCAAACTGATTGAAGCGGTACAGTCCTATTCCTGTGTCATCGGTTTTCAGCTGGACAACGAAACCAAGCACTATGATACCGCCGGGCCGAATGTGCAGCAGAAGTTCGTGCGGTATCTCCGGGATAAGTTCGGAAGCATCAAAAGCATGAACCGGGCTTTTGGCCTGAATTATTGGAGCAACCGGGTGGACAGCTGGGAGAACTTCCCCGATGTACTGGGTACCATCAACGGCAGTCTGGCGGCGGAGTTTGAAAAATTCCAGCGGACGCTGGTAACGGATTTTTTACAGTGGCAGGCGGACATTGTGGAGGAATACCGCCGTGAAGACCAGTTTGTCACTCAGAACTTTGATTTTGACTGGAAAGAGGGTTCCTACGGCGTACAGCCCAGAACTGACCATTTTGCTGCCAGCCGCTGTCTGACTGTGGCCGGTGTGGACATTTACCATCCCACCCAAAGCCACCTGACCGGTGCAGAAATTGCCATGGGCGGCGATATGATCCGCTCCCTGATGAACGGAAATTACCTGCTGCTGGAAACGGAAGCTCAGGGCTTTCCCCAGTGGCTTCCCTATCCGGGACAGCTCCGTCTTCAGGCGTTCAGCCATCTGGCCAGCGGTTCGGACTCAGTCATGTACTGGCACTGGCATTCCATCCACAATGCCTGTGAAACCTACTGGAAAGGGCTGCTCAGTCACGACTTCCAGCCCAACGAAACTTATCTGGAAGCCAAAACCATCGGCGCTGATTTCCGGCGGCTGAGTTCTCAGCTGGTTCACCTGAAAAAGCAGGCACGGGTTGCCATTCTGGTGAGCAATGAAGCCCTGACCGCCATGAAGTATTTCCCCCTGCCGGAAGGCGTTTCCTACAACGACGTCATGCGCTGGCTCTATGACAGCCTGTACGAAATGAATGTGGAATGTGATTTTCTCTATCCCCAGTCGGAAAATCTGGAGGATTATGACCTGATTGTGGTGCCCGCTCTCTATGCCGCTCCCGATGAGCTTTTACAGCGCCTCAATCGATATGTGGAGGAAGGAGGCCATCTGGTGGTTACCTTTAAGAGCGGCTTCTGCAACGATATGGTAAAGGTCAGCCACGAGCGCCAGCCTCATTTTCTCTCCGAGTGCTGCGGCATTACATATAACCAGTTCACCGTACCGGAAAACGTCACCTTCTCCCCGGAGGTTTTCGACCTGCCGGAAGAAGACCGGAAGCTTCACTGCTGGATGGAACTGGTGGTTCCCACGGAAGCCCGGGTACTGGCCTGGTACCAGCACCCCGCCTGGGGAAAATATGCAGCCGTAACCGAAAACTGTTTCGGAAAGGGACGCGCCACCTATCTGGCTTCTATGATGGAAAAGACCGCTTTGAAACGGATTTTGCGCCGGGCTTTGGAAAAGGCCGAGCTGTGGGAAACAGAACAGCAGGCACAATTCCCGGTGATTCTCCGTCAGGGCGTCAATCAGGAGGGCAAACGGATCTGTTACTATCTCCACTATTCCGGCGAAGAGCGGGAACAGCCTTATCTGCACCCGGACGGTGTGGAGCTGCTTTCCGGCCAACCGGTAAAACAGGGAGAAATCTTACATCTGGCGCCCTGG
Organism: uncultured bacterium; assembly: GCA_905215105.1. Classification (GTDB taxonomy): domain Bacteria; phylum Bacillota; class Clostridia; order Oscillospirales; family Acutalibacteraceae; genus Heritagella_A. The sequence continues at coordinate 6,415 of CAJMOI010000065.1, forward strand.
GATGTAAAAATATTTGAATTCTAATCTCTTTTACATGAGGTTCTTTCATGAGATTTTTGATTACCAACTTTGCCATTTTTCTCTTTTACAGCTTTCTGGGCTGGATTTGTGAAACTGCTTTCTGCTCCATTGCTGCACGGAAATTTATCAACCGGGGATTTCTCTCCGGACCCTTCTGCCCCATTTACGGATTTGGGGCCATGCTGATTCTGCTGTGCTTTTCCCACTATCAAAACGATTTGGCCGCTCTGTTCCTGTTCAGTATGGTGGGCACCAGTGTTTTGGAATATATCACCAGCTTTCTGCTGGAGAAATTGTTCCATCTGAGCCTGTGGGATTATTCCGGACGCAAGTGGAACCTGAACGGCCGGGTCTGTCTGCGGAATTCCCTTCTCTTTGGCATCATGTCCGTGTTGATGATCCGGGTCATTCATCCCTATGTGATCCATATACTGTCGTTGGTACCGGAAACCGCGCTGCTGGTCGCCTTTCTTGTGCTGGCTGTGTATTTCCTGCTGGATACCGGCATTACCATTCACGCACTGGCAGAAATCAACCGGGAAGCCGGAGAACGCCAGATGGAACTGGAAGGGCTGGCTGCCCTGCGTGATCAATACCTGACCTCTGCCAAAAAGCAGCGCCGTCAGGCACACATACAGCGCCGGAAAAAGCTCTATCGCCGTTTGATGCAGGCATTCCCCCGGATGCGCTCCCTGCGAAATCCGGAAACCTTCCGCCAGCTTTTGAATGAAGCACAGGACCGGGTCAATCAGGCTGCATCCCGAATCAAACAAAGAAAAGAGCCAAAATAAACAAACAGAAATGAGGGTGTTTCATGAACTGGCTTGATAAAGTGGAACGAAAAATGAGATGGTTTGCCGTCCCCAATCTGATGATGCTGCTTTCCGGATTGATGCTGGCAGTTTTTCTCCTGGAAATAGCTTTGCCTGAAGAGGCCGTCAGCCAGTATCTCTGGCTGGACTGGAATGCTGTACGGTCCGGGCAAATCTGGCGGGTGCTCTCCTTTCTGATTCTCCCGCCTGCGGCCTCCCCTTTCTTCCTGCTATTCAGTCTGTACTTCTTCTGTCTTATGGGCAACGGGCTGGAATCCCAATGGGGCACCAGTAAATTTACGCTGTTTTATACCGTGGGCGCTTTGGGAACCATCATCGGCTCCCTGTTCACCGGCTTTGCCACCAACCAGTATCTCAACCTTTCGCTGTTTCTGGCCTTTGCGGCCATTTATCCCAACTACACGGTGATGGTATTCTTTATTCTTCCGGTAAAAGTCAAATATCTGGCATTGCTGGATGTTTTGCTGTACCTCTACCTGTTTTTCCAGATTGGCTGGCCGGAACGGGTTGCGCTGCTGCTGTCCCTTGCCAATGTACTGCTGTTTTTCAGCCCTGATATTTTCCGTCATATCCGGGATTATTTGGCATACCGGAAGACCCGGCAGAACTTCCGTCGGAATATGCGGTGACCGACGTGGAACCGGATATTTTCCTTCCGACGCCCTACCTGACCCCTGCCCTTCTCCGGTGCAGCTATTACAACGGCTATGTATCGCCGCCATCCGAATACGCAGTTCGGACCGTCTATGAATACGAACTGGAGTATTATCTGCGTTCCGAAGGCGGCATCCGGGTCAACGGAACGCTGATTCCCTTTCACGGCGGAGACATCAATATCCGTAACCCGGGACAAGTGGTGCAGGGACTTCCGCCATATGAATGCTATATTCTGGTAGTCGACCTGGTGGGCAACACCAACCGGGCTGAAGAGCTCCCTTTCGGCACAGCGGAGGAAGCCCAGCCCCGGTATCGGAACCCCCTGCTGGACAATCTGCCGGACCGGCTGGTTCCGGAGAAAAAAGATCTGATTGCCGGTCTGATGGAAAGCATTTTCCACATTCAGAATTCCACCGGGGATCTGGCCGAATTTCAGATTCGCTCCAACCTGTATCTGCTTTTTTCCGAATTATTCCGCCAGTGCGGCGGTCACAACTTAACGGGAAACACCCGGGTTATCCGTCAGGCTATCCGCTATATCCGGGAACACTTCACCGAGCCCATTTCCATTGACCGGCTGATTGCCGAATCCGGGCTGAGCCGCACCTGTTTTCACAGACGGTTTGCAGAAGAAACCGGCATGTCTCCGGGACAGCTGGTGATTTCCCTGCGGATTGAACAGGCAAAAAACCTTCTGAGTTTCACCTGTACCCCTGTGGGAGAAATCGGGGCGTTGTGCGGATATCCGGACCATGTCTACTTCTCCCGGATTTTTCATCGCCAAACCGGGATGTCCCCCACCGCTTTCCGGCACCTGACAGAAAAGTAGTGGGAGTTTTGTGCCAGTCGCAGCAGTTCTATCCTATCGCTTTTTTCTCTTTGGGGGCTATACTGAAACTACCCACTTCATAAAAAGGAGCGAAGCATATGACTGGCAAAGAACGGGTGCAGCGGATTCTCCGCCATGAACCGGTGGACCGTATCGCCGTATTTGAACATTTTTGGAACGACACCCACAAATCCTGGGAGGATGCAGGTTTTCTGAAAGAGGGCGAATCCTACGAGGACCATTTCGGACTGGATTTTGAGGAATGCTGGGCCTTTAACCTGATGGCAGACCTGGATTTTGAGCCTCAGGTGGTAGCGGAGACGGAAGACACCCTCACTTTTTTGGACGGAAACGGGGCTGTGCTCCGCAGACATAAATTCCACGATTCCACTCCGGAACATGTGGATTTTCGGGTAAAGGACCGGGAAGGCTGGGAAGCACTGAAACCGCTGCTCACTCCCGACCCCCGGCGCATCAATTTTGAGGCCTATCGAAACGCCCGGAAAAAAGCCGCTGAAACGGGAAGGTTTTTCGTCTGGTCCGGCATCAATGTATTTGAATGTATGCACCCGGTGTGCGGCCATGAAAACATGCTGGCAGGCATGGCGCTGGACCCGGACTGGATTCTGGACATGGCGGACACCTATGCAAAGCTGACGGTGGAATTACAGAAAATCCTGTTTGAAGCGGAAGGGTATCCGGACGGAATCTGGTATTACGAGGATATGGGCTTTAAAGGCCGTCCTTTTATGTCCCCCGACATGTACTGCGAACTGATTCAGCCCGCGCATCGGTATACCATAGACTATGCCAAAAGCTGCGGCCTTCCGGTCATCATGCATTCCTGCGGTTTTGTGGAGCCGCTGCTGCCCCATATGATTGACGCGGGAATCGACTGTTTACAGGCACTGGAAGTGAAGGCCGGTATGGATTTGGTAAAGCTCCACCAGCTGTACGGCGACAAAATCAGCTTTATGGGCGGTATTGACGTCCGCGCCCTGTACAGCAATGACCGGGAAATCATCGACCGGGAGTTGGAATCGAAAATCCCGCTGGTGAAGCAGGGATTCAATTACATCCTTCACAGTGACCACTCCATCCCCAACACCGTTCACTATGACACCTATCGCTATTTCCTGAAAATGGGCCTGGAGCTGGGAACTTATTAAGGGCTATCTGAAAAGTCGAAATCATAGACTTTTTCGACAATCAACGCCAGCTACTGCGTTAAAAATACTCGGAATCCACAAAG
>CAJMOI010000066.1 GCA_905215105.1 uncultured bacterium
CAGTATCCTCTGGAAAGACAGCGGCAAAATGAAGGAAGCCGCTGCCTGCCTCAAGCTCACCGCAGAGGATCTGTTCTCTCTGGGGGTCATTGAGAAGGTCGTTTCCGAGTACGACGGTGATTTTGAGCAGGTCTATGCAGAGCTGCGGGAGATGCTGGATCAAACCATCCATGCAAACCTCCAGCTGCCGGTAGAGGAAATGCTGGAAAACCGTTATGCCCGTTTTCGTCGGATTGGCGGTTAAAATCGAATCAGTCTCATAAAAAAGAGGAGCCGGTGGGAAACCGACTCCTTTTTTGATGTGACCAAGGGGGAAGGGGAAAGGGCTATTCTTCCAATGCCATGCGAATCAGGCGGCTGACCAGTTCTCCGGAGGCCGGTTGGGGAACCATCCAGCCTCTTTTTTTGCATTCGTCCGCAAGCTCTCCCTGAATCTGGTATTCTTCCTGTAAAACACGCCATACAGTGTCCCGAAGCTGGGGCGTCGTGCAGGCCGTGGCCAGATTTCCACATTTTGCTGCCAGTTGTTCCTGTGATGACAAAACCGCGAGGAAAATTTCCCGTTCTTTCATGTCAGTTTCCGCCCTCCTTTCCCTCTGTTAAGGGCTGGGCCAGCTGTTCCCAAAGCATTCGATGACGTCCCGCCAAACTTTCCAGCTTCATACGCAGCTGTGGGTCGTCGCAGTTGGGTGCAGCTGTCAGGCACAGGTTTTCCATCTGTTTTTCCATGTGAAGCTGTTCTTCCAGCAGAACCAGCTCTTTTTCGGTCCAATCCACTGTTTTCTCTCCTCTCTGATACCGGACTACCGTATTTATGTAGTCCGGGGACGTTCACCCAATCCAAAACTGACGGAAAGGGCCTGATCGACCATTGACATGGACTTGGCGTCCAATCGTCCCATTTTTTCCTTCAGTCGGTGTTTATCCAGTGTACGGACCTGTTCCAGCAGCACGATGGAATCCCGGGTCAAACCGGTGTCTGCTGCGGAAAGAAGAATATGAGTGGGCAAATTTGCCTTGGAACGCTGGCTGGTAATGGCCGCCGCAATGACGGTCGGGCTGAACCGGTTGCCCACGTCGTTCTGTACAATCAGGACCGGCCGAATGCCGCCCTGTTCCGAGCCCACAACCGGGCTCAAATCAGCGTAATAAATATCGCCCCGATGAATCATCCGTTTTCACACTCCGAATCCTTTGATAGTGGGAACCCATGGGTATTGTTGCCGGGCAGAGGAAGTTTTAAACACATTTTGCAAAAATGTTTAAAACTCTGCGGCTGAAAATTCATCGTGGTTCCACACCATACTATTTTGGAGCGGTCAAAGGGGTGACAGGCCCGTCTATCTTTTTTCCGGAAACCGAATAGTCAGCTGCCACAGGGGAACGGTGATAACTGTGATCCGTCCGGTTTCTTGGGTTCGGGCTGTTAGGCCGGTTCCGTCCGAAAGGGAAGCTGTCCAGCTTCCGTTGTTCCACACCGAATCCTCCAGCGCATCCAGTGCCGTGAAAACCCGGCCGAACAGGCTTTGCTCCATAGCTTCACCGGAACACTTGACGGAAAGCCCTGTGACCGAAACGGTATATTCCGTCTCACTGCGATGTACCTGCATCCCTGCGATTTCTCCCGGCGTTTCCACTACGAATACCGATTGCCCCTCCAATGAGCGGCTGTACTGCCCGGAAATTTCCGTTCCCGCCATGCTTACCTGACAGAATTGCTGTTCCAGCACTGTCTCGGGAGGAACCGGTGCAGACGGCTCCCGCCCGCATCCGGAACCTATCGCCGCGAGGATACAGGACAGCAGGACAGCCTGCCACCTCTTCAACCACAATTTCATCGTATCCTGTTTCTCCTTTCCGCGCTCCCCCGGTTTTGGGGAAATCTGTGTTATTTATATGGAATAGGGAGCAGAGGCATTCCAGAGAAACAGGCAAAACAAAAAGGGAAACCCGGTGGGGTTTCCCTTTCATGTTTCGAAGGAATGTTTTGTGTATTAACGGAATTCATCCAGAGGCTGGGAGAAAATGGCCCAGCGGAACAGGATGGAGGGGAAGGAATTCAGGGTTTCATTGTACTGGCCTGCCTGCTGGTTATAACTGCTTTCCTGAATCAGCTGCTGAGCTTCTTCAAAAGCAGATGTAAATTCAGAAGCACTGTATAATTTATCGGCAAGACCGCTGAAAGATCCGCTCAGTGCGCTGTTGGCGTCAAACTGTTCGGAAGGTGTATTGGCGCTGCGCAGTGTTTCCGCGTCTTTTTCCACCTGTTCAATCAGCGATTTCTCCACCTGCTGGCTGCGGGCCAGACTCACAAGCCCGTTAGCCGCTTCAATGCGGCGGTCCAGCTGCATCTGGATTCCTGTGCTGGATTGGTAGTATTCATCGGTGATGGCCTTTCGGTCGGAATAAAAGGAAGTATTCAGGCCGATCAGCACGGAAAGCACAATCATCACCACCATCAGCGTGATGGCAACACCGCGCTTTTTCAGGAATTTTTTCAAAAGGATGCCTCCTTACAAACTCAGGACTGCACAGTGGTGGAGTTGTTGCGGATTTCCAGCAGCTTCTGTTTCAGCTCGCCTTCAATGCGGCCCAGTTCCACCTCAGCTTCCCGGCGCTTCTGACGGCCCTCTTCCTGAATATGGGCCACTTCATCCAGCGTGGAGATCAGCTGTTCGTTGGTGTGCTTCAAAGTCTCGATATCCACAATGCCGCGCTCGGCTTCCTTGGCGGCCTGTACAGAACCCATCTTGAGGGCGTCTGCATTTTTGCGCAGCAGATCGTTGGTCATGTCGGTGACGGCGCGCTGTGCTTCCATGGCCTGAGTGGAGTGGGCAATGCCCAGTGCCAGCACCATCTGGCTCTTCCACAGGGGAATGGTATTGACCAGCGTGGACTGAATCTTTTCCGCCATCATCTTGTCGTTGTTCTGTACCAGACGAATCTGGGGACCCATCTGAATGGAGACCATGCGGGTCAGTTCCAGATCGTGAAGCTTCTTTTCAAAGCTCTGGCACATGGCGTTCATGTCATTGGCAGCCTGTGCGTCCTCCGGCAGGCCGGTGCGCTTGGCTTTTTCCACCAGCTCAGGCAGCACAGTGGCTTCCACTTCCTGGAGTTTCTTTTTACCGGCCAGAATGTACATGGACAGCTCTTTGAAATAGGCCAGGTTCATCTCGTACATCTTATCCAGCATGGCAATGTCCTTGAGCAGCTGTACCTGATGGTTTTCCAGCACGGTGCAGATGCGGTTGACATTGACTTCCGCCTTGTCATACTTGACTTTCAGGCCTGCAATCTTGTTGCCAGTCTTTTTGAAGAAGCCCAGGAATCCCTTTTCCTCTTCTTCCACGTCAAAGCCCTTGAGCTCGGTCACCAGACCGGTGATGGCTTCACCGATTTCGCCCAGATCCTTGGTGCGGACATTGGCCAGTGCAGACTCGGAAAATCCGGCGATCTTCTTCTGGGCCACGGAGCCATACTGCATGATCTGAGTGGTGTTGGTAATGTCAATTTTCTGGGCAAAATCCGCCACAACTTTCTGCTCGGCGGGTGTCAGGGCGGCTTCCTCCTGCATCACCACTTCCGGCTTTTTCACTTCTTCCGTGCCCAGCGTCAGCGTCGGTGCAGCGGGAACGGTCTCGACGGGCTCCATTGTCAACTTGATTTCATCCATGGGGAATGCCTCCTCACAATTTCTATTTTTTTACAGTTTCAATACAGGTTCTTCTCCGTCCTCCGACGGCTGGGAGGAAATGCCCTCCTGTGTCAGCATACTTTCCAGGACGGTGATATCGGTGGAAATGTCCATGGCTTCATCCTGGAACAGGGCGTCCAGCTGTTTTTCAAAAGCCAGCACGATGGTCTGCATGATCCGTTCGATTTCCGTCATGGACTGGGTGATGTTTTCGCCCTTGACATCCTGACGGCTCATCCGGTCATAGGAGTCCAGCAGCTTGAGGGTCGTGGGCAGGTAATAGTTCATAAATTTCCGAATCTGGCCCACCTTTTGCGGATGGTCGCAGATATAGGCGAAAATCCGGAAGGAAACCTCCTGCATCCGGACAATGGCGGCGGAAATTTCTTCGTTTTCGATGGCTTCGTCGGCTTTGCGCAGCCGGCGCAGATAGGCGGTGCCTTCTTCCACCACCTTGTCCACCTCCGCGTTGCCGGTGGCACGGGGCGGTTCCGGTTCCGGCTTGGGCTCTTCCGGAATGGGTTCCAGAATCCACTTGCCCCGGAAAATTTTCGAGGACAGGAAGTATACCGCCAGCAGGATCACGGCCATGGCCAGAAAAGAGGGGATGTCATAAAAGCTCTTTGCCGAACAGCCGATAATCAGGGCAACAATGCCGGGAATGTAGTATTTTGCCACGGTTGGAGCACGGACACGGCGCATTCCCTCCGGGACTTCGTTCTTTTTCTTCCGTTTTTCTTTTTGTTTGCCGGGATATCCGCCGCCACCCTTGACTTCATAGGGATTTCTTCCTCGAGTGTCATAAGGACCGGGCTGGGGAGCGGGTCGGGGGCCGGGATAGGGTCCGTTTTGAGGACCGGGATACCCGTTTGGCCGGGGACCGGACTGAGGTCCAGGCTGAGGGCCGGGATAAGCGCCGGGTCTGGGACCGGGCTGGGGACCCGGTGCAGGGGGAGGCGTTTGGCTGGCGTGGAAGGGGCCGTTATTGGGATTGGGAGTTCCGGTTCCTTTCATGGAGTTCACGGCGTTTTCCGCTTTTTTCACAGTGGTTTCTACCGCGTTGATGGCCTTGCTCACGGACTTTTCCACGTCATCTATTTTTACCTTGTGCAGCATCTGGTACAGCTGCGAGGAATAAAACTCGTCTTCCCATTTCCCGCCGGGAGAACGTTTGGACATGATTTTCCTGCCTTTCTGCGCTGAAATCGGCGCGTGTCTTGGTCATGATTTTTTCTGTATTCCCGTATTGGCAAAAAGCAGTGCTGAAATTTGTCAAAAACAGACAAAAATTCTGCTGCTTTTTCAAATAACATCTTCACAGGATTCAGTATCATTGTACGTTTTTTCCCCACGGGTGTCAAGGAAAAACACAGACTTTACCGGGCGGTATGGGCTGAAAAAGCGCTGTTTTCGTCAAGGAATCTCCATGGCGGGTTCCGCGCTGTCAATTGCGGCAGTGCAGCCGTTTTTTCTCAGAATTTTCTTTTGGTTTCGGGGCTTGACAGAAATTTCCCTTCGCGGTATCATTACAAATGCAAATCATTTGCATTTAGGAGGCCCTATGAAACAAAAACTTAATCAAAGACCCCGGTCGTATTCGCTGGCCGCGCTGGGACTGCTGCTGGCGTTTCTGACGGGACTGTTTACCGGCTGTGCCCCCAGACAGGAAAAACAGGTGGATTTCCGTCTGGTAACTTCCTTTTACCCCATGTATATCATTGCCCTCAATGTGACAGAGGGAGTGGAAGGGGTAGAAGTGTCCAACATGGCAGGACAGCAGACCGGTTGTCTCCACGATTATCAGCTGCAAAATAAAGACATGAAGAATCTGGAAACTGCCGATGCGTTTCTCATCAATGGCGCGGGCATGGAGAGCTTTCTGGACAAGGTGCTGGAACAAATGCCGGAATTGCCGGTCATCAATGCCAGCGAAGGCATTGAACTTTTGTGTACAGGGGAAGACCATGACCACGAAGGCCACGAGCATGAAGAAGAGGAATACAACGCCCATGTTTGGGTCAGTATTTCCAATTATATGCAGCAGGTGGAAACGGTGACATCCTCCCTGATGAAGCTGGACCCGGAACGGGCCGGCCAGTACCGGGATAACGGCGATACTTATCTCCAAAAGCTGTCCGCGCTGCGGGATCAGATGCATCAGGAGCTGGACGGCCTTCCTAATCGGGAAATTGTGACCTTTCACGAAGCGTTCCCTTATTTTGCGGAGGAATTCAATCTGCACATCGCGGCAGTAGTTAATCGGGAGCCGGATAGCCAGCCCAGTGCCCGGGAACTGGCCGATACCATTCGACTGATCCGGGATACGGGCGTCACGGCGGTATTTGCGGAGCCTCAGTATTCGGAATCCGCCGCACAGGTGATTTCCGGAGAGAGCGGCGCTACGCTGTATCTACTGGACCCGGGGGTGACCGGGGAAGAAGACCCGGACGCCTATCTCCACGCCATGGAGAAGAATCTGGAGATTCTGAAAGAAGCGCTGGCGTGAGCGCAAAAATGAAGAATAAAGAGAAACCTGTTTTGGAAAGGATTTGTGCTATGGAAACCATTTCCCAATCCCCCCACACCTGTCAGTGCAGTGTGTCCATACGGGGACTGACGGTTCGGAAGCATGACGGCTTGATTCTGGACCACATTGATTTGGAAGTTCACCACGGGGAAATTCTGGCGCTGATTGGCCGCAACGGCGCCGGAAAAACCACTTTGCTCAAGGCGCTGCTGGGACGGTGCGCCTATACCGGCGAGATTGTGTATCACAACGGTCAGGGGGAAGCGGTACAAAAGCCCCGAATCGGGTATGTGCCCCAGCGGCTGGACTTTGACCGCTCCGCGCCCATTACCGCAGCAGATTTGCTGTGTGCCAATCATTCCCGCCGTCCGGTATGGCTGGGAACCTCTCCTGCCGCCCGGAAAAAAGCCGCTGCCATGCTGAAAAAAGTGGGCGGCGACCCGGCAATCCTCTCGAAACGGCTGGGCAGCCTTTCCGGCGGTGAATTGCAGCGGGTGCTGCTGGCCTTTGCGCTGGACCCCATGCCGGATCTGCTGCTGCTGGATGAACCGGTTTCCGCAGTGGACCGGAAGGGCATCGGCCTGTTCTACGATCTGGTAACCTCTCTGCGCAGTGAGTACCATATGCCCATCATTCTCGTTTCCCACGACCTTTCCCATGTGCGCCGGTATGCCACCAGTGCCGCTGTGCTGGACAGAAGCATTGTTTCCCGGGGTACTCCGGAAGAAGTGCTGGCCTCTCCCGATGTACAGGAAATTTTCGGCCTTGGAGGTGTATGATGGACATACTGTACGGAATCATTGATACACTCCTTCCCTTTGAATGGACGGAGTTTGACTTTATGAAAAACGCCCTGTTGGCAGTCCTGCTGATTTCCCCCCTGTTTGGTCTGGTGGGAACCGCAGTGGTGAGCAACCGGATGTCCTTTTTCTCTGATGCGCTGGGCCATTCGGCGCTGACGGGTATCGCCATCGGTGTGCTCATGGGCGTGGATAACTACCTGATTTCCATGTTGGGGTTTGCCCTGTTGTTTGCGCTGGGAATTTCTGCTGTTCTGGAATCGGGCAATTCCTCCGCGGACACCATTATCGGTGTGTTTTCCGCAACCGGTCTGGCGCTGGGTGTGGTGCTGCTTTCCGCCAGCGGCGGCTTTGCCAAATATTCCTCCTACCTGATCGGCGATATCCTGACGGTACAGCCCCAGGAGCTGCTGTTGTTGCTGCTGATTCTGATTGCCGTTGTGCTGGTGTGGATTTTTGGTTACAACCGACTGCTGCTGACCAGCCTGAACGAAGACCTTGCCGCCGGAAAAAATATCCGGGTACAGCGAATCAACCGGCTGTTCGCCATTGTGCTGGCTGTGATCGTCACCATTTCCATCAAATGGGTGGGAATGCTGATTATCAATTCCCTATTGGTGCTGCCCGCAGCAGCGGCTCGGAATCTGGCGAAAAACAGCGCGGCCTATCACGGACTGTCGGTGGGCATTTCTCTGGTGTCCGGCGTGTCGGGCCTGATTCTCTCTTATTATTGGGGCATTGCCACCGGCGGAACCATTGTGCTGATGGCAGCGGTGATTTTCTTTGCTACCTTCCTGTTTTCCCGGCTGAGAAGAGGATAAACGGGCATAAAATAGCGGTGCAGTTCATTTGAGCTGCACCGCTTCTTTGATATTCAGAAGAATTTTTTCCATGCCGGAATTTAACGCTTGTATGGCATGGGATGATCCGTTCTTTCCAGAAGATAGTCTACACTGACATGATAAAAATCGGCCAATGCACATAAAACTTCCGGAGGAATCATTCTTTGACCACTTTCGTAATAAGCGTAAGTTCGCTGGGGGAGATTAATTGCTTCCCCGACCTTTTTCTGTGTTAAATCATTGTCTTCACGAAGTTCCCGAATTCTTTTGTACTGTTTCAAGCTCATCACCAAACTCAGTATAAAAAACACCTGAATTCCTATTGATTTTATGAACAAATTGTTCTAAAATCAATTTAGAGGTGATAAATATGCCCAATTACAGAGAACTGTATATTGAATTGTATCGGGCCACGGAAAAGGCGATTGCCCTTCTGCGGGAAGCACAGGAGTCATTTGAAACCCAGTATATGGCGGAGTTTAATCCGGAATTTGACTGGAGCAGTTTTCCCTATACAGTGGAAGAAGAAAAGAAGGATAGCGAGTAGCCTCAGACAAAACGGCGGGAGCATTTTGAAACTTCTTTCGGTATGATGAGGGAAACATCATACGAAAGGAGTTTTTTCATGGAAAAAGAGACACAGAGCCAGATACCAACTGCCGAAAAGCAGATTCAGCAGCTGGCGGAATTACTGATGGACAAGCTGTATCAGGCCGTGGGGGAACTGGATGTCTATATTGCTGTTTCCAAAACCCGAAAAAAAGAAACGCTGTTTCAGGAAAACGGGAAATCCGCCGGGGAAGTTGTCACGGAACGGGAACACCGCCGCCGGTATCGGGGAATTATCGACCGGGGCGCGCTGAAACAGCTGACCGCTGCACTGAAGGATTTAAAGGATGTACAGCTTTCCCTTGGAGAAACCGCAGAAGAGTCCGGCGGTGTGGTGGAGATTGCGGCCATTCTGGAAGAGCTGGAAGGAGGTGCGCCGGATGCGTAACGCCATCTGGTCCCCTCAGCCCCGGCAAAAGCTGTTCCAGTCCAGGCCGGAATATGAAGCCCTGTATGGCGGCGCGGCAGGCGGCGGCAAAAGTGATGCCCTGTTGGCGGAAGCCCTGCGGCAGGTGCACATTTCCCATTATCGGGGGTTGATTTTGCGGAAAACCTATCCCCAGCTGTCGGAACTCATCGACCGGAGCCGCACTCTGTATCACAGTGCGTTTCCCGCCGCCCGCTACAACACGACCGGCCACTATTGGGAATTTCCCAGCGGGGCAAAAATTTACTTTGGTTCCATGCAGCATCCCTCGGACAAAATCAATTATCAGGGCAAACGGTATGACTTTATCGCTTTTGACGAGCTGACCCACTTTACCTGGGAGGAATACAGCTATCTGTTCAGCCGCAACCGTCCCAGCGGCCCCGGTACCCGGGTTTATATCCGGGCGGCTACCAATCCGGGAGGAATTGGACACAGCTGGGTGAAAGAGCGGTTTATTACCCCCGCGCCGCCCATGACGCCTATTGTGGAGGAGGTACAGGTGGACACGCCGGAGGGACGGAAAACCATGAGCCGTTCCCGGATTTTTATTCCCTCTACCGTATTTGACAACCGGAAACTGCTAGAAAATGACCCCGGATACCTGGCCAGCCTTTCCCTTTTGCCCCCGGCGGAACGAAGTGCACTGTTGTATGGCAGCTGGGATTCCTTTGACGGGCAGGTGTTTTCCGAATGGCGCAACGATCCCGCCCACTATCAGGATCACCGCTGGACCCATGTCATTGACCCGTTTCCCATTCCCGCCCACTGGCGCATTTATCGAGGCTTTGACTTCGGTTATGCCCGGCCCTTTGCCGTGGGCTGGTTTGCCGCTGACCCGGACGGGCGATTGTACCACATCCGGGAATATTACGGCTGCACCGGTACGCCCAACATGGGTTTGCGAATGCATCCGGCCCAGATTGCCGCCGAGATTCACCGGATTGAGCAGGAGGATGAACAGCTCCGGGGACGAAAGATCATCGGGATTGCAGACCCCAGCATTTTTGACGAAAGCCGGGGGGAGAGTGTGGCTGCCATGATGGAGCGGGCGCCCAATTTTATTTACTGGTCCGGGGGAGACAACAC
>CAJMOI010000067.1 GCA_905215105.1 uncultured bacterium
GATATTCTGCAATATCTGGGAGATCACCGGCGGGAAAATCAGTTTTTGTGCGGCTTTTCCATGGAGACTCGGGACATGCTGGAAAACTCCCGGAAAAAGCTGGAGAAAAAGCATGTGGATATGATTGCCGCCAATAATGTCAAGGAAGCCGGTGCAGGTTTTGCCGTGGACACCAACCTGCTGACGCTGATTACCCGGGATGGAGAAAAGGCCCTTCCCCTGATGAGCAAAGACGATGCTGCCGACGCGCTGCTGACAGAAATTCTGACCCGGATGAATCGTGTGAAAGATTGATGTTTTCTCCGGAAATCTGTCCCCTTTCTCCGATGCCGTCCGGCGCATATTTACAGGGACTTTTTCCGGTGATAAGATGACAGTAATGAAATCGATCCAAGCCGTTTGACGGCACGGACAAGGAGGAGCTGCAAATGAGCAGAATTACTGTCAATCCCGCCCATAAAAAATCCATCATAAACCGGAATCTTTACGGTCATTTTTCCGAGCATCTGGGCCGGTGCATTTACAACGGCGTATTTGTCGGGGAGGATTCTCCGATTCCCAATGAAAAGGGAATGCGCACAGATGTGGTAGAAGCCCTTCGTCATATCCGGGTGCCGGTACTCCGCTGGCCCGGCGGCTGTTTTGCCGACGAATACCACTGGAAAGACGGAATCGGCCCCAAGGAGAGCCGTAAGTGTATGGTCAACACCAACTGGGGCGGCGTAACCGAGGATAATTCCTTCGGTACTCATGAGTTTTTGGAATTCTGCCGTCAAGTGGGTTGTGAGCCGTATATCAACGGCAACATGGGTTCCGGCACGGTACAGGAAATGAGCGAATGGGTGGAATACATGACTTCCGACGCAATTTCCCCCATGGCAGAGCTGAGACGGCAGAACGGCCGGGAAGAGCCCTGGAAAATCCGCTATTTCGGCGTGGGCAACGAGAGCTGGGGCTGCGGCGGCAATATGCGTCCTTCCTACTATGCCGATGAATTCCGCCGTTATCAGACATTCCTTCGGAATTACGGAGAGAACAAGCTGTATAAAATTGCCTGCGGCCCCAATGTGGATGACTATACCTGGACGGACACGGTGATGGAGATTGCCGGACGGTATATGGATGCCATTACCCTGCACTATTACACCCTGCCTAACGACGACTGGGACCACAAGGGCAGCGCGCTGGCTTTTAATCGGGAAGAATACTACCGCACTCTGCGGAAAGCACTGCGGATGGAAGAACTGCTGCAAAAACACATTCAGATCATGGACCGCCGGGACCCGGAAAAGCGGGTCGGCCTGATTGTGGATGAATGGGGCGCATGGTATGATGTGGAACCCGGCACCAATCCCGGTTTCCTGTATCAGCAAAACACCATGCGGGATGCGCTGGTGGCTGCAGCTACCTTGAACATCTTTAACCAGCACAGCGATCGGGTGGTTATGGCTAACATTGCGCAGCTGGTCAATGTGCTTCAGTCTGTCATCCTCACCGAAGGGGATAAGATGGTCAAGACTCCCACTTACCATGTCTTTGATCTGTATAAAGAGCATCAGGATGCCACTTTGGTCTACAGCCAGATTGAGACAGCTTCCACCGGAACCGAAACCGAACAGGTTCCCCAGATCAGTGTTTCTGTTTCTATGGACGAACAGGGCGTTCTCCACGCCACTCTGGCCAACCTTTCCGATGAAGAAGCCGATCTGGCCGAGCTGGTATTTGTGAATTTTGTCCCCACCTCTGTGGAAGGGGAAGTGCTCTGTGGAAAACCGGCCGATCACAATGATTTCACCGCTCCTGATGCAGTCCATCTGGAACCGCTGACGGATGTTCGAGTCGAAAATGGCCGTGTATTGGCTCGGATGCCCGCTTGCAGCGTGGCCCGGCTGACCATTCGTTAAACCGTGGAGCGGATTCTCTGCCGCCGGTGTTTGTTGTCAGATCTGAACGATCAGGCTATGGCGGCTACGGTAACGGAATATGTCAACAGCCTTCTTCCGGAAGAGAAAGCGTCGGAAGAAGAATACCGCCGCCGTCTGGACTGCTGCCGCCGGTGTGAACAGCTTTCACAGGGTCTTTGCCGTTTATGCGGTTGTTTTGTGGAAGCGCGGGCAGCGGGGAAAAATGCTTTTTGTCCCCATGTTCCCGGCTGTTGGTGATTTGAAATCGATATAACATACAAAAACTCCCGGAATGTTTTGCTCCGGGAGTTTTTGCATTCCTAATAAAGTTTTCAGCGATAAGAGGGCAGCCAGTTGCCGTGGGTTTCAATCAGATCGTCCACCATTTTCACAATGGTATCCGGGTCCAGTTCGCTTCCAGTATGGGGGTCCAGCATAGCAGCCTGATAAATGTGCTCCTTTTTCCGGGTTACAGCGGCTTCAATGGTTAGCAGCTGAACATTGATATTCGTCATATTCATAGCTGCGCACTGTACCGGCAGACGACCTACACGGCAGGGATGTACGCCCATACCGTCAATGAGGCAGGGAACTTCCACGCAGGCATCTGTAGGCAGATTTTCAATGAGATGACCAGTGTTCAGCACGTTGCCGCCAATTTTATACGGGGTGTTGGTGACAATGGATTCCATGATGTAGGAAGCATATTCCCGGGAACGCTCGTGGTCCAGCTTTTTGACGGTGCGGAGTTCGTCCCGCTCTTTAGCCCAGCCTTCAATCTGGCTGACACAGCGGCGGGGATATTCATCCAGAGGGATGTTGTACCGGTCAATCAGCTCCGGATATTTGGACTTGATGTAGAACATATTGTATTCGGCATTGTGCTCACTGGATTCCGTGCAGTAATAGCCGAACCGGCGGATATAGTCCAGACGGACCATGTCGCCGTGCTTTTCTCCGCCTTCCGCCATGGCAGCCATGTTTTTCTCCATTGCCCGGCGGCGGATTTCCGGATACAGGTCCACACCGTTTTTATCGTAGAGCTCCAGCAGCCAGCCCATATGGTTGATACCGGCAATCAATTCCCGACGGCCTTCCAGACGGTCTTCCATACCCAGCTCTTTCAGCAGCGTTTCGGAACAGACCTGAACACTGTGGCACAGACCGACGGTTTCGATGCCGGTGTACCGCTGCATATATCCGGACAGCATGGCCATGGGATTGGTGTAGTTCAGGAAAAGAGCGTCGGGGCAGACTTCCTGCATATCCCGGGCGAAATCATCCATTACCGGAATGGTACGCAGAGCCCGCATGATGCCGCCGATTCCCAGAGTGTCGCCAATGGTCTGGCGCAGGCCGTATTTCTTGGGAACTTCAAAGTCGATGATGGTGCAGGGATCATACAGGCCGACCTGAATGGCGTTTACCACAAACCGTGCGCCGCGCAGTGCTTCTTTCCGATTCTCCACACCCAGATGGGCGGTTACTTTTCCATGTCCGCCTTTGGTTTCGTTCATAGCGGAAATGATTTCATAGCTTTCCTGCAAACGGACAGGGTCAATGTCATACAGAGAAAACTCCCAGTCCTTCAGTGCGTCGCTGCACATGCAGTCGCCCAGTACGTTTCGAACAAAGACGGTGCTTCCGGCACCCATGAAAGTAATTTTGTTCATGGTAATTCCTCCAAAATTCAATACTGCTTTTGTCAGGTCTTCACGTAACCTGTGATGAATTGACATCATCATACCACCAAATGACAGGAAGCGGTATTGCATAGTGTCGGGAAAACATGGTAAAATGTTGGCAAAGGGGTGGAATATTTTTCCAGTTGAGGAAAAGTTTTTCAGCAGCGCCATGTGCGTTCCCACTTTGCTGACTTTTATTGAAAAGAAGGGAAAAGCCAAGAAAACCAAAAATCGTTTGTTAGCGGTGGCGTTTCTGCTGGTCATGCTGTTTGCAGTGCTGCAAATCAACACATTTGCACAGGGGACCGACGGATTGACCGTTATCGACAAACTGGAACCGGTTAAGCCCGATCAGGAATATCCGCTGAATGGAGCGGATGTGCTGATTTTCAAGCAGTCCACTTATGCGGTGGTCTGGTCTGCCCGGGAATTCACCGCTGAAGAGCAGGAATAAATCAAGGCCTGTGATAATTCCAACATTGAGAAGTGGGCGTTTACCACAGACCGCACTTTTGTATTGGCAGACAAGCTGGGAATTTCCGGTTCCGGCGGTTCTCTGAAAACCAGGATTACAGTGGGAGAAACTTCCTTCTCCTTTACGAATGGTTCCATTAGCCATGTGGTGCTGATTCAGGTGGAAAAACCGACCCCAACTCCTACTCAGACCCCGAATCCCACAGAGACCCCCAATCCCACGGAGACTCCGAACCCCACAGAGACCCCCAATCCCACGGAGACCCCGAACCCCACGGAGACTCCCAATCCTACAGAGACTCCGAACCCCACGGAGACCCCGAATCCCACGGAAACCCCGAATCCCACAGAGACCCCGAATCCCACGGAAACCCCGACTCCCACGGAGACTCCGAACCCCACGGAAACTCCCAATCCCACAGAAGCCCCCACTCCTGCTCCCGAGCCCACTCCGGGACCGGTGACAACGCCTTCTCCTTCTCCGGAAACGCCTTCCGAGCAGCCCGGCACCGGTTCTGAAGATTTACTGGTGCTCTTCGGCACAACAGCAGCAATTGCGTTTATGGCGCTGGCAGGATTGTATTTTTATCGCCGCAATCAGAATCAGAAATCATAACGGATAAAGAGTTTTATCACTGATTTTGGATGCATTACAACCGTAAAAAGGACAGGTGCGGTCCTGCATCTGTCCTTTTTCCTCAGAGGCTGACAGTCAATCAGGCAAATGCAGCAATTTGTTTGATTCTTTGTGGTCGTATTACCCAAAAAATGAAAAGGGGAGGCTGATTATGGTAAAAGAAATTTTATTGGCTGACCAGCATTTTCATGATCTGAATCCGATTATCTGCGGCCATCAGGAGTGTGAGCCGAATCATGCTTTCGGACCTTCTACCCGATTTTACTGGCTTTTGCACTATGTAGTGCAGGGCAGTGGAATTTTTGTTTCCGGAAATCAGAAATATGAGGTGCGGGCAGGACAGATTTTTGTGATTCGTCCCTATGAAGTGACCTATTACGAAGCGGATGGAAAAACGCCCTGGGAGTATATCTGGGTTGGTTTTACCAGTGGATTGGATTTGTCCGGGATTTTCACAGAATCGGTGATGAATGCCGGCCGATGCGGCAATATTTTCAGCTCGATTCTGGAAGCAGAACGGATGAACGAAGGCCGTGAGCTGTTCCTTTGTGGAATGATCTATCAGCTTTTGGCTCGGCTTTCAGAGAAACATAGCGGGGAAGAGGATTATGTGGAACAGGCCCGAACCTTTCTGGAAAGCCACTATATGCAGGAAGTTTCCATCGTGGAGCTGGCGGAGCGAATGAACCTGAACCGTTCCTATTTCAGCACCCTGTTTCGCCGGAAAACCGGGAAATCCCCGCAGCAGTACCTGACAGATTTCCGAATGGAAAAAGCCTGTGAACTGATGACAGAGCATGGATATTCGCCGGGGGAGGCGGCTCTTTCCACAGGATATCCCGATATTTTCAGCTTTTCCAGAATGTTCAAGCGTTATATGGGCGTTTCCCCAAGGGAATATAAGAGGATGCATCCGAAAACCGGAAAATAACAGAACCCCGACAGCCTGTCAGAGCTGCCGGGGTTCATTTTATATGGTACAAATCTTATTTATCTTTGTCCAAAGGAAGCAGAGCTTCAAAAACGCAGATATTCCGGGAGGAATAGTTCCGGTCTGTATGGAGGGAACCGAAGTACCACTTTTTGTACTTGACGGTTTTGGCGATTTCTTCAAAATAGGTTTCCAGGGGCGTCCGTTCCCGGGGATCATTAAGCCGTCTTCCGGCGCCGGGATAGGGGGAATGGGTAATGATGCAGTCTACCTGCAAATCATGCTGATACAGGTTCTGGACACCTTCATTCATTTCATCAATGTTGGGCATTTCCCGTTCCCACCAGCAGCCGGCTTCAATGCGCATCTGTTTTTCCGGGCTTTCTCCGCCGCCAAAAGTGAAAATGGTCTTGCCGTCAATGGTAAATACCTGCCCCCGCATGAGATAAAGCACGTTGTCCCGGATTTTGCGGACCTTGCCGCCGTTCCATTCCTCAATCGGGTACTGTTCCAGCAAATCGAAGTTTTCGTGGGTACCGTCCACAAACAGAATGGTAAAGCGCTTTTTGCTCATTTTTTCCAGCGCCTTTTTTTCGGCTTCTCCGTTGTTCCACAAAAAACCAAAGTCACCGCAGATAATCAGCTTGTCGTTTTTCCGCAGCCGCTTCATGCGAAAGGTTTCCAGTCGGGAAAGGTCTCCGTGAAGATCCCCGGTTACATATATCATGAATCATTCCTCCTGACGATCTGGCCCGGAAAGGGCCCATGGAATCTGCCGGTCTTTGGCCGCGAGTCTTTCCGAATCCTGTCGAAATCATGACAAATGGTTACAATTCGGAAAAGGGGGCTTTCCAAAAAAACCAGGAACTGTTATACTGAATAAAGTATACATAACTGGCAGCGCCGGTATTACTGTCCACTGCTATTCATCATATCACATTAAAGGAGAAAGTTCCATGAAAAAAATACGAAATTTAGTGGGAAAGGCCGTTTGTCTCGCAATTTGCTGCTGTGTGCTGATGCTCAATCTTCCTGTGACAGAAGCCGCAACCTTCAGCATTGATTTCAATCCGGAAAGCGAAGGCATTGTGCTCATCAATCTGGACACAGACACTACGGTCTATGAAAAAAATGCGGATGAACGTCTGGAACCGGCCTCCATTACCAAAATTATGACCTATGTGGTGGTCTGCGATCATGTGGAGGATCTGGAAAACACGAAGACCACCGTCAGCCCCAATATCAACGCGGAGCTCACCGGCACCGGAAGTTCCATGTCCGGCGTTATCGAAGGGGAGGAGCTCAGCATTCTGGAGCTGCTCAATCTGATGATGGTACCCTCCGGCAATGATGCGGCGCTGGTGCTGGCGGAATATGTGGGCGGCGGCGACTGGCACAACTTTGTGGATATGATGAACGAAAAAGCGCAGGAGCTGGGATGTAAAGATACCCACTTTGCAAATCCTCACGGTCTGCATGACGAACAGCATTATACCACTCCCAATGACATGGCGCTGATTACCAAATACGCCTTGAATCTGCCCTATTTCAGCGAAATTACCAATCAGCTGTACTATACGCTGCGGGCTACCAACAAGAGCAGCCAGCCCAGAACGGTTTATTCCACCAACCGGATGCTCAGCCAGAACATGGACAACGGTATGTATTATTATCAATACGCCAAGGGCATTAAAACCGGTTCTCACGATGAGGCTGGATACTGTTTGGTGTCCATGGCGGTGAAGGGAAGCTATACCTATCTCTGTGTTGCCATGGGATGTCCCTATTACGATGAAAACGGGCAACCAAACCATCATGGAGAAATGCTGGACAGCAAAAAGCTGTATGAATGGGCTTTTTCCAATCTGAAAATGACCTCTGTAGTGCAGAAGGGAGATCCTCAGGGCGAGGTAGATTTGAACTATGCCTGGAATAAAGACACCCTGCTGGTAGAGGCTGCCAAGGACTTTAACACCATCCTGCCGGCTTCCGTCAAGTCCAGCAGTATCGTAGTGACCACGGATCTGCCGGATTCCATCGATGCCCCGGTGGAAAAAGGACAGAAAATCGGAACGGCAGTACTGAGTTATGCGGGACAGGAGCTCACCACCATTGATCTGGTGGCTTCCGAGTCGGTTGAACGGAGCAATATGCTGCACACTATGGCACAGGTACAGGATGTGGTGACGTCTATCTGGTTTATTGCCATTGTCGGAATCATTGCTCTGCTGCTGATTCTCTATATCATCATCGCGGTGATTTACAATCGCAAAAAGAAAAAGCTCAAAAAAGTGAAGAAGTTCAGAAGAATGTAAACCTTGACCGGGTTTGCCGATTCTCTTTCCGGACGCTGTTTCTGTTATGGATACAGGAACAGCGTCCGTTTTTTCATGAAAGACGGTTTATGGAAAAACTGTGACAAATTCCTTTCGGTTTTGCAACTTTTGTCGGAAACCCTCTGGGAGCGTTGCATTTCAGACAGTTCTCATGGTACAATAATTCTATTAGATTTTCCGGGATTTTCCCGTGAAACGGGGAATTCCCTGTTTTGGAGTGAGAATATTGCTATTTCATATAAAATCATTTTTGCGCAGAACCGTGGCCTGTCTGTTGGCTTGTGGACTGATGATGTCCTGCTGTGCCTGTTCCAAAGAAGAACGGCCGGAAAATGCGGATAAGACCATCAATTTTCATTTGCAGGAAGATCCTTCTTCCATTGATCCCCAGATTACTTCTACCTTTGGGGCCCGGGTAGCGGTAGAAGCGCTGTTTGAAGGGCTGGTGCGTCTGGATGAAGAGGGAAATCCCTATCCCGGCGCTGCGGAAAGCTGGGAAGTGAGCAGCGATGGATTGCGATATACCTTCCACCTTCGCAAAGATGCCAAATGGAGTAAATCCGTGGTGACAGAAAACGGGGAAACTTCGGTTTCATCCGATCCGGCACCGCTGACGGCACAGGACTTTGTGTATGGTTGGCAAAGAGCTGTGAACCCTTCCACCGAATGTCCGGAAGCCGCCTCTTTTTCCATTATCAAAAACGGGGAAGCCATTCTCAATGGAAGCCAGTCTCCGGAAGCCCTTGGCGTGGAAGCTGTGGATGACCATACGCTGGTGGTTACGCTGGAAAACCCCAGTGATGATTTCCTTTCTCTGACGGCCATGGCCGCTTTTATGCCCTGTCAGGAGGATTTTTTCCTCTGGACCTCGGGACGGTATG
Source organism: uncultured bacterium (assembly GCA_905215105.1). Lineage (GTDB taxonomy): Bacteria > Bacillota > Clostridia > Oscillospirales > Acutalibacteraceae > Heritagella_A. The sequence goes on from CAJMOI010000067.1 coordinate 8,849, forward strand.
GGCTGGAAGCCAAGTATATCTGCGGCAATGGCCCCTTTGCGTTTTATAACTCCTATGCATGGGATCACGAAGAGGGGATGAAGCTCCGCCGTTCCGGCAGTTATGTGGGGGAGAATGAAGTGCTTCCCGCTGCGCTGGAGCTGTATGTCAGTGAAAAAGCGGTGGATGTGTCCGATCCTGTGGCAGCAGTCACAGAGGAAAGGGTGGATCTGGCGCCGATTTCTTCCGAGCAGGTGGACAAGGCCGAAAAGGAAGAGCTTCAGCTGATTACTCTTTCCATGGATGCGGTGTGGGGCCTTTGTTTCAATACCCAGGATGACCTGATGAAGAATGCAGAGATCCGCAAAATGTTTATACAGACCCTGAAGCGGGAGAACTTGTTGGAATATCTTCCGGAAAACGCGGACGTTGCCAATGATATTATCCCCTCTACTTTCCGATGGGAGGGAGAGAGCTATCGGGATGCCGCAGGAACCGGGCTGTATTTGAAACAGGATGACGATGTGCTCAGTGGTCTTTCCAAGATTTTGGCCGACCTGAAGCTGGACGCCATGCCCTCCATTACCGTGTTGGGGCCGGAGGATAGTCAGCAGATGCTCAATCAGATGCTGATTACCTGGAACGGGCGCATGGGCAATTACTTTAATCTGGAAACCCTGTCGGAATCGGATCTGCAAAATAAAGTGGACAGCGGAGACTATCAGGCGGCGGTGTGTGCCCTTCGTCCCGATGGAGATAAGCCGCTGACGCTGCTTTCCATGTTTTCTTCCGACAGTACCTCCAATCCCGCCCATTTACAGTCCAAGCAGTATGATAAGCTGCTGGAAGCAGCCGCTTCGGGTGAAAACGCCTTGAACAGTCTGATACAGGCGGAAACCTATCTGAATGACCAGGGGATTTTTTATCCCCTGTATTATACGGACCGGTATTACTGTGCCAACAGCACCCTCACCGGCGTGGTGGTTCATGCAGCCGATCAGGGAATCGACTTTATTCAGGCGGGAAAGC
>CAJMOI010000068.1 GCA_905215105.1 uncultured bacterium
CCCGGCATTTTTCTTTCTCAGCCGGTATTGCAGAGTATTCCCATGAACCCTACACTTTGCAGAACACACTGGAATTCGGTGGAAAATTTTATGTCTGCGGAACAGGCAGGCAGCCGATTCTGCGAAACAAGATGGAAAATGATCATTACTACCTGCTTACCCTCGCAGCCATCGCCAAAGAGATTCGATACCGAGGGGAGGAATCTCGGTGTTCGGTAACCATCGGCGCAGGACTGCCCCTGACAGGCTTCGGCAGAGAAAAAGGCGTTCCGGGAATATCTTCTTTCTTCTTCCCAGCCGGTAAATCCAGTTTGCTTCCGGTTTGAAGGGGTGCCCTATGAGGTGAGAATTGAGGATGTCAAGCTGTTTCCACAGGGCTATTCCGCTATCGCCATGCATCCGGAGCTTATCCGTAGAGAACCCTCTATCCTGCTCATGGACATCGGCGGGTGGACCGTTGACCTGATGCGCCTTGATAACGGTGTTCCCGACGCCGCCTCCTGTAGGAGTCTGGAGCTGGGAATGATCCGGTGTGTGGATGAGATCCGGGAGCAGGTGCGGCGTGATACAGGGCTGTCTGTCACCGACGCCCAGATCGAAGGGGTACTGTCGGAAAAAGCGTGCAGCATGGAGGAAACCGCCCGGAATATCATTCAAAAGCAGGGGCGTATTTACACGGAGCGATTGCTGTCCGCTGTGATGGAATCGGGATTTGACCTGAAGGCCATCCCGGTGGTGATGCTGGGCGGCGGCGCAGCGGTGGTCAAGCGCAATATAAGCGAACAGGACGGCCTGTGTCGGGTTTTTGCCCTGCTGGACGACAAGGTAAACGCCGAAGGGTTTGAGCGAATCCTGGGGCAGGTGTCGAGCCGTGTGAGCAAATGATGAGCCGCCCCCTTTTTATGTTCCGCCCCAACCTACAGAACAAAGATCACCAAAAGGCCTGGAAAATCCTGCAGGCTGTGCCGGAAGGCCAGAAAAACGCCTTTCTGGTACAAGTGATTCTAGAAAATGCTCAGCGAGAAGAACTGGAAACGATTCTGCGCCGGGTGCTGCGGGAAGAACTCAAAGCATCCCCTTCTCATCCTGTACCACAGCAGGAAGAAGTCATTCCACAGGAGATGATGGGGTTTCTGGATTCCCTGCTGGGAGAAGAATGATTTTACATTGCCTTTATTGGTTGTGACGTTTCCCGACCATGCTTTGCCTGAAAGCTTGTTGGTACTGGTAATAGCTTTCTTCGGGAGATTGGAGTATGCTTGTGCTGCCCAAAGGGAACAAAAAGGAGTGACGCAGTATGGAGACCAAGGGCATGACCTGCAAAATCTCGCTGGATCTGCATAACCGGATCAGCGAGGAGATCCGGGAAACGGAAAGCACCATGAGCAAATTTATCGAAATGATCATCCGAGAGCATTATGAGAGAGGAGCCGAGAAAGGTATGGGAAAAAACAGGACATTGGCATTTCAGGTGAGTGAGGAACTGTTCCAGCGGGTCAAGGAATATCTGGAACGATATGAGCTGGTATACGGCAGACGCCTGACCCAGCGAGAATTTATTATCGGGCTAATCGAACAGGCACTGGAAGAAGCGGAGGAAGAATTTGAAGCCGCCAGAGCCGCCGGGCAGGAGGAACAGGCCGCAAACGGCTGGGAAAGCGGTGAGCCGGACGAGAATACGCCGGATAACGAAGAACCGGAGAATTGGGACGGCGGGAACGACACTCCCGGCGCATCCTGTGAAGAAGATCTTGATGAAGGGGCCGAACCCGATACCGCTCCAGAAACCATCGAAACCGCTGAAAACCAGGAAGAAGCCTGGGCATAAACTGCATACCTGCGAAATCCCCATAGAGCTGATAATTTCCATCAGTTCTATGGGGATTTTTTTATTACAGAAAAGTGAAAGGGGGAATGTCCATTGATTGTCTTTGGGGTTTCATCAGAGTTTAGAAGGAGGTGAAAGCCATCGATTGACCTGAAAGAGCAATATTACGGGTGTGAGCTCGAAATGACGGGACTCACCCGACAGCAGGCAGCAGAAGCGGTAGCCTCCCTGTTTGGGACTACGGCCCGCCACTGTGGCAGCCCCCGTGTCTACGACCCATGGGAGGTGACGGACCGGCAGGGAAAGGTGTGGCGGTTCGTCTGTGACAGCAGCATCCATGGTTCCCGCCGGGTGGGCGGCCAGCAGCTTCCCTGTGGGGATAAAGCCTATAAAGTAGAGATGAATTCCCCCAAGCTGGAATACAGCGAAATGGGAAAGCTGCAGGAGGTGGTCCGTGCCCTGCGCCATGCGGGAGCCGTGGTCAACGGAAGCTGTGGGATGCATGTCCATGTGGACGCTTCCCAGCATACCCCAAAGAGTCTCAAAAACGCCCTGTCCATCATGTATTCCAAGGAGGACATCCTGTTTAAAGCCTTGAATGTCAATGAAAGCCGGGTGGAGCGCTGGTGCCAGAAGGTGCGGGAACCCATGCTGAAAAAGATCCGCAAGCTGCCCGCCCACACCAGCATGGAACGCCTGAAACGGGAATGGTATGAGGGGTGTGACGGAAGTGATGAGCATTACAACTGGACGAGATATTACGCCCTGAACCTTCACTCGGTGTTCTACCGGGGAACGCTGGAATGGCGCTGTTTTGAAAGCACTCTCCATGCGGGCAAGGTGCGGTCTAACATCACGCTGGCGCTGGCCATCTCCGCACAGGCCATCAACCAGAGCCGGACGGTGATGCGGAAAACTGAGATAAGCGAGAACCCAGCTTTTACCTTTCGCACCTTCCTTTTGCGTCTCGGCCTGATCGGCCCGGAGTATAAGAATGTGCGGGAGCATCTGTTGGAAAATCTGCCTGGTGACCGGGCCTGGCGGTATGATAAATCCCAATATCCAAGTTTGCAGAACCGGCATCATCAAGAGAGATGAGGTGATGAAAATCGAGAAAACGTTTTATTTTGCCTACGGTTCCAATATGAACCGGAACCAGATGGCTTTCCGGTGTCCGGATGCCGAACCAATACAAACCATTCGGCTGAAAGGATACCGGCTGGAATTCTGCGCCAACGGCGGCGGGAACGGCGTTGCCACTGTCCTGCCTGACCCTGGCAGTCATGTGGATGGGGCGCTGTGGCGCATTTCCGACAGGGACGAAAATCATTTGAACCATTATGAAGGATATCCCTATTTGTACGGGAAGAAAATGGTGACTGTCACCGACCAAAACGGAAACCGCCTGAAAGTCATGGCATATACCATGAACCGTCCCTACCGGGATTCCCCTGCCCCTTCACCGGTAACGGCATGGCTTAAAGTACAGACGGAAAAGACCGGAACCATTGCCCTGAAAAAGACTTCGGAGGATGGAAAGATAGCCGGCGTAAAGTTCAAAATCAGCGGCAACGGGATCAGTAAAACCGTCACCACCGGAAAAGATGGAAGTGTGGATGTGACCGGCCTTCCTGCTGGCACTTATACCGTATCGGAGGTGGAGATCCCCGGATACTATGAGACGCCGGAAAGCCAGACCGTCAAACTGACCGCTGGACAGACTGCCTCCGTATCGTTCAGCAATACTCTGAAAAAAGGCAGCCTCACCGTTACCAAGACCGCCGAGGATGGATTCAAGGAGGGCTTTACCTTCCGCCTTACCGGCACTGCTGACAGCGGAGAAAAAATCGACCTTACCGCTGTTACCGGCAAGGACGGGAAGGCTGTCTTCCAGAATGTGCCCATCGGCAGCGGATATGTGTTGTCCGAGGAAAACACCCCGGACCGGTATGTAGTGCCGAAAGATCAGACAGTGGACATTGAATGGAACAAGGTCATCAATAAATCCTTTGTCAATATCCTGAAAAAGTTCCGGGTACAACTGCACAAAAGTGATGCAGAAACCGGAACACCGCAGGGCGATGCAGTTTTGGATGGGGCGCAGTATACCCTCTATAACCAGCAGGGCAAAGAACTGGAGACCCTGACCATTACCGACGGCACTGCGGTTTCCGGCTATTACCCCTGTCAGACCATCACCATCCGGGAAACCAAAGCTCCGACAGGCTACCAGCTGGATGATACCGTCTACACCGTGGAGGCCCCGGCAGATGGCCAGACAGAAGAACAGATCACCCTGACTCGTGAAGTCAAAGAGCAGGTCATTAAGGGAAAAATCGCGATCCTCAAATATCTGGCACAGGCTGGCAGTGATGAAAAGCCTCCAATGGAAGGGATCGAGTTTACAGTCACCCTCAACAGCGACCCCAATATCAAGGAGGTGATCACCACCAATGCGGAAGGGTATGCCGAAACCGGTCTGCTGCCTTACGGCGTATACACGGTGACAGAGACAGAATACCCGGAATCTGTGACGCCCATAGAACCTTTTACTGTGACCATCAGTGAACACCATAAGACCTGTGAATTTGTGTTGGACAATTCCCTAAAGTGCGGTAAGGTGTCCGGCTGGAAGGTCGATCAGGATGGTTTTGAACTGGGCGGTGCTATAATCGGCCTGTTCCGGGAAAATGCAGATGAGTTTACGGAAGAAAATGCTCTCATGGTCACAGAGAGTAACGAGATTGGGTACTTTGAATTTGCCAGTGTGCCATATGGGCGCTACATCGTCAAGGAAATTCAGTCTCCCACAGGTTTCCTCCTGTCTGATGATACCTTCCCGGTAGAGATCAAAGAGGATGGACAGGTGATCGAGATCACTATCGAAAACCAGATCATTAAGGGTACTGTGGAAACCATCAAGGTAGATGCGGACTACCCAGACCACAAGCTGTCTGGGGCAGTCTTTGAAATCTATGCCGATGTGGACCATGACGGTAAATTTAATGCGGACATCGATAGGCTGGCAGGTGAAATGGCGGAAACCGAGCCGGGCTTTTACCAGATGAAGAATCTTGTGTACGGCAATTACTTCCTGCATGAAAAGGAAGCGCCGGAATTCTTTGAGAAGAATGACGGGTATTATCCCTTTTCCATTGCTGAAAACGAAGAAGTTGTCCGTATTGAAACCGAGTCTGGCGTAGGGTTCCTCAACCAGGCACAGACCGGTTCCATCAAGGTAGTAAAGACTGCTGATGACGATGAGATCAAAGGCCGCATCTTTAAAATTATCGGTACCGACTTTATGGGCAACGCTTATGAGCAGGAATTCACCACCGATGAGAACGGTGAGATCCATGTCACTCTCCGTGTGGGCAAATATACGGTGTCCGAAGTGGCAGGCGAAGATGCCCCAAAGTACATCCTGCCCGATGATCAGACCGTGGAGATCAAGGCAGGCGAAACCACTACCGTTAAGATGCATAACAGGCTGGTGCCCTCTGTTCCGCAGACGGGCGATAACCCGTGGAGACCGGTTGTTGTCGGAGCACTGGCAATTGGTGCGGCTTTAACGGGCGGCGTCCTCATCGTCCTGCGCCGCTCCCATAAAGGCAAACATAACAATGAGAGGTGAGAATCATGGAGCCAAAAGCAATTATTTTGATTGGTTTATGCGCCGTCATTCTGGGCAGCCTTATGTTCCTGTATCTTCGTAACCGCAGGAAGAAATGAAGAAAAGCATCAGGCGGGGCGTTATCAGCGCTCCGCCTGTATGTATGAACTGGAGGGATCGATTGAAAGAAACGAAATTATTAGACCTTTTAGCAAAGCAGCATCGCACCTTTATTTCCAACCTGCGCCTGGTGCCGGAACGTAAATGGGCGGCGCTGGGAGACTTGTACCGCCTGCCGGACAAAGAAAAATATCCCATAAAGGAATGGGAAGAGACGGTATCCTATCTGCTGGGCTGCGAGGTGCATTTTGAAAACTACGAATCTATCGAAAAAAGTCTCAAGCCCTTTTCCTTAAAGGTGAGGTGATCCGCCAAAATGAAAGTATTGCTTGTAGAACCGGGCAAAGCGGCCCGGCCTGTTGAGATCAAAAATGAACTTCATGAGATGCAGCAAATAGTCGGCGGCCTCATACAGGTTTTGTATCCATGGGAAGATCCTGCCGCCATAGTCTGCAATGACGAGGCAAAGCTGATGGGCCTGCCGCTGAACCGTGTGTTGGAGGATTATGACGTGATTGCCGGAACCTTTTTTATCTGCGGCATTCAAGGAGAAAACTTCACTGGTTTGACCGAACAGAAGATGCAGAAGTATCAGCAGATGTTCAAAAGTCCGGAAGCATTCATCCGAACACCGGAAGGGCTGATGTGTATCCGGATGAACCTGGTGGTAAGCCCCAAACCCAAAACGAAAAAACCACATCATCATGAAAGATAAAGGAGAATGCCATGAACCAATTTTATACTGCCGAATCTGTTACAGAAGGGCATCCGGATAAGCTGTGCGACCTTATTGCCGACAGTGTGCTGGACGAGTGCCTTTCCCAAGATGCCCTATCCCGTGTGGCCTGTGAGGTGATGGCCACCAGAGGGCAGATCATTGTTGCCGGAGAGGTCACCAGCCTTCATGAGCCGTCTGTTCCCAGGATTGTCCGTTCAGTCCTTCAAAAAGTGGGATATAACCCCGATAAATACCATATCCAGTGCTTGCTCCATCGGCAAAGTGCAGATATAGCGGCTGGGGTGGATCATTCTCTGGAACAGCGAAGAAATCCGGAGGAACAGAGGCCCTCTTTACAGCTTGGCGCCGGTGACCAGGGCGTCATGGTGGGGTATGCCTGTTCAGAAACCCCGCAGATGCTTCCTCTGCCGGTGGTGTTGGCGCACCGTATTACCAGCGCTCTCACAGCTGCCAGAAAATCCGGCATAATCCCTGCACTGCGCCCGGATGGGAAAGCGCAGGTCACTGTGGAATATGATGAGAACGGAAAGCCGCTGCGGCTGGATACCGTTGTGATTTCCGCCCAACACATCCCGGAGATCCCAGACGATGAACTCTGCTGGGAGCTGACGGACAAAGTGCTGTCCCCGGCCTTGCAGGTTTTACCGCCGGATGAGGACACAAAGCTCCTGATCAACCCGTCCGGAAGGTTTGTCCTGGGCGGCCCGGAAGCCGATACCGGTCTAACGGGACGAAAACTCATGGTGGACAGCTACGGTGTATTCGCCCCGCACGGCGGGGGCGCTTTTTCCGGAAAAGACGCCACCAAGGTGGACCGTTCCGGCGCTTACATGGCCCGGTACATTGCCAAAAACCTTGTGGCAGCAGGGATGTGTCAAAGATGCCAGGTTACACTGGCGTATGCCATTGGGAAAGCGGAACCGGTGATGGTAGCAGTGGATACCTTCGGCACCGGTACAACCTGCGCAGATGACTGTCTGGCAGATGCGGTAAATCTGGTGTTTGGGCTGACCCCCGCCGAAATTATCGCCCAGCTGGACCTGCTGACGCCAAGATACACCCAGACCGCCGCCTATGGTCATTTCGGCAGATTAGAGTTCCCGTGGGAGCGCATCGATCAGGCGAAGATCTTGCGGGCGGCTGTCATTTAAGTAAGAATTCAGGAAGGAGAATCCCAAATGCCCGGAGTAACAGAAGAACAGATTTTTGCCGCCAGGCAGATGAGCGCCATGGAATTCCTACGAAAATACCGTCCGGATGAACTGGTCAAGGCCGAGAGCCGTGGAGAATTTCAGCTGAAAGCACACGACAGCTTTAAAATCAATGGAGCCACCAGCTTATGGCATTGGAAAAGCCGGGATATTGGCGGCAAAAGCGCTCTCGACTATCTGATAAAGGTGGAAGAAATGAACTTTGTAGAAGCGGTACAGACTTTGTGCGGGGAAACACCAAGCTACATTCCGCCTGTTTCTCAGCCGGAACAGTCGAAGGAATTCCTTTTGCCACCGGCAGCGAAAAATAACCGCAGAGTGTTTGCCTATCTTTTGAAGCGTGGTATCGACCGCAAGGTCATCGAAGCCTGTATCCGGGCAGGGATCCTCTATGAAAGTGCTGATTACCACAACGCAGTGTTCGTTGGGAAGGACGAAACCGGTACGGCCCGGTACGCTTTTCTGCGTGGTACCTTTACACAGGGGAAGCCATTTAAGGCAGAGGTAGCTGGCAGCGACAAGCGGTTTTGTTTTTGTCTTCCGCCCAAAGGGGAATCCAAAAAACTTGCCATATATGAAGCTGCGATTGAACCACTCGCACATTTAACGCTGGAAGGGACAACAGATAAATGGCGGCTGTCCCTTGGCGGGATTTATGCGCCTCAGGAAGGAAAGCAGACGAACCGGAATATGAAGAATCCGGTTGCGCTGGACGCTTTTCTTAATTGTCACCCGGAGATCGAAGAAATTGAGATCTGTACCAATAACGATTTTGCAGGAAGGTGGGCAGCCGACCATATGGAGAGAACCTATATGGGAAAATATCGTATCGTGAAGAATTTGCCGGAAAAGGAGGGATGCGATTATGCCGACCTGACAAAAGAAAAATATGAAAAGCAGGCTGTCCGGCAAAGGGCAGCCTGTTCCCGTTAAAAGGAAAGGTGATCTTATGGAGAAACAACGCCCCAAAATGGAACTTATAGGACAAGACGGAAACATCTTTTCCATCCTCGGCAGAGCTTCCCGGCTGCTGAAGGAAAACGGGCAGCCGGATCAGGCAAAGGGGATGTGTGACCGTGTCTATCAGTCCGGGGATTATTACAAAGCGCTGAACATTATCAGCGAATATGTGGAAACGGAATTGTCGGAGAAAACGCACATGAAGTCGAAAACCCAAAAAGAGCGAGGTGACGCCAGATGAATCAGAAATATGAGATTACCGACATTACTCACCCCCAATACCCATGGCTGCACCGTATTCGAGCCTTGCAGGATGTTCGTGAGAATGTCCATGCAGGAGATCTCGGCGGTTTCGTCCAGTCAGAGGAAAATCTCAGTCAGGAAGGTTTGTGCTGGATTTTTGATAATGCCATTGCAGCAGAAGAGGCTTGTGTATCTGGCAACGCCGATCTGCGAAATTTCTCTTGCGCTTGCGGCTCTGCAGTTATCTGTGGGGAATCCCGAATCCATCAGAATGCCATGGTAAAAGATCGCGCCATTGTAACAGCAGGCTGTATTGGTGGGAACGCCTATATAGCAGGGAATGGGGAAGTTCGTGCCAATTGTGCGACCGGCTGTGTGCCGGTAGTTTCGGATGATGTCTCTGTCTACGGAGAACTCGGTGGAAATATAGAAGTTCATAATAATTCTGTAATTTTGCCGGGAAACAAAATCGATAACCCAACTACCGATGCGATACACATTTATCCGGATGACATCGTGGTAATTCGAGAATCACCGTTTCTATCTCCACCGCTCGACTGGCAGGAAGGTACCTATCCCACTCAGAAACGCTATAGGGGAAAAGAACGATAAACATTTCATCAATTATAACTCAGGAAGGAAGGTTGCCTCTGAACGAAGCGAAAGAATTGACACAATTTATCAAAACAAACATTTTTCCCATTGAACACAGCGGTGGGGATGGCTGGACCATTCTGCACGGGGATCCCCTGCAGGTAATCCGGTCATTCAAGCCGCAGGTGTTCGACGCCGTTATTACCGATCCGCCCTACGCTTCGGGCGGGTGGAAGCCAGCCGAGAAAAATCGCACCACCAATCAAAAGTACAGCAGTATGAACAAAGAAAATGCCCTGCCCGATTTTGACGGAGATCAAAAGGATCAGCGAAGCT
>CAJMOI010000069.1 GCA_905215105.1 uncultured bacterium
TACACTGGATATTCACCGGGATGCCATCGGCGGAGAAGACCGCCGGGTGAAGCCTACCGTGACGGTGGACGGGAAAAAAGCGGCTCAGTTTATGCTCATCGCCGGATGTGATGCCGACGGCAGTCTGGGGTTTCCCAATTGGAAGCAAAACCTGAATCTGGCGCTGAATTTGCAGCAGACAGCCGCCGAAAAATTTCCGGGGCTGGCCCGTCCGCTGTATTGCTGCAACATGGTTTATAATGAAAATCTGACCCCCGGTTCCCTGCTGCTGGAATGCGGCACTGAGGTGAACACGGTGGAAGAAGCGGCTTATACTGGCCAGCTTTTCGGAAAAATTCTGGCGGATACCATGCGGAAAATGATGGAATAGCTTCAAAACGAATAAAACGCCCGGTTCTCATCCACACTAGGAAAAAACGGGAGTGGATGCTGTATGAAAAACCGGGCGGAGCGGGGATGGTTCTGGGTTTCCCTGGCGGTTACCCTCAGCGTGCTGACGCTGCTTGTGGGAATGGCAGTGGTGGATGTGCGCTGCCGTCAGATGGGCTGGGGAAATCATACGCCTCCCTTTTATCTTTCCACCGAAATTGGGGACCGGACAGTGGCCCATGTAGATCTTTTGGGGGTCAAGGGAGAGTTTGACTTGACTTTTGTGGAGAACTTGGTGGAATATGTTGAAGAAAAATTACAGAATGTAATATTTGTCCCTGCCATTGGGGAGAAGTTCACGGAAAATGGTTCATAAACGATACAATTATGACCAAATTTTAAAAAATCAACGGTTCCACCTTTTTCCGGCAGCGGGAACAGTTGTAATTTGTCGAAAATCTGTTATAATAAAATTCAGTATGGACAGATTTATGAGAAGAGCTTCTGGAGGTGCCGGGATGAAGAAAAACAAGTGGATCATTGGGGTACTGGCAGCCGTGCTGCTGGTGCTGGCTGTTTCCACCGGAGTGGTGCTGGCAGAGACGCTGCCGGAAACGTATGTAGAGACCACAGAGCCGGGTGAACCCAGTGAAGTGGAACCCGAAGAACCAGAAAACACCCCTCAGCCCCAGGAAACCCCCACGCCGGATCCCGAACCAGACTCAAGCTCTGAACCGGAGTCCAAACCTGAGGAATCTACAGCTTCATCGACGACATCTTCGTCTTCAAGACCCCAAAACAATTCAACGAGCAGCCAAAAACCTGACCCTACCCCGAAGCAGACAGAAAAGCCGAATACTGCTGCTGGCGGTCAGACAGTCACCAGCTCTTCTTCTCCCGAAGGAACGCCGACGCCGTCTCCTTCTCCGACCCCCAGCGTGACTCCGACACCCACTCCCGGCTTGCAGTCTTCTGTGAATCAGGGCGTGGTGAGCTTTGACGGAGAGGTGTCCGTGACGGTTTCCCAGACGGACAACAGCCGCGTGAATTTCATCGGCATTCTGGCCTGGGTGTGCATCGGTCTGGGCGTAGCCGTGGTACTGCTGGTACTGCTCAGCAACCGCAGAGGCCCCAGAGGCGGCGGTGGACGAAAGCGTTATCAGCGCAGCAAAACGCCCCGGCGGAAAAAGGGAAAGCTGCTCAGTGACCGGTATTATCGGGACAGCTTCCGCGGAAAATATCGCTGATTTTTCACAACCATAAAAAGAGCGTTGTCTCACCAACGTATAAAATCATACGGGCTTGCTTCCGGCTGGAAGCAAGCCCGTATTTTCAGTTATAAGAGTAAAATCAGACCCACCATCAGTGGGAAAGAGTTCGGGTCATGAGCAGCGCGTCTTCCCGCGGGTCCTGATAGAAATTCCGGCGACGACCCACCTCTTCAAATCCGGCGGAACGGTACAGGGCAACGGCTCCTTCATTGGAGGGACGGACTTCCAGTGTGAGAAACAGCCCGTCATGGGTTTCCTGCCAGTGGATCAGCGCTTCCATCAGCGCCCGGCCCACCCCTTTTCTGCGGGCATGGGAAAAAACGGCGATATTGTCGATGTACCCTTCGCCGCATACCACATGCATTCCGGCATAGCCCAGAACCGTCTCCCCGTCGTCCTCGATAGCCGTCAGAAATACTGCCGCGGGGTTTTCCAGCTCTTCCGCCAGAGACTGACGGCTCCAGGGATGGGAAAAACATTCCTCCTCCAGCCGGGCGATGTCGTCCAGATGAAATTCCTGCATCCGTATAATTTTCATACAGCCTCCTGTACCCGGCACAGCACCCGTTCCCGAATCCGGCGGGCAAGCAGATCACGGCAGCGGCGGTAGCTGTCCATGCTTCCGCCATAGGGGTCTTCCACATCCAGCAGCACCAGTTTTTCCTGCGGGGCTCCCGCATCCAATAGCAGCCGGTACTGGTCTTCCGTCATCACCGCCAGCACGTCCCAATCCTGCATTTTCTGCTCCGTCAGGTAAGTGGCCCGATGCAGAGAAATGTCCACACCGATTTCCCAGCAGACCTGCATGGCCCAGGGGGTTACCCTCTGGCCTTTCACGGCGGAAATACCGGCGCTGGCACATTTGACCTCTGCGCCTTCCAGATGTTCGGTCATCTGATTGAAGATTCCCTCTGCCATCGGTCCCCGGCAGGTATTGCCGGTACATATGAAAAGAACTCGCCGTTCACTCATGTTGGTTCCTCCTTTATTTGCTGACTGGAAGCAGAACCGCACACCCGCTCCAGAAACCAGAAAAACTCCCGTTCCACCACTTCTTTTTCCCCTGAACTGTAATAAGAATGCCAGGAATTTTGCAGCCACACCACCCGGCAGGGTGCATGTTTCATTCCTTCGGTAAGGTCGATGGCGCTGCGCCATTTGACCACTTCATCCCGCCGGGACTGAATGACCGTTACCGGAACCTGTACCATGGGCAGTTCCCTGCGCACCTGCGTCATGAGCTTTTGCAGGTCTGCCACTCGCGGCAGCATTTGCAGATAGCGGGGCGGGGACATTTTGCCCACGCTGTTGACTTCCCGATAGGTCCGGGCCACCACATCCAGATGTTTTTGAGGGGCAAAAACGGATTTCAGGCCGTTTGCAGTGCCCCGTGCCGTAAAATGAATGGAAAGAGGCGTGTTGAGCAGAAACACCCCCGCCACATGGTTTTCCGGAAACAAACTGGCGTGGAGCGATAACAGTCCGCCCATGGAATGCCCCACCAGCAGCACCCGCCGGTAGCGCAGGGCATACCGGTGGATTCTTTTCATGGCAAAACGCACCCATTGGCGGCCCGGTGTGGTGGTAAATTCCCTTCCGGTACCGCCGTGGCCCGGCAGCAGCAGAGAGGCAATGCTGTACTCCTGCTCCCACGCCGTTTTGGACAGCTCCCAGAACTGGCTGGGGCTGCCGAAAAATCCGTGAATAAAAATCACAATGGTGTCCGAACCCTCCCGTTCCCGGTAATAGGGCCGGTGAGGATGCTGCCGGTCAAAGGGCTCCATGAGCTCACTTCCTTCGATAAATCAGAAAATCAAACCGGATTTCCGTTTCCAGATGCGCAGTCTGTGCCAGACGGCGGCTGCCGGATTCCGGTGTTTTCCAGTAATAGGGGGTCATGGCAAAGAGGTTCTGAATCTGTTCCCCGTCATCCAGCACCAGCGTCTCCGCCACCGTTTCCCGGCGGACAAAGGCAAATCCCGGGTACTCCGTTTCCCGGTATTCGTTTTCATAGGGGGCGTCATAGAGAATCTCTTTCAGCCCATACAGATGCCGGGGACCGGGAACTGCCAGAATCATCACGCCGCCGGGCTTTACCACCCGTTTGCACTCTTCCGGCACAATGGGGGCGAATACGTTGGTCAGGCAGTCGGCGGAAGCGTCCGCAGCCGGAACCGCAAAGGCACTGGCCACGGCAAACTGGCAGCCTTTATACTTGCCCGCTGCCGCCCGCACAGCGGATTTGGAAATATCAAATCCCGCTACCCGGGGAGAAATCCCCTTTTCCCGGAGACAGGCTTCCAGTTTCCCTGTATAGTATCCCTCGCCGCAGCCCGCGTCCAGCAAAAACGGCTCCGGAAGTTCCTGTAAAAATTCCACCGCCAGCCCGCAGAGCTTTTCCGCAAAGCAGTCATAGGCACCGCTCTCCAGAAAGGCCCGGCGGGAGTTCACCATTTCCTTGGTGTCTCCCGGTTCCTTGGAGTGCATCCGGTTGGGGGGCAGCAGGTGGGTATATCCCTGCCGCGCCCGGTCAAAGCTGTGGCCGTTTTCACAGAATAACCGGGTCTTTTCCATTTGCAGAGGGCCGCCGCAGATGGGGCAGCAAAACAGACAGCTCTCCATTACAGCGCCCCCTGTTCCTTTTGCAGGGCATAGAGATCCTGCACCAGAATTTCCAGATCGTGGAAGGTGCAGAGCTCTCCCGCTCTCCGGCGGAACTCCGCAGCTCCCCGCAGACCGTGCATATACCAGCCCACATGCTTCCGGGCTTCCCGCATTCCCACGTTTTCGCCCTTATCCTCACATAGGTCCTTCATGTGCCGGAGCATTACCAGCATCCGCTCATGGAATCCCGGTCCGGGCAGAATCCGGCAGCTGTCGGTGAGGTACATATTGATCTGCTGAAAAATCCACGGGTTGCCCAGGGCTCCCCGGCCCACCATTACCAGGTCACAGCCGGTTTTTTCCAGCATCAGGGCGGCGGATTGGGCGTCCACCACATCTCCGTTGCCGATGACCGGCACTTTGACGGCTTCCTTTACCTGCCGGATGGCATCCCAGTCTGCCGGAGGCTGGTACATCTGGGTGCGGGTGCGTCCGTGAACACAAATAGCGTCGGCTCCTGCCTGTTCACAGATTTTCGCCACTTCCACACAGTTGACGCTGTTTTCGTCCCAGCCCTTGCGGATTTTTACGGTAACGGGTACTTCTACCGCCCGGCTCACGGCTTCCACAATCCGGCCGCACAGGTCGGGGTTCTTCATCAGGGCGCTGCCGCTGCCGTTATTGGCGATTTTGGGGGCGGGGCAACCCATGTTGATGTCGATGGCGTCCGGGGAATAGGCCATGGCCTTCCGGGCGGCAAGGGCCATGACCTCCGGCTCGTCGCCGAAAATCTGGATGGCTGCCGGGTGTTCGGCTTCGTCCAGACGCATTAAAAGGGGTGTTTTTTTATCTTTGAACTGGAGCGCCTTGGCGCTCACCATTTCCGTGACGCAATAAGCCGCGCCAAACTGCCGGCACAACCGGCGAAAGGGGCGGTCGGTAACACCGGCCATGGGCGCCAGCACCGCTTTTCCCTGTATTTCCATGGTTCCGATTTTCAAATGACATCGTTTCCTTTCAGGCTTTTCAATCGTTTACAGTATACCACTTATCAAGGCCGGGGAAAAGTGGTATACTAAAATAATCCAGATCGGAAACGTGTACCATGCTTTTCGGATGTAACTGCTTAACTTTTCATATACAAGGAGGAATCCCATGAAACTGCTGGTTCTGGACGGAAACAGTATTGTCAACCGGGCTTTTTACGGTGTGAAGCTCCTTTCCACCAAAGACGGCCTGTTTACCAACGGCATTTACGGCTTTATGACCATGCTCCAAAAGCTCAAGGACGAAGCCCAACCCGACGCCGTGGCCATTGCCTTTGACCTGAAAGCCCCCACCTTCCGCCACAAGATGTATGCCGGATACAAGGCACAGCGCAAGGGAATGCCTCCCGAGCTGGCCCAGCAGATGCCCACATTGAAGGAACTGCTGACGGATTTGGGTTATCCCCTCATCGAGTGTGAGGGTTTCGAGGCTGATGACATTCTGGGGACCCTTGCCAAAACCTGCGAGGACACCGGCAACGAATGTCTCATTGCCACCGGGGACCGGGACAGCCTGCAATTGGTGTCCCCCCATGTCAGTGTGCGTCTGGCTGCTACCAAATTCGGACAGCCGCAGGTCACGGTTTACGACGAAGCCCGCATCAAAGAGGAATACGGCGTGATGCCCCGCCAGATGATTGATATCAAGGCCATTCAGGGCGACTCCTCTGACAACATCCCCGGCGTGGCAGGTATTGGCCCCAAGGGTGCAGGAGAACTGATTCAGAAATACGGCAGCCTGTCCTACATTTACGACCATTTGGAGGAGCTGGACATCAAACCCGGAATGCGGAAAAAGCTGGAAGCCGGAAAAGAGTCCGCCTTTTTGAGCTATGAACTGGGCACCATCTGCCGGGAAGCTCCCATTGACACCGACTTGAACCAGTATCTGCCCAAGCCCGGTAATCGTGCCGCCGCTGCGCGGCTCATGGCAAAGCTGGAGCTGTTCTCCCTGCTGAAAAAACTGGAACTGGAGGAGGAATCTCTGGCTGGCGGCGCAGCGGAGGAGGAAACTGCGGAACTGCCCCTGCCGGAAGTGCGGGAATATGAGGACGGCGCGGCTCTTCTGCCCCTGCTGGAGGAGCAGAAACGGGCGGATTTTGTTCCGCTGTACGGGGAAGACGGTTCGATCCAGTTTCTGTTTTTAAATTACAAAAATACCATTTATAAAATCCACGCAGATACTGCTTTTCTGCGGGCGTTGTGCAAAAATCCGCTGATTCGCAAGAATCTCCACGATTCCAAGCCCTTTTTTGCGGCGCTGGAAAAGCTGCCCTCTACCGCACTGGAAATGGGTATCCCATGGGAAGGCGGCGGCATGGACGCCATGCTGGCGGCGTACCTGCTGAACCCCTCTGCCAGTGGGTACGGCATTTTGCGGCTGGCGCAGGAATACCAGCTGCCCGTCCCGGCATTGGAGGACGAAAAATGCCGGGAAGCGGCGGTGCTTCCTGCCCTGTGTGACCGGCTGACCCGCGCCATTGACGAAAATGACCAGCGCTCCCTGCTGGAAACCATGGAAATGCCCCTTGCCCGAGTATTGGCCAAAATGGAAACAGAGGGCTTCGGCGTGGATGCAGAGGGCATCCGTGCCTTTGGCGTAACCCTGCAAATGGAGATCAACGAGGTACAGGCCCAGATCATTGAGGAAGTGGGGTACGAGTTCAACATCAATTCCCCGAAGCAGCTGGGCGAAGCCCTTTTCGGAAAACTGGGGCTGCCCCACGGCAAGAAAACCAAAACCGGTTACTCCACCAACGCGGATGTGCTGGAAAAGCTCCGGTATGACCATCCGGTAGTGGAGCGGGTACTGCGGTACCGCACCCTGACCAAACTGAAATCCACCTACTGCGACGGCCTGCTCAAGGTCATCGGGGAGGACGGGCGGATTCATTCCAGCTTTAACCAGACGGAAACCCGCACCGGCCGCATCAGTTCCACGGAGCCCAACTTGCAGAACATTCCCGTTCGCACGGAACTGGGAAGAGAGCTTCGCCGGTTCTTTACCGCCCGTCCCGGCTGGGTGCTGGTGGACGCGGACTATTCCCAGATTGAGCTGCGGGTGCTGGCCCATGTCGCCAACGACCAAAACATGATTGACGCCTTTTTAAACGGGGAGGATATCCACCGGGCCACTGCTGCTCAGGTGTTCCACCAGCCGCCGGAGATGGTCACTCCCCTGATGCGTTCTCGGGCAAAGGCCGTCAACTTCGGCATTGTGTACGGTATCGGTGCGTTTTCCCTGTCCCAGGATATCGGCGTTAGCCGCAAGGAAGCCGGAGACTATATCAACGCCTATCTGGAGCACTATTCTGGCGTGCGGGACTATATGGAAAAGGTGGTGGCCGAGGCCAAGGATAAAGGCTACTCCGAAACTATTTTCGGCCGCCGGCGGTATTTGCCGGAGCTTTCTTCCAGCAACTTCAATATGCGCTCTTTCGGGGAGCGGGTCGCCCGGAATATGCCCATTCAGGGAGCGGCGGCAGACATTATCAAGCTGGCCATGATTCGGGTGGAAAACCGGCTGGAAAAGGAAAAGCTCCGTGCCCGGCTGATTTTGCAGGTACACGACGAACTGATTGTAGAAGCCCCGGAGGAAGAGGCCCAGCAGGTGGCAGCACTGCTCAAGGAGGAAATGGAGAGCGCCGTGCAGCTGTCCGTGCCCATGATTGCCGACGCCAATATCGGCAAGACCTGGTATGACGCGAAGGGGTAAAATGCACGTTGCAAAGAATTAAAAACCGCACGGAAATAGAGGCGATACTATGAGTTTGACAGTAAATATCTATTATACAGGGGAAAATGGTTCAGCCCGTAAGTTTGCCGAAGAGATGATGTCCAGCGGCACAGTTGCAGCAATCCGAAAGGAAAAAGGGAACCTCAGATATGAGTATTTTTACCCCGTGGAAGATGCGGAAACCGTTTTGCTGATTGACAGCTGGGAAAATCAGGAGGCAATCGATGTTCATCATGGTACGGAAATGATGCAGAAGATTGTGGAGCTTCGGGAAAAATATAACCTGCACATGAAAGTGGAAAGATTTGTTTCCGATGATGTTCCGGTAACGGACAGGCAATATATCAAAGAATGAAACAAGGAGGAATTTCCATGCCAACTGTTACATTGGGAAGAACCGGCATTACCACCGACAAAAATGGCTTTGGCGCCCTGCCGGTACAGCGCGTTTCCAAAGAGGATGCCGCTTACCTGCTCCGCAAAGCCTTTGACGGCGGTATCACCTTTTTTGATACCGCCCGCAGCTATACCGACAGCGAGGAAAAGCTGGGCTATGCCTTTAAAGGGATGCGGGACAAGCTGTTTATCGCCACCAAGACCCCTTCCACCACCGTGGAGGGCTTCTGGAAGGATTTGGAGACCAGCCTGCGCCTTTTGAAAACCGATTACATCGATATTTACCAGTTCCATAACCCCGCCTTCTGTCCCAAGCCCGGCGACGGCACCGGCCTGTATGAAGCCATGCTGGAAGCCAAAGCACAGGGGAAAATCCGCTTTATCGGGCTGACCAACCATCGGGGGCCTGTCGCACGGGAAGCGGTGGAGTCCGGACTGTACGACACCCTGCAATTCCCCTTCAGCTATCTGGCCAGCGAGAAGGATGAAGAGCTGGTACACCTGTGCAAGGAGAAAAACGTGGGCTTTATCTGCATGAAAGCCCTGTCCGGCGGCCTGATTACCCGCTCCGACGCCGCCTATGCCTATCTGGCGCAGTTTGACAATGTGCTGCCCATCTGGGGCGTACAGCGGGAAAAAGAGCTGGACGAGTTCCTCTCCTACATAGAGAATCCGCCGGTGATGACCGAAGAAATCCGGGAGCTGATTGCTCACGACCAGAAGGAATTGATTGGTGATTTCTGCCGTGGCTGCGGTTACTGCCTGCCCTGTCCGGCAAAAATCGACATTCCCACGGCGGCAAGAATGTCCCTGCTCCTGCGCCGCTCCCCCACTGCCGGGCATCTCACCAAAGAAACCCAGGAAATGATGGCCCGCATCGATAATTGTATTCACTGCAACCACTGCGTCAATCACTGTCCCTATGGTCTGAATACCCCGGAGCTGCTCCGCCGGAACTATGAGGACTACAAGACCTTTTTGAAATAAGCGCACAAAACCCCCGCTCAATCATCTGAACTGCACCCCATTTGTTAGACAGTATGGTATACTGGATAACAAGTGGGGTGATTTATTATGCCGAAAGGAATACCAAACAAGAGATACACGCCAGAATTCAAGCAACTGGTAGTAGAAA
>CAJMOI010000070.1 GCA_905215105.1 uncultured bacterium
CGCTTCCCGAATGCTGGCCGGACGGCTGACCCGCAGCCGGCTGATTCAATTGCCGGAGCTGACCCGTCAAACCCGGGAAGCGGTGGACCGCAACGCCAACACCCCCCTTCTGGTCACGGATTTCTGCGCCCGTCTCCGCTCCCTTTCGGGACAGTGACCCGGGCGCACTTTCCTTTTCTTGTGTAATATAACTGATTTAAAATACAAAACGTATAAAACCGGAGTTTTCCGGATTTGGATAGATGGAGGAACGCAATGGCCACAGTAATTGGAGTCCGTTTTAAAAACGTGGGAAAAATGTACTATTTTGACCCCGGCGACGCCCGTCCCAAAAAGGGCGACCACGCCATCGTGGAAACTGCCCGGGGCGTAGAGTGCGGAGAAGTCACCATGGAGTGCCGGGAGGTTTCCGACGACAATATCGTCCAGCCCCTGAAAAAAGTCATCCGCATCGCCACCAAAGAGGACCTGGCCCGGGTAGAGGACAACCACCGCCGGGAAAAATCCGCTTTTGAAATCTGCTGCAAGAAAATCGCCGCCCACAAGCTGGAAATGAAGCTGGTGGACGTGGAATACACCTTTGACAACAGCAAAATCCTGTTCTATTTCACCGCCGACGGACGGGTGGACTTCCGGGAACTGGTCAAGGATCTGGCGGGCGTGTTCCGCACTCGCATTGAACTGCGCCAGATCGGCGTCCGGGACGAGTCCAAAATGCTGGGAGGTATCGGCATCTGCGGCCGTCCCTTCTGCTGCGCCACCTTCCTGGGCGGGTTCCAGCCGGTTTCCATCAAAATGGCAAAGGAGCAGGGGCTGTCCCTGAACCCGGTGAAGATTTCCGGCGCCTGCGGACGGCTGATGTGCTGCCTGAAATACGAGCAGGAAGCCTATCAGGACCTGCTGCGCTCCACCCCCAAGGTCAACGCCGTGGTCATCACGCCGGACGGAAAGGGGACTGTCATCGACCAGAACATCCTGACAGGAATGCTCACCATCCAGCTGGACAAAGCTCCCGACGCCGCCCCCAAAACCTTCCACATGAAGGAGGTCAAGGTGGTCCGGGACGGGCGGATTCATGTGAACAAAAAAGAGCTGGAGCAGCTGCGCTCCCTGGAAAAAGACTGATGCTTCCGCTGATTCTCCCCTTTCCCCGGGGCGGGACCTGTTTTGACAGAAACCATCCCGCTCCGGAAGGGGTTTCTTTTTGATACTCCCTGATTTTGAACCCCTCATTCTCTCGCTGACAGGAGGCGTAAATTTTGGAAACCTTGCGCGAAAAAATGGACAGGCGGCTGTTGGGCTGGCGTGCCAACCAGTATCTGAGAGCCTTCTGCTATGGGCTGGGACTGTCCTTTCTGGTGTTCCTGCCCTTTCTCATTGTGGACAACGGCCATTTCCTCTATTACGGGGACTTTAACGTACAGCAGGTGCCCTTTTATCGGATGTGCCATGACGCCATCCTTTCGGGCAACACCGGATGGAGCTGGACCACGGACCTGGGGGCGAACTTCATCGGCTCCTATACCTTCTATCTGCTGGGAAGCCCCTTTTTCTGGCTGACGCTGCTGTTTCCCAGTGAAGCGGTGCCCTATCTGATGGCTCCGCTGCTCATGCTGAAATTCGCTTTTGCGTCCCTGACCGGCTTTATTTACCTGCGGCGGTATGTCCGCCGGGAAAACTGGGCCGTCATCGGCGGTCTGCTCTATGCGTTTTCCGGCTTTTCCGTGTACAACGTGTTTTTCAACCACTTCCACGAAGCCATTGTCTTCTTCCCCCTGCTGCTGGCGGCTATGGACGAATATATGGAAACCCGGCGCAGAGGCGTGTTCGCACTGGCGGTATTCGCCTGCTGCCTGGTGAACTACTATTTCTTTGTGGGACAGGTAACCTTCTGCATTATCTACTGGTTTGTGCGGATGTTTGCGGGCAGCTGGGAAATCTCCCTGAAGGACTTTCTGCTGCTGGCGCTGGAAGCAGTGCTGGGCGTAGGCATGGCCTGTGTGCTGCTGGTGCCGTCGGTGCTGGCAGTCTTGCAGAATCCCCGGGTGGACAATCCTCCCAGCGGCTGGAACGCTCTTCTTTATGACCGGAACCAGCGGTACCTCCACATTCTCCAGTGCTTCTTCTTCCCGCCGGATATTCCCGCCCGGCCCAACTTCACGCCGGATTCCGGCTCCAAGTGGGCTTCTCTGGGGGCGTGGCTGCCCCTGTTCGGCATGACCGGCGTCATCGCATGGCTGCAAACCCGCCGCCGTCACTGGGTCAAGCGGATTCTGGTCATCTGCTTTGTCATGGCACTGGTGCCCATTCTCAATTCCGCGTTCCAGCTGTTCAACGCTTCCTATTATGCCCGGTGGTTCTACATGATTACCCTGATGATGTCTCTGGCCACCGTGCTGTCGCTGGAATCCTCCCGGGTCAACTGGAAACGGGCCATCACCTGGAATCTGGTCATTGTACTGGCCATTGCCCTGCCCATCGGCCTGATGCCCACCACGGAAACAGAGAACGGCCAGACCGTCACCAAATACGGTCTGGAGGAATTCCCCAGCCGCTTCTGGGCCTATGTGGCCATTGCCCTGCTCTGTCTGGGCATTCTGGCGGTGGTGTTCCGGTTTTATAAGCGAAACCCCCGGCTGTTCCGCCGGAGCATTGCCGCCTGTCTCGGTACGGTGTGCGTGGTGTATTCCATGTTTGTGCTGGCGCTGGGCAAAACCCAGAGCGAAAACGCCCACGACCATCTCCTGCCTTACAGCCTCAACGGCGGTGAGGATGTGGACGTTCCCGGCGGGCTGGAAAATTGCCGCTCCGACTTTTACGATGCGCTGGACAACGCCGGCATGTTCTGGCAGATTCCCACCATTCAGGCCTTCCACAGCATTGTGCCCGGCTCCATTATGGAGTTTTACCCCACCGTGGGCGTCACCCGGGACGTGGGTTCCCGGCCGGAAGTGGAGCACTATGCCCTGCGGGGCCTGCTGTCGGTGCGCTGGCTCTTTGACGACGACCACGACAGCAAGTATTTCGGCGGCGTCCTCCGGGATACGCCCCAGATGCCCGGCTGGACCTTTTACGAAAACCAGAACGGCTTCGATGTATGGGAAAACCAGTACTACATTCCCATGGGCTTCTGCTATGACCAGTACATCAGCCGAACCCAGTATGACAATCTTTCCGAGACCCAGCGGGAACAGGTGCTGCTGAAAGCGCTGGTGCTGGAAGACGAGGACGTGGCCCAATACGGCAGCCTGATGGAAGCCGTACAGGACCCCACCAAGCTGCCCTATTCGGAAAACGCCTATCTCAGCGACTGCGAAGATCGCCGGGAAACCTCCTGCACTTCCTTCACCCGGGACAACGGCGGATTTACCGCTGTCAGCGAAGGGGACAAGGAGCGGCTGGTATTTTTCAGCGTTCCCTATGAAAGCGGCTGGAGCGCACAGGTAAACGGCGAGGAAGCGGAAATCGTCAAGGTCAACGTGGGCTTTATGGCGGTGAAAGTACCGGCAGGCACTTCGGAAATTCGCTTCAACTACCGGACCCCCGGCCTGACCGCCGGCGTGCTGGTAACGCTGGCCTGCGGACTGCTGCTGCTGTGCTATGTGTTCCTGTTCCGCCATCTGGACAAAAAAGACCGGAAACCGGCCCGCCGTCCGGAGCTTCGAGCGGTTCCCGCCGCAGAAATGGCGGAAAAAACCGGGTATCACCTGACTTTCCCCCAGCCCCTGCGCCATGAGGAAACCGAGGAAAGGGATCATCCGGCAGCCGAAGAAGAGGAGGCGTGACCATGGAATTTTCTGAACTGTGTGAACGGGCCTTTTCCGTGGTGGCTCCCCGAAAGCTTTCGGAAACCGCGGAAGCGGGCACGGTGGGCGCTGCTCTGGAAACCGACAGCGGCAACGTCTATGTGGGAGTCTGTATGGACATCTCCTGTTCCATCGGTTTTTGCGCGGAACACGCCGCAGCCGCCGCCATGGTCACAGCCGGAGAAAACCGGGTGGTGAAAATGGTGGCAGTAAACCGGGACGGCGTTCCCATACCGCCCTGCGGACGGTGCCGGGAGCTGATTACCTCCCTTCATCCGGAAAACCGGGATGCACTGGTACTGGTAGAACCGGGTACCATCCTGCCCCTGAAAGAGCTGCTGCCCTTTGACTGGAAAAAAACGGAGCCGCCCTGCTGATGGGCCTGTGAGAATAGAAGAAAGGTGGATGTCTGATGAGTCGTTTACATGAAACCCCCTCCGGCGAGCGGGTGCATATCAGCCTGTTCGGACGGAGAAACGCTGGCAAATCCAGCTTAATCAATGCCATTACCGGCCAGAGTCTGGCCATTGTTTCCGAGCAGAAGGGAACCACCACCGACCCGGTTTCCAAGGCCATGGAGCTGCTGCCTCTGGGCCCGGTGCTGGTCACCGACACTCCCGGTCTGGACGACGAGGGAGAGCTGGGCGCCCTTCGGGTAGAAAAAGCCCGTCAGGTGCTGGGAAAAACCGACATCGCCCTGCTGGTGGTGGACGCCTGTGCAGGGCTTTCTCCCGAGGACCGGGAACTGCTGGCCCTTCTGCGGGAGCGCAATCTGCCCCGGCTGCTGGTGATGAACCAGTGTGACCGGCTGCCGGAAAACACACCCCGTCCCGCTCTGGAAGGGGAAACCACCCTGTGGGTCAGTGCAGCCACCGGGGAAAACATCCACCAGCTGAAAGAAGCCATTGCCGCCCTGCGTCCGGCTTCCGGCTCGGAAAAACGCATTGTGGCAGACCTGCTGTCCCCCGGCGATCTGGTGGTGCTGGTCACGCCCATTGACGAAGCTGCACCTAAAGGCCGCCTGATTCTGCCCCAGCAGCAGACCATCCGGGACATTCTGGAAGCCGGCGCCATGGCCGCCGTCACCCGGGAAACCGAGCTTCCCCAGACGCTGGCCGCCCTGAAAGCACCGCCCAGAATGGTGATTACCGATAGTCAGGCCTTCGCCAAGGTCTCCAAAGACGTGCCGGAAACCGTGCCGCTGACCTCCTTCTCCATCCTCTTTGCCAGGTATAAGGGAAACCTGATGGGTGCTCTCCGGGGCGTGAAGGCACTGGAAACACTGGAGGACGGGGACAAGGTTCTGATTTCCGAAGGCTGTACCCATCACCGCCAGTGCAACGACATCGGCACCGTGAAGATTCCCGGCTGGATTCGGAAAAAGACCGGCAAAGAGCCGGAATTCGTCTTTACCAGCGGCGGAGAATTCCCCCAGGATCTGACCCCTTACCGGCTGATCGTCCATTGCGGCGGTTGTATGCTCAATGAACGGGAAATGCAGACCCGGGCTCGCCGTGCGGCGGAACAGGGCGTTCCCATGACCAACTACGGCATTCTCATCGCCCACATCACCGGCATTCTGGCCCGGAGTGTGGAGCTTTTCCCGGAAGCTGCTGCGCTGCTGGGATAAAACAGCCCCTACCCCATTCAATCCAACAGCAACGGAGGAATTCCATGACACAAAACCGACCGCTCCGGGGACGATTTGCCCCAAGCCCCAGCGGCAGAATGCATCTGGGCAACCTGTTCTGCGCCTTAATGGCCTGGCTGCCGGTGCGGGCCTTTGGGGGCGAAATGGTGCTTCGCATTGAAGATCTGGACCCCGACCGCTCCAAGCTGGAATATGCCCGCCAGATTGAGGACGACCTGCGCTGGTTTGGGCTGGACTGGGATGAGGGCGGCGAAGCCGGCGGACCCTGCGGCCCTTATTTCCAGAGCCGGAGACAGGAGCTCTATCGGGAATGCTTTGCCCGGCTGGAAGAAAAAGGGCTGGTCTATCCCTGCTACTGCACCCGCAGCGAGCTCCACGACGCACAGGCGCCCCACCGGGAGGACGGTATGCCCGTTTATTCCGGCCGGTGCCGCACGCTCTCCCAGCAGGAGCGGGAAACGCTGGCCCAGACCCGGAAGCCCGCCTTCCGGCTGATGGTACCCGACCGGGAAATCGTCTTTCAGGACGGTTTTCAGGGAGAATACCGGGAAAATCTGCGCCGGGACTGCGGGGACTTCATCATCCGCCGCTCCGACGGGATCTTTGCCTATCAACTGGCGGTGGTGGCCGACGACGGGGAAATGAACATTTCCCAGGTGGTGCGGGGCTGTGATCTGCTGGACTCCACCCCCCGGCAGCTGTACCTCTATGAGCTGCTGGGCTACCCCGCCCCGGAATTTTACCACATCCCCCTGATGATGTCCGGACAGACGGGCAAACGGCTTTCCAAACGGGACCGGGACAAGGATCTGGGCTGGCTCCGGAAGGAGTTTTCCCGGCCGGAGCCCATTCTGGGACAGCTGGGCCATATGGCGGGACTGCTGGACCGCCCCGAACCGGTGACGGCCCGGGAACTGGCACAGGTTTTTGCCAAAACGCCGCCGGAATTTCTGCAAAAAAAGGAGCTGACCCAATGAACCAGGGCAAATGGGAGCCTCTCTCCCCGGAAATCTCCGTGCTGACCACCGCCGAGCACACCTTTAACACCGATACCATCCTGCTGGCGTCCTTTGCCGCACCCAAAAGCCGGGAGCTCTGCGCTGATTTCGGCACCGGCTGCGGCACCATTCCTCTGTGGTGGGCTGCCAGAAGCCGCCCTGCCCGGATCTGGGCGGTGGAGCTACAGGAACAGGCCGCCGGACAGGCGGAGGAGTCCGTCCGCCGCAACGGGCTGGAATCGCTGATTTCCGTGGTGCGGGCAGACCTGCGGGCACTGCCGAAAGTGCCCGGGATGGAAGAGCTGCACCTGATTTCCTGCAACCCGCCCTATCAGGCGGCGGGGGCAGGCATTGTCAGCACCGGCGGTCAGGAACGGCTGGCCCGCCATGAGCTTTCCTGCACCATGGAGGACGTGGTCAACGCGGCCTTTCCCCGGCTTCGCTGGGGCGGAAGGCTGTGCATTTGCCAGCGTCCCCAGCGTCTGGCGGACGCCATGGCCCTTTTCCGGCAAAAAGGGCTGGAACCCAAGCGGCTCCGGCTGGTACAGCAGCGCCCAGGGAAAGCCCCCTTTCTCTTCCTGCTGGAGGGCAGAAGAGGCGGCAAGCCGGGTCTGACGGTGGAGCCGGTGCTGCTGATTGAAGGGGAAGGCGGCGGCCTTTCCCGGGAAATGGAAGAAATCTATGGAAACTACCGGGACTGCGCCGGAAAAAAGGAGTCGGAAACATGAGCGGAATTTTATATGTGGTGGGTACGCCCATCGGAAACCTGTCGGACTTTTCTCCCCGCGCCCGGGAAACGCTGGAACTGGCGGACTTCATCGCCGCCGAAGACACCCGGGTGACGTTGAAGCTGCTGAACCATTTCGGCATCAAAAAGCCCATGGTCAGCTATTTCGAGCACAACAAATACCAGCGGGGCGAGATCATCTGTGACCGGATTCTGGCGGGGGAAACCTGTGCGCTGGTGTCCGATGCGGGAATGCCCGCCATTTCCGACCCCGGCGAGCTGCTGGTAGCCCAGTGTGCCGAAAAGGGCATTCCTGTTCGGGTCGTGCCGGGCCCCAGTGCCGTGGTCTCCGCGCTGGCCATCAGCGGCCTGCCCACCGGACGGTTCACCTTTGAAGGCTTTCTGAGCACCGCCAAAAAGAGCCGCCGGGAACATCTGGCACAGGTGAAGCAGGAGCGGCGCACCATGATTTTTTACGAAGCCCCCCACAAGCTGCTGACCACGCTGGAGGATATGCTGGAAGCCTGGGGCGACCGGCGCATCGCCGTGGTGCGGGAGCTGACCAAAATCCACGAGGAGGCCATCCGCACCACGCTGGCACAGGCAGTGGCTTTTTACCGGGAAAACACCCCCAAGGGGGAGTTTGTGCTGGTCATTGAAGGCGCTCCGGAAGAGCAGGCCGAGGAAATGACACTGGAACAGGCGGTGGCCTTTGCCCGGGAACAGATGGCCCGGGGTGCTTCTGCTTCGGAAGCGGCCAAAGAAGCGGCGCAGGCGTCTCCCTTCAAAAAAGGGGAGCTGTACCGGCTGCTGATGGCGGAAAAAGAGGAATAAAAAAAGCAGGACAGCCGTTTGACCAGCTGTCCTGCTTCTTTTTTACAAACAATCAGCCCTGCTCGGGAGCACCAACGGGGCAAGCGTCTGCGCAAGCACCGCAATCGATGCAAACGTCAGCGTTGATCTCGTACTTGCCGTCGCCCTCGGAAATAGCCTCTACGGGGCAGCCAGCAGCGCAAGCGCCGCAGGAAATGCAGGAATCGTTAATAACATATGCCATGGTGGGCACCTCCTAATTTGTTATACCTTTATTATAATGAACTTTGGAAAAAATGCAATAACTTTTGGAAATTCTCCCCCGGAATCCACTGGGAATTTCCAAAAAGCAAAAGCCGGATGCCTGCTGATGAATCCTTTTGTTGCTTTTGTGGAAAAGGGGATTTTCCCTGCTGGATCACTCCGGAACACCGCCGGTTTCCCCGCTGCTGCGGCAGGCGGTGGGCGGCATTCCCGTAATCTTCCGGAACACCCGGCTGAAATAGCCCGGGTCGTGATAGCCGCAGGCCTCGGCGATTTCGGAAATAGGGTCGCTGGAATTCAGCAGCATCTGACGGGCGTGGGAAATCCGCACCTGATTCAGATAATCGGTGAAGGTCTTTCCGAACATCCGGCGGAATTTGGCGGCAAAATTGCTGTAGCTGAGATTGCAGATTTCCAGTGCCTTTTCCATCAGGTTTTCCTCCTGATAGTGGTCGGAAAGGTATTGGAGCAGCCCGTTGAACCGTTCCTGTTCCCGGGTGGAAAGACAGGCGGCGTGTACCGGTGACTGGGAAACCCGCTCCGCCAGTTCTCCCATCATCATACAGATCAGGGCCCGCATCCGGGCTTCAAAACCAAAACTGCCCCTGTCCTGTTCCGCCAGCAGCTTTTCCAGCCACTTCTCCATGACCTCTTCCCCACCCTCCAGAAACAGGCAGCGGTACTCGCTGAGAAAAGGCCGGAAATACTGCTGCTCCGCCTCATAGGGCGTCCGGGAAAGCAGCAGATCTGTGTCGAATTTCAACAGGGTCAGATCTGTCCCCTGCGGACAGGCGTTTCCGAACTGGTGAGCCTGCCGGGGATGAATGTACACCGCGTCACCGGGGCGCAGCACAAAGTGATCCCCGCCCACTTCCAGATGCTCCTCTCCCCGGTGGATGACCACCATTTCACAGCAGAAATGCCAGTGCAGAAGAGCTGTGTCCATGTTTCCCCGGTCACAGGTGCGATAGCATTCGATAGGATAATTGGGAAGCTGAAAGGTCTCCTCCACCTTCTCCATCCGCACTTCTCCCGACACAACGTTCCCTCCCTGAAAATAGATTTGTCCAGATTTTCAAGAGACTGCTTTCTGGAAAAATCCCATAAAACTGTTATAATGATTGTACACCGCCGACGGCCGGGACGCCAGAGGTATTTTTCAAAATTCAGACTAGGGCGTTTCTGAAAATAAAGAAATCGACGAATTTTTCGCAAGCAACAGACAG
>CAJMOI010000071.1 GCA_905215105.1 uncultured bacterium
GATAACCCCCGCCAGTATAAAACCCGTGCAGGCGCTCAGGACGGCCACGAAGCAATTCGCCCCACCAATGTGCGCCTGACGCCCGATGCAGTGAAGTCCAGCCTGACCGGTGACCAGTACAAGCTGTACAAACTTATCTGGGAGCGGTTTGTGGCCTGTCAGATGGCAAACTGCCTGCAAAGCACCACCCAGGCCGATATCACCGCAAACGGATGCCTGTTTAAGGCTTCCGGCTATACCGTCACCTTTGACGGCTTCACCGTGCTGTATGTAGAGGGGAAGGATGAGGAAAACGAGGAAACCGGCGCCCTTCCTGTACTGGAGCAGGATATGCCCCTGCGGAAAAAAGAGCTGGCCGGAAACCAGCATTTCACCCAGCCTCCGGCACGCTATACGGAAGCTTCTCTGATTAAAGCACTGGAAGAAAACGGCATCGGCCGTCCTTCCACCTATGCCGCCACCATTTCTACCATTACCGGACGGGAATATGTGGTTCGGGAAGGAAAAGCCTTTAAACCCACGGAGCTGGGAGAGGTTTCCACCCAGCTGATGAAGGAGCGTTTCCCAAAAATCGTTAATGTGAAATTCACCGCACAGGTCGAAAGCGACTTGGACAAGGTGCAAAGCGGCGAAGAAAACTGGGTGGAAACACTGCATAACTTCTACGATGATTTTGACAAGACCCTGCAAAAGGCCAAAAAGGAAATGGAGGGCGTCAAAATCACCTTGAAGGAAGACCAGACCGACCTGATCTGTGAAAAGTGCGGACGCCCCATGGTGGTCAAATTTGGCCGGTATGGAAAGTTTATCGCCTGTTCCGGTTATCCGGAGTGCAAGAATATTAAGAAAATCGTCCACGAAACTGGCGCAGAGTGTCCCAAGTGCGGCGGCAAGGTGGTGCTGAAAAAGTCCAAGCGCGGCCGTGTGTTCTATGGATGCAGTGAGTATCCCAACTGCGACTTTGTTTCCTGGGATGAGCCGACTATGGAAAAGTGTCCTCGCTGCGGTAAAACGCTGCTGAAAAAGAAGGGCAAGCATCCCAAGTTCTACTGTGTCACGCCGGACTGCGGATATGAAAAGGTGCAGGAAGACGAAGAATAAGTAGAAATTTACAAGTGCATGGAATTCCCAACAGGAAAGGAGTCCCATATGGAACTGACTGTAATCGGAGCAGGACTTGCCGGTTGTGAGGCTGCATGGCAGGCCGCACAAATGGGTGTGCCTGTCCGTTTGATTGAAATGAAACCGGAAAAACGCACGCCGGCCCATCAAAGCCCCCTGTTTGCAGAGCTGATTTGCTCCAATTCCCTGAAAGCAGCCCGGCTGGAAAGTGCCGCCGGAATGCTGAAAGAGGAAATGCGCCGGTTTGGTTCTCTGCTGATGGCCTGTGCTGACCAGTGTGCAGTTCCGGCCGGCGGAGCTTTGGCTGTAGATCGGGTGGAATTTGCCAAAATGGCCACCGAAAAAATCGAAGCCCATTCGCTGATTACCGTTGTCCATGAAGAGGTCACGGAAATCCCGAAAGAGGGCTGTGTGGTTATCGCTACCGGCCCCCTGACCGCGGATGCATTGGCAGAGGACATTTTCAAGATGTGCGGCGGCGGACTGAGCTTTTTTGACGCTGCCGCTCCTATCGTCACCGCGGAAAGCCTCGACCGTTCTTTGTGTTTTGCCGCTTCCCGCTATGATAAGGGGGAGGACGACGCCTATCTCAATTGTCCCATGAACAAAGAGGAATATGAAGCCTTCTATGATGCGCTGGTCAATGCCGAGCGCGCACCGGTTCACGATTTTGATGTGGCGAACCCTAAGGTCTATGAAGGCTGTATGCCGGTAGAGGTCATGGCACAGCGGGGAAAGGATACCCTTCGGTTCGGCCCGCTGAAACCGGTAGGACTGCGAGACCCCCGTACCGGCCACCGTCCCTGGGCAGTGGTGCAGCTGCGCCGGGAAGACGCGGAGGGAACCCTGTACAATCTGGTGGGATTCCAGACCAACCTGAAATTTGGCGAACAGAAGCGGGTGTTCGGGATGATTCCCGGTTTGCAGAATGCGGAAATTGTCCGCTATGGCGTCATGCATCGCAATACATTTTTGAAATCCCCGGGATTTCTCTCGGCGGATTACAGTGTAAAGTCCCGGCCGGAGCTGTTCTTTGCCGGACAGATTACCGGTGTGGAGGGCTATATGGAATCTGCATCTTCCGGAATTCTGGCGGGAAGAAATGCCGCTGCCCATTTGCTGGGAAAAGACCGGCTGATTCTTCCCCGGGAAACTATGATGGGCGCGCTGGCCGATTATGTGGCCAACAGTCCCACTAAGGACTTCCAGCCCATGGGCGCCAATTTCGGCGTGCTGCCGCCCATCGAGCCCCATATCCGGGACAAGCGTTCCCGTTATGCGGCTTTGTCACAACGAGGGCTCGCTATGGTTTCGGAGATTCTATCCAATCAAGAATGAGCAGAATTTAAGCTGCAATTGAGAAGAAATCATGAATTTGTCCGGCAAAATGCCGGTGAAATGAGGTGTTTGCTTTGAAAATCATCGTAGACGCATTTGGAGGGGACAACGCTCCTCTGGAAATCCTGAAAGGCTGTCAGATGGCTGTGGAAGAGCTGGATATCGACATCCTGCTCACCGGCAGTGAAAAAATTATCCGTCAGGTAGCAGCGGAAAACAATATTTCCCTGAACCGCATGGAAATTGCCGAAGCCCCGGACGTGATGACCATGGATGACTCCCCCAAGAGCATTATGAAGGAAAAAAGCGGTTGTTCTCTGGCAGAAGGTCTGCGCCGTCTGGCTGCTGGGGACGGAGACGCGTTTGTTTCTTCCGGCAACAGCGGTGCGCTGGTATTCGGTGCAAACATGATTGTCAAGCGCATTAAAGGCGTGAAGCGTGTGGCATTTGCCCCTGTGATGCCCAAAGACGACGGTTTCTTCATGCTCATCGACGGTGGCGCCAATGTGGAATGCCGTCCCGAAATGCTCCAGCAGTTCGGCATGATGGGCGCGGCCTATATGGAGCATGTGATGGGAGTGAAAAATCCCCGGGTTGCGCTGGCAAATGTGGGCACAGAAGACCATAAAGGCGGCGAACTCCAGCTGGAAGCGTTTCAGCTTTTAAAAAATACGCCTGTCAACTTTATCGGGAATATTGAGGCAAGAGATATTCCTGTAGATGCTGGCGACGTGATCGTCTGCGACGGCTTTACCGGAAACGTGATTCTGAAACTGTACGAAGGCGTTGCCCTGACCCTGATGAAGAAGATCAAGGGAATCTTTACCAAGAGCACGAAAAACAAACTGGCTGCTGCATTGATTCTCAAAGATATGAAAGCGCTGAAGCAGCAGGTGGATTATAACGAGTACGGCGGCGCTCCCATTATGGGCGCGGCAAAACCTGTTTTCAAAGCCCACGGCAGCGCAAAGGCACAGACCCTTAAAAACGCACTGCGTCTGACAAAAGCCTATGTAGAGGGCGACGTGGTCAATAAAATCAGCTGTTCTTTGCAGGAAATGAAAGTCAGCGAAGGCACAGAAGGAGGACAGGCATGAAAAACTGTCGGGAACTGGAAGAAAAAATCGGATACCATTTTCAGGATGAGCACTATCTCATGACGGCGCTCACCCATTCCTCCTATGCCAATGAACATAAAGACGGCTGTAAATGCAACGAGCGGCTGGAATTTCTGGGAGATTCCGTGCTGGGCGTGGTGGTGGCCGACTACCTGTTCAAGCACCGTCCGGATCTGCCGGAAGGCGATCTGACCAAGATTCGTTCTTCGCTGGTGTGCGAAAAGGCTCTGTGCGGTTATTCCAAGCAGATGGGCGTGGGGGACTATCTGCGTCTGAGCCACGGTGAACAGAATTCCGGCGGAAGAACCCGTCCCAGCATTCTGGCAGATGCTTTTGAAGCCATTATTGCCGCTGTCTATATGGATGCCGGGGAAGAGCACGGCATGGAAGAAGCCCGGAAGTTTATTCTGAAATATGTGCTTCCCGCCCTGAAAAGTGCCAAGCCCAAGGCCTTCCGGGATTTCAAAACCGCTTTGCAGGAAATCATCCAGCAGAACCCGGAGGAACGGCTGGAATATGTGCTCACCGGAGAGAGTGGGCCTGACCACAACAAGCATTTCACAGTGGAAGTCCACCTGAACAGCAATGTGATCGGCAAGGGCGGCGGACGCAGCAAGAAGGAAGCGGAACAGCAGGCTGCCCGGGAAGCGCTGGAGCTGATGGGCTATTGAGCCGGGGAAATGTAGCGGTCTTTGTGCCCCACAATGGTTGTCCCCATCAATGCAGCTTTTGTGATCAGCGGCGGATTACCGGACAGCAGAAACAGCCCTCTCCGGAGGAAGTTTGGAGCCTTGCGCAAAAGGCAGCGCAGGCTCAGGACGTTTCTCAGTGTGAGCTGGCCTTTTTCGGCGGCAGCTTTACGGCGATCGACAGAGACTATTTTTGCTCTCTGCTGACGGTGGCCAGGCGTGCCCGGGAAGAGCTTGGTTTTTCCGGTATCCGCTGTTCCACCCGTCCGGATGCCATCGATGAAGAGCGGCTGGAGCTGTTAAAACAGCACGGATTTACCACCATCGAGCTGGGCGCCCAGTGTATGGATGACGCGGTATTACTCCGAAACGGGCGAGAGCATACGGTACGGGACGTGGAAACGGCTTCCAGGCTTGTAAAGGAGTTTGGCTTTACGCTTGGCCTGCAAATGATGACTGGTTTACCCGGTGCGAATGATGCAATTGACACTGTAACGGCAAAAGCCTTTACAGCCATAAATCCCGATTTTGTGCGGATTTATCCCACTTTAGTTCTTCCCGGTACCGATTTGGAACAGTGGTATCGAGAAGGAATCTATCAGCCCCAGTCTTTGTGTAAAGCACTAGACCTTTGCAGCGATTTGCTGCTGCTTTTTGAAAAATCAGGCATTCCGGTCATCCGTTTGGGACTTCACGACACCCCGGAGCTTCAAATACAGGTGGTGGCCGGGCCCTATCATCCGGCTTTTCGCCAGCTTTGTGAGAGCCGGATTTTTTTGCGGAAAGCATTATCCCTTCTTGGCGAAAAATGCCGAAACCACAGTGGGGAAATTTTGTTGGCCGTACACCCCAAAACGATTTCCACCGCACTGGGGCAGAAAAAAAGCAACCTGATTAGGCTCAGAGAGGCCGGGTATCCGGTTCGCTTTTTACAGAAAGACAGCGTTGTACCCGGTGAAGTGGAATGGGTGCAGGAGGAAACAGGAAAGGATGAGAAACCATGCTGTTGAAATCACTGGAGCTGCAGGGCTTCAAAACTTTTCCGGACAAAACAACCCTGCATTTTGAAGAGGGGATTACTGCGGTTGTCGGCCCAAACGGCAGCGGAAAGAGCAATATCAGCGACGCTATGCGGTGGGTGCTGGGAGAGCAGTCTGTCAAGACGCTGCGCTGTTCCAAAATGGAGGACGTGATTTTCAGCGGAACTCCGGCTCGAAAGCCTATGGGCTATGCGGAAATTACCCTGACCATGGACAACACCGGCCGGGAGCTGAACTTCGACGGTGACACAGTGGCAATTACCCGCCGCTATTATCGTTCCGGAGAAAGCGAATACCTCATCAATAAAGCGGCTGTCCGTCTGCGGGATATCCACGAGCTGTTTATGGATACCGGTCTTTGGCGCGGCGGGTATTCCATGATTGGTCAGGGAAAAATTGACAGCATCGTGGCAGCCCGCTCCGAAGACCGCCGGGAAATTTTTGAAGAAGCTGCCGGAATCTCCCGTTTTCGCTATCGGAAGGAAGAAGCAGAACGGCGTCTGGAAAAAGCCGAGGAAAACCTTCTTCGCCTGCGGGATATCGTGGGCGAGTTGGAAGACCGAATCAATCCTTTGCGGGAGCAGGCGGAAAAAGCCCAGCGGTTCCTGACCCTTTCCGAGGAAAAAAAGACGCTGGAAATCGGCCTATGGCTGGAAACGCTGAATCGTTCCGGCCGGATTCTGCGGGAACAGGAAGGCAAAATTGCACTGGTGCAGTCCCAGCAGTCAGAGATTACGGAAGAACTGGATACGCTGGCAGCTCGGATAGAGGAGACCTATACCGCCATCAATACTTGTTCTGTCCAGATGGAGGAACTGCGCAATCAGGCCGCGTCCAATGAAGAAAGCGCCGCCAGAATGGAGGGTGAAATCTCTGTTCTGGAAAATGATATCCGGCACGCCCAGCAGGATACTGCGCGGATTCAGGAAGAGATGGAGCAGTCCGTTGCTTCCCAGAAAAATCTGGATTGGGAAATTGCTGCCCGTAAAACGGAAATGCAGGTCAAGGAGCAGGAAGCTGCTGCACGGGAACGGGAGTTTCAGGAAACCACCGACAGTCTGGGCGATCTCCGCCGGAGTGCTGACGAAGCAGCCCGTAAAGTAGACGCTTTGTCTGTAGAACTGGCAGAAAAAAACACCGCGCTTGCAGAAGTGCGGGTGAAGGCTTCCGGTGCGGAATCCACCATGCAGGAAATTTCTGCCCGTCAGAACGCCATCGGTCAAAATTTGTCGGCTCGAAATGACCAGAAAACCGGTATTGAAAAAGAGATTTCCGAAACCGCCGGTTTGCTGGCCGAATTGGAAACCCGTCTGGAAAGCTTGCGGAATACGGTCCGAGGATATGAAATGCGGGTGGCGTCCCGAAAACAGAAGGCGGAAGAACAGAAAAAGGAAAATGACCGCCTCCATCTGGACATACAGGAACAGCTCCGCAAAGCCAAAGCGCTGGAAGATCTGGAGCGGAATCTGGAAGGTTTTGCCCAGAGCGTAAAAGCCGTTATGCGGGAAGCATCCCGGGGAAATCTTTCCGGCATTCATGGCCCCCTTTCCCGTTTGTTCCGGGTACCGCAGCAGTATGCGGTTGCCATCGAAACAGCGATGGGCGCCGCCATGCAGAACATTGTGGTGGGAACAGAACAGGATGCAAAAGCCGCCATTCGCCTGCTAAAACAGCGGGACGCAGGACGGGCTACCTTCCTTCCGCTGTCCACAATCAGAGGCAGTTTGCTGGAAGAGCCTTCTCTGGAAGCCTGTCCCGGATTTGTCGGAGTGGCGGCCTCTCTTTGCAGCTGTGAAGAGGAGTATGAAGGGGTTCTCAACTCTGTGTTGGGGCGTATTGCCATTGCAGAAGATCTGGACAGCGCTGTCGCCATTGCCCGCCGGTTCCGATACCGGTTCCGTATTGTGACACTGGACGGACAGGTGGTTAATACCGGCGGTTCTCTAACTGGTGGTTCTCTGGCCAGAAATTCCGGATTGCTGAGCCGTGCTTCTGAAATTGTACGGATTCGGGAAAAGGCCGCTGCCATGGAGGAGAAGGCACAAGCTTCCGCCGCCCGGCTCAAAGACCTGCTTTCCGAAGCTGCAACGGCTGAAGCGGAGCTTTCTACAGCTCGTGGAGAGCTTTCCGCCGTGCAGGAAGACCGGTTCCGGGTTGACTCGGAAAAAAAGCGTCTGGAAGCGGAATTGGAAACGACTAAACGCCATATACAGGAACTGACGGAAGAACAGTCTCAGGGAAGCAGAAGAATACTGACGCTGGAACAAACACTGGAAGAAGCCAAAACAGAAGAACTTCGCCTTTCCGGTGAGATTCAGAATCTGCAAACCAGGATTCAGGAACAGACTGGAAACCGGGAAGACCTTTCCCGCAGAAGTGAGGAAATTACCGAAAAATTGCAGGAAATCCGGATGGCTTCTCTTGCAGCTCAAAAGGATCGGGAAGCACTGGAGAATACCGTGCAGGAGCTTTGCCGCCGGAAAGAAGATTTTGCCGGACGGATGGCACAGCTGAAAGATCAGATCCTTCAGGCTCAAACTTCCGTGGAAGAATACCGGGAACAGATTGCCGTCCATCAAAATCAGGTGCAGTCTCTGCGGGAGTCTGCGAAAAGTGCCCGTGAAAAGGCGGAATTTGCCGGAAAACGCCGTGACGAGCTGGAAAAGCGTTCCGGGGAACTGAGAGTCAGTGAACGGAATCAGAACCAGCAGCGGGAAAATCTGAATCTGGAGCTTGCCCGTCTGGAAGAGCGCCGGGACAACCTGCAAAAGGAATATGATGGGATTATTACCCGGTTGTGGGAAGAGTATGAGCTGACCCGCCGGGAAGCAGAACAGACAGGTATTCAGATCCAGGACGAAGGAGAAGCCAAAAAACGGCTGAATGAAATCAAGCTGAAAATCCGGAGCCTTGGCAGCGTCAATGTGGCGGCCATTGAGGAATATAAAGAGGTATCCGAGCGATATGAATTCCTGATGGCGCAGATTGCGGATGTGGAACACTCCAAAGAGGAGCTGGTCCGTCTGATTCACGACCTGACCCGCCATATGCAGGAGCTGTTTACCATCCGGTTTAAGGAAATCAGCGGCCATTTTACGGAAATTTTCAGAGAACTATTCGGCGGCGGTACCGCCTCTCTGGCTCTGACCGATCCATCGGATGTGCTGCATTCCGGAATTGAAATCGCCGTACAGCCGCCGGGAAAAATCGTGACCCATATCGAGTCTCTGTCCGGCGGAGAAAAAGCGCTGGTGGCTATCTCCATTTACTTTGCCATCATGAAAGTCAGTCCGCCGCCCTTCTGTGTGTTGGATGAGATCGAAGCAGCGCTGGACGATGTCAACGTAACCCGTTTTGCAAGCTATTTGCGCCGAATGAATCGGAATACCCAGTTTATCGCCATTACTCACCGCCGGGGCACCATGGAAGAGGCCGACGTGCTCTATGGTGTGACCATGCAGGATCAGGGTATTTCCAAGCTGCTGGAACTGCGCAGTACAGAGGACGGCGAAAAGATGGGAGCACTTTGATTTCTGCTGATTTTCTCACGGAAATATGCTATACTATAACAAACTCCCCATGAAACGAATGGAGTGATTGAAATGGGATTGTTCAGTAAAATTAAGGAAGGTCTGAAAAAGACCCGGGAAAGCATCAGCTCTCAGATCAGCGGAATGCTGCGTTCCTTTACCAAAATTGATGAAGAGCTTTTTGAAGAGCTGGAAGAGCTGCTGGTAATGGGCGATGTGGGCGTCACCACAGCCGGACACGTCTGCGAGATTTTGCGCCGTCGGGTTAAAGAAGAAGGCGTAAAAGACCCCAACGCCATTATGGGACTGTTACAGGAAACCGTTGCGGATATGATTCGCGGCGGGGAAGAGCTGAACATCGGTACGCGTCCTTCCATGATTCTGGTGATCGGTGTCAATGGAGCCGGAAAAACCACCACCATTGGCAAGCTGGCTTCCCGCCTGAAAGGCGAGGGCAAACAGGTCATTCTGGGCGCGGCGGATACGTTCCGTGCCGCAGCCATTGAGCAGCTGGAAATCTGGAGCCAGCGGGCAGGCGTCCCCATGATTAAGCATGCGGAAGGCACCGACCCGG
>CAJMOI010000072.1 GCA_905215105.1 uncultured bacterium
TGCTTTGGCAACATCATATACGGCAGAAAGCTGAGGAACACCCACACCGGCAACCCCTTCTTCTCCACCGACACCGCCGCCGCTCTTCGTGCAGCGGAAATTGATGCGGATATTATCATGAAAGCCACCATGGTGGATGGCGTTTATGACAGCGATCCCAAGAAGAACCCCAACGCAGTAAAGTATGATACCCTGACCTTCAGCGACGTGCTGAATCAGAACCTGCAGGTAATGGACAGCACCGCTGCCTCCCTGTGCCGCGACAATCATCTGCCCATTCTGGTGTTCAGCATCGAAGACCCCCAGAACATTGTCCGTGCACTGACCGAGGACAACGTGGGTACGCTGGTAACCACCGACTGATTCCCGAAAAACTTTCTGCCTGCCGCCACGCGGGGCGGGACAGAAACAACATAACAAAAATGATTCCCGTGGAGAAAAGGTGTTTGTGATGAAAGAGGTATTAGCAAAAGCCGAAAGCAAAATGAATAAGTCCGTTTCCGTGCTCACCGCCGATTACGCTGCCATCCGTGCAGGCCGCGCCAATCCGGCTGTGCTGGATAAGATCATGGTGGACTATTACGGAGCCCCCACCGCCATCAATCAGCTGGCTGCCGTGTCCGTGGCAGAAGCCCGCGTGCTGACCATCCAGCCCTGGGATTCTTCCGTGTGCCGTGCTATTGAAAAGGCCATTCAGACTTCCGACCTGGGCATGAACCCCCAGAGCGACGGCAAGACCATCCGTCTGATTTTCCCCCAGCTCACTGAGGAACGCCGCCGCGCTCTGGCAAAGGACATCAGCAAAATGGCTGAGGACTGCAAAGTAGCCATTCGCTCCATTCGCCGGGATGCGATCGACAAGCTGAAGGTGATGAAGAAGAACGGCGAGCTGACCGAAGACGACCTGAAGGATGCCGAGAAAAAGGCACAGAACCTGACTGACAAGTTCTGCAAGGAAGTGGAAGCCGTTCAGGCCAAAAAAGAAAAGGAAATCATGGAAATCTAAAACAGGGAAGCATGAAAGAACGAAACAGGGGAAAGACCGGAATTTTTCGGTTTTTTCCCTTGTTGCTGTTCGTGCCCTTCTGCATCAGGAGGATTGACAGTGATTTTTTCAAAACAAACCAACGAAAAAGCGCCCCAGCGGGTATTGCCCCGACATCTGGGCATTATCATGGACGGCAACGGACGCTGGGCGAAAAAACGCGGCCTGCCCCGCACGGCCGGACACACGGTAGGGGCTGCCAACTTTAAAACCATCACCCGCTATTGTGCGTCCATCGGCATTGAATATCTGACCGTGTATGCGTTTTCCACCGAAAACTGGAAGCGCCCCGCGGAAGAAGTCTCCGCCCTGATGAAGCTGTTCCGCCAGTATTTGGAGGAAGCACTGCGGGATTTTCTGGATGAAAATATCAAGGTGCGTTTTATCGGCGACACCTCCGTGTTTCCTCAGGAGCTGCAAACTTTGATCCGGGAAACGGAAGAGGTCTCCAAAAAACGTACCGGCATGGTGCTGAATATCGCCATGAACTACGGCGGGCGCAGTGAAATTGCCCGTGCCGCCCGGCTTTTGGCGGAAAAGGTACAGCGGGGCGAGATTTCCCCGGAGGAAATCACCGAACAGGCCATTTCCGACTCCCTGTATACCGCAGGCCAGCCGGACCCGGATCTGATTATCCGGCCCAGCGGCGAACAGCGAACCTCCAATTTTCTTTTGTGGCAGTCCGCTTATGCGGAGTATATCATCTGTGACATCCTGTGGCCGGATTTCAAGCCCCAGGATCTGGAGGACGCACTGGATGAGTTCTCCCGCCGCCAGCGGCGTTTTGGCGGCGTATAATTATCGAAAACAGCAGAAAGCGGTGTGATGCAACTGTGAAACAGCGAATCATTTCCGGCGCTACACTGGTAGCCTTTGTAGCGGCCATCGTCATTTTTAACAGCTCCTTTCCTTACGCCCTCAATATCGTGTTGTCGCTGGTCAGCGCATTTGGCGTTTGGGAGCTGATTACGGCTCTGGGCATTCAGCAGCGTCATTTTCTGGCCTGGCCCAGTGTGGCCATGGCGCTGGCTGTGCCCTTCTGTCCCGATTTTTTCTATTTCCAGCTTGTCTTTTACATCTATACCCTGCTGATTTTCACAGGCCTTCTGTTCCATCATCAGGAAGTCACTTTCCGGGAACTGGGTGTGATTTACAGTATGTCCCTGCTGATTCCCTGGGGACTGAGCAAGCTGGTGAGCATCCGGGAGCTGGAAAACGGCGGACACGAGATGTTCTATGTGATCCTTACCATTGCCGCCGCCTGGGTGGCGGATGCAGGCGCCTTTTTTGTGGGCAGCTTTTTCGGAAAACACAAGCTCTGTCCCAATATCAGTCCCAAAAAGACCATTGAAGGAGCAGTCGGCGGCTTTGTGGTCAATATTCTCCTTCTGCTGCTGATGGGCTTTGTGTTCCAGAGCTATTATCAGGGAACCGTAGAAGTGAACTACTGGGTGTTGGCGGTTATCGGAGCAAGCGGAACGCTGGCGTCCATTCTGGGCGAT
Organism: uncultured bacterium; assembly: GCA_905215105.1. Classification (GTDB taxonomy): domain Bacteria; phylum Bacillota; class Clostridia; order Oscillospirales; family Acutalibacteraceae; genus Heritagella_A. The sequence goes on from CAJMOI010000072.1 coordinate 2,548, forward strand.
CTGAGCTTCTCCCTGATTAAGCGGAGCTGCCATATCAAGGATTTCGGACAGGTAATCCCGGGACACGGAGGCATTCTGGACCGGTTTGACAGCGTGATTTTCGTCGCGCCCTTTGTCTATCTGCTCCTGACCGTGTTTCCCGCCCTTGTCTTATAAGTGAAGAAGAAAGAAAGGACCGCATGTTTTTGCTGCGGTCCTTCATATAGTAAGTAGAATGGTTGTAACAGGAGACGGATGGGGAATACTATCACCGTTCTTTGTTGTATTGAGACCCGAAAAGCAGGTGAAACCATGAAAAAGATTTCAATTCTCGGCTCCACCGGTTCCATTGGAACTCAGGCGCTGGATGTGGTCCGGGGACTGCCCGGTGAACTGAAAGTGACAGCCGTGGCGGCGCACAGCAACGTGCGGCTGCTGGAAGAACAGATTCGGGAGTTTTCTCCGGAATTTGCCGTTTGCTTTGACGAGGAAGCGGCAAAGGCCCTGAAAACCGCCGTGTCGGACTGTCCGGTGCGGATTGGAGCGGGCATGGAGGGGCTGTGTGAAGCAGCTTCTTTTGCCGGGGCGGATATGGTGCTCAACTCGGTAGTGGGTATGATCGGCCTTCGTCCCACGCTGGAAGCCATCCGTGCCGGAAAAGACATCGCTCTGGCCAATAAGGAAACGCTGGTGGCAGGCGGTGCGCTGGTGATGCAGGCGGCAAAGGAAAAGGGCGTGAAGATTCTGCCGGTGGACAGCGAACATTCCGCGATTTTTCAGTGCTTGCAGGGCAGACCGCCCAAAGAGGCTGACCCGGAAGGAAAGGCCCTGTCCCGGCTGATTCTGACCGCTTCCGGCGGACCCTTTTTCGGAAAAACCCGGCAGGAGCTGGCAGCGGTCACACCGGAACAGGCACTGCGCCATCCCAACTGGGATATGGGTGCAAAAGTGACCATTGATTCTGCTACCATGATGAATAAAGGTCTGGAAATTATCGAGGCTGCCTGGCTGTTCGGAATGCCTGCGGATCAGATTGACGTGGTGGTGCATCGGGAAAGCGTGGTGCATTCCCTGATTGAATACTGTGACTACTCGGTAATTGCCCAGCTGGGCGTGCCGGATATGCGGGTTCCCATTCAGTACGCTTTGACCTGGCCGGGAAGAGCGCCGTCTCCGGTAAAGCGGCTGTCGCTGGCGGACTATGGCACGCTGCATTTTGCCCTGCCGGACGAAGAAACCTTCCGGTGTCTGGCGGCCTGTAAAAAGGCCCTGCGCCGGGGTGGTCTGGCTCCGGCGGCGGCCAACGGCGCCAATGAAGAAGCGGTGCAGCAGTTTCTGGCCGGAAAGCTCGCGTTCTTAGGCATTGGCGACGTGGTGACAGAAGCCATGGAGCGGCAAAAGGACGCGGTGTGCGATTCGCTGGAAGCCATTCTGGAAGCGGACGCAGCGGCCAGAGCCTTTGTCCGCAGGCGGGCAGTGCCCGCAGCCAATTCGCGGGCGAGCTTTTTCGTATAGAGAGCGATCTGTCGCGGCGCTGACGATCTGCAAACTTACGGATTCACAAAGGTCGTTGCTCACACGCCCCACACATGGAAAAACGAAAGAAATTTCTTCTTTTTTCATAAAGCTATCATCTGCAATTTTCTTTTCTGAAACGAGGTGTTTCCTATTCTCATTAATATTTTACTGGGTATCATTGCGGTCCTGCTTTTTGGACTGATTATTTTTCTCCACGAGCTGGGACATTTTGCCACGGCAAAACTGTCGGGCATTCGTGTCAACGAGTTTGCACTGGGCATGGGTCCCACTCTGTTCCGTTTTCAGCGGGGAGAGACCACCTATGCGCTGCGGCTGTTTCCCATCGGCGGTTTCTGCGCCATGGAGGGCGAGGACGAAGAGAGCAGCGATGAGCGCGCTTTTGGCAACAAGCCGGTGTGGAAGCGATTTATTGTGGTGGCAGCCGGTGCGTTTATGAATCTGGTGCTGGGCCTTCTGCTGATGGCCATTATTGTGGTGCAGCAGCCTACCTATGCCAGCACCACCATTTCCAAGTTTGTGGACAATTCCGCTTTGCAGGCGGCCGGACTGGAAGTAGGGGACCGCTTTGTTTCCATCGACGGATATTCCATCAATGGGGAACGGGACCTGACCTTTGCGCTGGGCCTTGCCAATCCCGAGTCTGTGGATCTGGTGGTGGACCGGAACGGTGAAAAAATCACCTTTGAAGACGTGCAGTTCAACACAGTGGAGCAGGACGGGCAGAAAATCCTCTCGCTGGATTTCTATGTGCAGCCCATTGAGCGCAGCTTCGGCAGCGTCATTCAAAAGACCTTTGCCGATACCTGGTCCATGGTGAAAATGGTATGGGTCAGTCTGGCCGGACTTATCACCGGCCGGTTCGGCCTCAACGAGATGGCGGGCCCGGTAGGCATGGCCCAGGTGATCAGCCAGGCGGCGGCCATGGGGTTGGAGACCGGATTTATCACGGCGCTGAATAATATCCTGATGATTATGGTGATTCTAACCGTAAACCTGGGTATCCTCAACCTGCTGCCCTTGCCCGCTTTGGACGGTGGCCGGCTGGTATTCCTGATTATCGAAGGGATCCGCCGCAAGCCCATTAACCCCAAATACGAGGGCTGGGTTCATGCCGCAGGCTTTATGCTGCTGATCGGAATTATGATTCTGGTGGCATTTAATGATATCGTCCGACTGTTTACTGGTCAGGGACTGGGCGGCTAGGAAGTCATCACAGGAAATGAAAACGGAGGGAATGGAAATGGAAAGACGTTTGACCAAACAGGTAATGGCCGGAAAAACCGCCATCGGCGGCACCGCGCCTGTCACCATTCAGTCCATGCTGAATGTGCCGTCTACCGACATTGCGGGAAGCGTGGCCCAGGCTGTCCGGCTGGAAAAGGCCGGGTGCCAGATGATCCGCGCCGCCATTCCCAACCGGGAAGCGGTGGCGCTGATTCCCGCCCTGAAAGAGGCGGTTTCCGTGCCGCTGGTGGCGGATATCCACTTTGATTATAAACTGGCGCTGGAATCGGCGGCTGCGGGCATTGATAAAATCCGCATCAATCCCGGCAATATCGGTTCCGACGACCATGTGAAAGTGGTGGCCGACGAGTGCCGCCGCCGGAAAATCCCCATCCGAATCGGCGTCAACTCCGGTTCGCTGGAAAAGGAGATTCTGGCCAAATATGGCAGCCCCACGCCGGAAGCTCTCTGTGAAAGCGCCCTGTATCATGCATCTCTGCTGGAAAAGTTCGACTTTGACGACATTGTGATTTCCATTAAATCCTCCAGCGTGGATACCATGATCCGCGCTTATGAGCTGGCGGCGCAGGCGTGCCACTATCCGCTGCATCTGGGTGTTACGGAAGCGGGCACTGCCCGAATGGGCCTGATTAAATCGGCCATCGGCATTGGAAGTCTGCTCCAGCGGGGCATTGGCGATACCATCCGGGTGTCTTTGACTGCCGACCCGGTGGAAGAGGTATACGCGGCCAAGGATATTCTGAAAGGCCTTGGCATGGGGCACGGGCCCAGACTGGTTTCCTGTCCCACCTGCGGAAGAAACCGGATCGATCTGATCTCCATTGCCGCAGAGGTGGAAAACCGGCTGGAAAGCTGTGAGAAGGACATCACCGTGGCGGTGATGGGATGCGCGGTCAATGGTCCCGGGGAAGCCCGGGAAGCGGATATCGGTATTGCCGGCGGCATGGGGGAAGGGCTGCTCTTTAAAAAGGGCGAAATTCTCTATAAAGTGCCGGAGGAAAAGCTGGTAGACGCACTGATGGATGAAATCGAAAAGCTGTAACGGAGCGCCGCCCCGGATTGATGCTTCTGTATCAGCCGGAGGCGGCGTGTTTTCTCATGAACTTGAAAAGGAAGGTCAGCCCTGTGAAGAGCTTTGAAGAATTATTTGAAAAACAAATCGACTGTGCTTCCCTCTCCGATGCGGTGCGGAAGGGAGAAGTGCGCGCCATCGAGGTAGAGCGGGAGCGGCGGTTTCTGGAAATCACCGTGTTTTTCCCTCAGCCGGTGGAGCGGGAACAGCTGTTTCAGGCGGAAAAACTGTTGCTGGATTCTCCGTTGCAGGTGGGAAGAGCGGTCATTCGCCCCCGATTTCCGGAAGAGAGCTTTTCTGCGGACTATTTTCCCAGTCTGGCCGCAGAGCTGAAGCGTCGGGATGCCAGCATTAACGGCAGTTTTCAGGGAGCCACCGCCCGGATTCAGGAACACACGTTTTATGTATCCCTGACTCACGGAGGCCACGAGCTGCTGCTGGCGCGAAAGCTGGATAAAGCCCTGTCCGACCTGATTCAGGAGGAATTCAATCTGTTTCTGAATGTTCAGTTTGAAGGAAAGTTGTCTCTGGAACCGGAGGACGCGGTACATATTGAAGCCATTAAGAAGGAAGAGGAAACCCGCCGCCGGGAATCCGCGGTGGAGGAAGTCCGGCAGTATGAATCCATGATGAAGGAACGTCCGGCCAAGTCTCAAAAACCCGCCAAGCCCAAAACCATCAGTGTTCGCACCGATGACAGCCTGTACCCGTCCATTCTGCCGGAAACAGCCAAGGATATTCTGGGCAGAATGGGCAAGGCTCAGCCGGTTCCGCTGGAACGGGTGACACCGGACATCGGCAGCACCTGTGTCTGGGGCGAGATTTTCGCCATTGAGAGCAAGGAAACCAGGGATAAGAGCCGGAAAATCTACTCCATCAGCATCACCGACTATACCAGCTCCATTACTCTGAAAATCATTCAGGACGCGAAACAGTGCAAGCTGCTGGACACCCTGAAAAAGGGCATGTCTGTGCTGGCAAAGGGACAGGTGGAGTACGATAAATACGATCATGAGGACGTAATGCGCCCCCGTTGTCTGGCCACAGTGGAACAGGTGAAGGTGGTGGACGATGCAGAGGAAAAGCGGGTGGAGCTGCACCTGCACACCAATATGTCCAGTATGGACGGCATGACCCCCGCCGGGGATCTCATCAAGCGGGCGTTCAAATGGGGCCATAAGGCCATCGCCATCACCGACCACGGCGTGGCTCAGGCCTTCCCCGACGCCATGAACGCAGTGGAAGCCATCCGCAAGGACGGCGGTGAAATGAAGGTCATCTACGGCGTGGAATCCTACTTCGTCAACGACATGGTGCCTGCCGTTTCCGGAAAAACGGAAATGCCGCTGGATGGGGAGTACATCGTTTTCGATATCGAGACCACCGGTTTGAGCGCCGGAAACGACCGCATGACGGAAATCGGCGCCGTCCGCATGAAAAACGGGGAGATTCTCGACAGCTTCGATACTTTCGTCAACCCGGAGCGGCCTATCCCGCCGAAAATCACCGAGCTGACCGGCATCAACGACGACATGGTCAAGGATGCCCCCAGCGAAAAAGAAGCGCTGGAAGCCTTTTATGCATTCTGCGGAGAGGGGAACCCGGTGCTGGTGGCTCATAATGCGGGGTTTGATACCTCCTTTATGCGGGCGGCGGCAGCACGCTGCGGCACGGACTTTCCCTTTGCCTATATTGACACGGTACCTATGTGCCGCTCCATGCTGAAAGACATCAAAAACTGCAAGCTGGATACCGTGGCCAACTATCTCAAACTACCGCCCTTCAACCATCACCGTGCCTGTGATGATGCGGCGGTGCTGGCGCAGATTTTGCAGCAGCTGCTCATTCGCCTGAAAGAGGATACCAGCGCTAAGAATGTTATGGACATCAATACCTCTCTGGCTGGCGGCGACCCGAAAAAGCTGCCCACTTATCATCAGATTATTCTGGTGAAGAACAAAGCCGGCCTGCGGAACCTCTACAAGCTCATTTCCTATGCCCATCTGGACTATTTCTATAAAAAGCCCCGGATTCCCAAAAGTGTGTTGGTGGAGCACCGGGAAGGCCTGATTCTGGGCAGCGCCTGCGAAGCGGGCGAGCTGTTCCGCGCCATCCTGCGCCACGAGCCGTGGGAAAAGCTGTGTGAAATCGCATCTTTCTATGATTATCTGGAAATCCAGCCTTTGGGCAACAACGCCTTTATGCTGCGGAACGGTACCGCTTCCAGCGAAGAGGATTTGAAGGAGTTCAACCGCACCATTGTTCGGTTGGGCGAAAAGCTGAATAAACCCGTTGTCGCCACCGGCGACGTCCACTTTATGGACCCCAAGGATGCCCGGTATCGGGAAATCCTCATGGCCGGACAGGGCTTCAGCGATGCATCCGAGCAGGCGCCTTTGTACCTGCGCACCACCGCTGAAATGCTGGAAGAGTTCAGCTATCTGGGCGAAGAAAAAGCCTATGAGGTGGTGGTCGCCAACCCCAACAAAATCGCCGACAGTATCGATATTGTGCGCCCCATTCCCGAGGGCGTGTTCCCGCCCTTCATTGACGGCGCAGAGGAGCAGCTGAACTCCATCTGCTGGGAGCGGGCGAAAGAAAAATACGGTGATCCCCTGCCGGAAATCGTGGAAAAACGATTGAAGCGGGAGCTGGACTCCATTAACAAACACGGCTTCTCTGTGCTGTACATGACTGCTCAAAAGCTGGTGGCGGACTCCGAGGCCCACGGCTATCTGGTAGGCTCCCGTGGTTCTGTTGGTTCCTCCTTTGTGGCCAGCATGTCCGGTATTTCCGAAGTCAACCCGCTGGAACCCCATTATATCTGCCCCAACTGTAAAAACAGCGAATTCATCACCGACGGCAGCTATGGCTCCGGTTTCGACCTGCCCCCGAAAAAGTGTCCCAAGTGCGGCGCCGACTACAACCGGGACGGCCATACCATCCCCTTTGAAACCTTCCTGGGCTTTGACGGCGATAAGACCCCCGATATTGACCTGAACTTCTCCGGCG
>CAJMOI010000073.1 GCA_905215105.1 uncultured bacterium
CGGCTGCTGTCACCGCCCCAGCGGTTCCAGTTGGGGAAGGGATAAGAGGCCGGGCCTTCCTGTGCGGTAATCCGCTGTTTCAGCTCTTCCTCCGAGTGGATTTTTCCCGGCCAGTCCTTTTCCTTCCACTGGCCGAAAGCGTCCACAATTTTCTTGTCCGGCACAGGGTAGTCCCCGGCAGGCTCATCGGAAAGGAAAAAGTTTTCCATCCGGATGGTCACATCGTGGAAGCAGTCCTTCATGCCCAGCTCTACCCGGGCAACCTCTTCCGGTGCGGTGCGCTGGCCGTGTACCACCAGTTTCAATGCGCCGGGGGTGCGGTTGGTGTAAATGGTTCGGTTATCCAGCAAAGCCAGATCAAAGCAGATGCGGGTTTTCAGGTGGGGCAGCAGCCCGAAGCGCATGAAAATCCGCTCTTTTTCTTCTTCTGCCCGATAAAACCGCAGGGACATGGCAGCGGAATGGTCTTCCAGCACCTCGATATCGCCGATCAGATAGGGCATGGGGCATCCGGCCATATGGGGCAGCGCTACGCCGCCGCCGTTTTTGCCCAGACGGACCGTGCAGCCGGCTTCTCCGGCTTCCAGAATTTCCGCGTCTCTGGGCAGCAGTTCCTGTAAATTGAGTACCTGTTTCATATCAACTTCCTCCTGATGCAGGTAGTTTTCAAATTCATTATACCGGTTTCAAAGGGAGAGTCAATAGAAAGAAAAGAAGGTTTTCTAACTTTTTTGAAAATGCACAAAACGAACGCCCCGTTTCCGGCAAAAGGGAAAACGGGGCGTTCAGCTCTTTATTTTACGGTAATCAGTTCATACTCTTTGCTGCCCAGACCCAGCTTGACGGCGTGCTCAATGCCGGAGCGCCAGTTGGTGTCGGGGTGGGTGTAGGTGAAGGGATCGTGACTGTGCTCACAGTCCTCTCCATGGGCGGCTTTTTCGCCGGGAATGCTGTTGGGGATGATGGGCTGTGCCAGACACAGGTCTGCACAGGCCATGTCCAGTGCCACCGGGTCAAAGGAAGCCAGCATACCTACATCAGGGATAATAGGCCGGTCGTTTTCGCTGTGGCAGTCGCAGTTCGGAGAAACGTCGGTAATCAGGCTGATGTGGAAGCAGGGCTTGTTCCGCAGAATGGCGGCGGAGTACTCGGCAATTTTGCAGTTGAGGATATCGTTTACCTCATCTCCGGCAGCCTGCACCGCATCCATGGGACAGGCGCCGATGCAGCGTCCGCAGCCCACGCACTTGCTGTGGTCAATGGAGGCTTTTTTGTCGGTGATGGTGATGGCGCTGTGGGCGCAGTTTTTCTGACAGAAGCCGCAGCCCACGCACTTCTCCTGATGGACAAAGGGTTTTCCGGCGCTGTGCATCTCCATTTTACCGGCGCGGCTGCCGCATCCCATGCCGATGTTTTTAAAAGTACCGCCGAAACCGGTAGCTTCGTGGCCCTTGAAATGGGTCAGGGAGATAAAGTTGTCGGCATCCATGACAGCCTGTCCGATTTTGGCTTCCTTCACATATTCGCCGTCCTCTACCGGAACCAGTGCCTCGTCGGTGCCTTTCAGGCCGTCGGCGATGATAATGTGACATCCGGTGGAGAAGGGGGAGAAGCCATTTTCATAAGCTGCGTCCAGATGGTCCAGGGCATTTTTGCGGCGTCCCACATACAGGGTGTTGCAGTCCGTCAGGAAGGCCTTGCCGCCGTTTTCCTTGACGATGTCCACGATGACCTTGGCATAGTTGGGACGCAGAAAGGCCAGGTTGCCCGGCTCACCGAAATGAATCTTGATGGCAGTATAGCGGTTTGCCAGAGGAAGCTGCTCAATTCCGGCAGTCTTTACCAGATGGCGGAGCTTTTCCAGCAGGTTCCGCTGGTTGGGTTTTGCGCTGAAGTCGGTAAAATACACTTTGGACTTTTCCATAAAGTACCTCCTGGTGGGTTCATCCCACGGTTTTCCGAAAAGTGGTTGGTTTCATTGTATCATGTTTGCAGTCCTTCTTCAAGGCGGCGAGTTTTCCACTGTTTTGGGGAAAATGGGGGAAAACTCATGCATCGCCCAGCAGCAGCGGACGGACTTCCGCCGCCAGATAGAAGGAACCGCAAACGATGACCGCGCCGTCTTTCCCGGCCAGCTCTTTGGCTTCCTGCAAGGCCTGTGCATGATTGGTACAAGGGCGGCTGTCACTGCACCAGACGGCAGCCTCTTCCGCCAGCTCTTCCGCCGAAAGGGAACGGGGGTTTTCCGGCTGGAGAGTGCGCACGGCGGAAAACAGCGGGGCCAGAATGGAAAGGGCGGTTCGGCTGTCCTTGTCCGCCATCATGCCCATAACCGCCACCAGTTTTTTACCGGAAAGATACCGGGTCAGCACCTCCCGAAGGGCAGCTGCACAGCCGGGATTATGGCCGCCGTCCAGCAGAATCAGCGGGTCATGCCCCAAAATCTCCATTCTCGCGGGAATCCGCGCCTGTGCAAAGCCCTCCTGAATGGCTTTCAGAGGCAGATTCCAGCCCTTCTCCTGTAAAACTTCCAGCACGGTTAAAGCCGTCACGGCGTTTTTTACCTGATGTTCGCCCACAAAGGGCAGCAGCAGCGGTTCTCCCCGGTACAGAAGCCGGGTTCCCAGAATGGAGCGTTCCTGCTCCTGCACCATGGAAAGAGAAGCCAGCCGGAAGGCAGCGCCCCGCTCTTCGGCGGCTTTTTCCAGAACTGCCTGTACACCGGGGAGCTGGTCGGGATAGCAAACCACCGTGCCTCCGGGCTTGATGATTCCGGCCTTTTCAAAGGCGATCTGCTCCACCGTGTCGCCCAATACGGCGGTGTGATCCAGAGAAATGGACGCAATGGCTGCCGCTTCCGGGGTGTCGATGACGTTGGTGGCGTCAAACCGTCCGCCCAGCCCTACTTCCAGCACCACAATGTCGCAGCTTCGCCGGGCAAACCAGAGCAGGGCCATGGCGGTGATAAACTCAAATTCGGTAATGGCTTCACCACTGGCTTCCATCTCATCGGCTGCGGCGGAAACGGCCTGCACCTGTTCAATCAGTTCTTCTTCGGGAATCATCTGGCCGTCAATCTGGAACCGCTCCCGGAATTCCAGCACATAGGGCGAGGTATACAGTCCGGTGCGGTATCCGGCGGATTTCAGCGCACCGGCAATCAGGGTACAGGTAGTCCCTTTTCCATTCGTGCCCGCCACATGGACAAATTTCAGCTGCTTCTGGGGATTCCCCAGCTTTTCCAGCAGTGCGGAAACCCGTTCCAATCCGGGCTTGATGCCAAAACGGAGACGGCTGTTGACCTTCTCCATGGCCTGTTCATAGGTCATTTCCAGTACCTCCATCAGAAAAAAAGGGCTGACTGAAACAGCCAGCCCTCAGACAATTATGACAATTAAGAAAGCGCCTTCATGCTCTCTTCAATCAGGCGGATACGCTCACGCAGTTTTTCGCCGTTCTGGCGTGCGCCCTCAATAATAGCGGCCGGGGCCTTGGAGATGAACTTCTCATTGTTCAGCTTGGCGTCCACACCGGCAAGCTGCTTCCTGGCGTTGTCCAGCTCTTTCTGCAAACGGGCCAGCTCGGCTTTCTTATCCACCAGATCATCCATGGGAATATAAGCCTTTGCGTCGCCGGTAACCACGGTCACAGCGCCTTCCAGCTCAAAGGCTTCGCCCACTTCCACCTCGCTGGCATAGGCCAGTTTCATAAGGATCGCGGTGCAGACCTGGTAAGCCTCCGGGTTAGCGGTAGCCACATACAGCTTTGCTTTCTTGGAGGGAGCCACGTTCATTTCTGCGCGGCGGTTACGGATACCGCGAATCAGTTCCATGATGTGTGCCAGCTCCTGCTCAGCCTTGGGGAAGCTGTACTGCTCTTCATACTCCGGCCACTTGGAAATCATGATGGACTCTCCCTCGTGGGGCAGGCTCTGCCAGATTTCCTCGGTGATATAAGGCATGAAGGGGTGCAGCAGCTGCAAGGTGCGGCTCATGACCCAAACCAGCACCTGACGGGCGGCCTGTGCCTTGGCTTCGTCGTCGGACTGCATGCGGATTTTGGCAATCTCGATATACCAGTCGCAGAAGCTGTCCCACAGGAAGTCATAGAGCTTCTGGACAGCGATGCCCAGCTCGAATTTCTCCAGATTGTCGGTGATCTCCTTGGTCACGTCGTTCAGAGCGCTGACAATCCACTTGTCCTCCAGCTCCAGCGTTTCGGGCAGAGCGTTGGGCACGTTGTGGCCGTCAATGTTCATGAGGATAAACCGGGCGGCGTTCCAGATCTTGTTGGCAAAGTTCCGGCTGGCGGCTACCTTCTCGTCGGAGAAACGCAAATCGTTTCCGGGGCTGTTGCCGGTCACCAGCGTAAAGCGCAGGGCGTCCGCGCCGTACTGCTCGATAACCTCCAGCGGGTCAATACCGTTGCCCAGAGACTTACTCATCTTGCGGCCCTGTGCGTCGCGCACCAGACCATGGAAGAACACGGTCTTGAAGGGCGGCACTTTCATGTTTTCAATGCCGGAGAAGATCATTCTGGCAACCCAGAAGAAGATGATATCATAACCGGTCACCAGTGTGCTGGTGGGGGAGAAATATTTCAGCTCTTCGGTGTTATCCGGCCAGCCCAGCGTGGAGAACGGCCACAGAGCGGAGCTGAACCAGGTATCAAGGGTATCGGGGTCCTGTTCCAGATGGGTGCCGCCGCACTTGGGGCAGACGGTGGGCTCTTCCTTGGCAACGATGGTCTCGCCGCAGTCGGCGCAGTACCAGGCCGGGATACGATGGCCCCACCACAGCTGACGGGAAATACACCAGTCCTTGATGTTCTCCATCCAGTTGTAGTACACCTTTTCCATACGGTCGGGGATAAACTTCACTTCGCCGTCCCGCACGCAGTCGATAGCGGGCTTAGCCAGGGGTTCCATCTTGACAAACCACTGCTTGGAAACCATGGGCTCTACGGTGTTATGGCAGCGGTAGCAGGTTCCCACTTCATGCTGCAGGGGCTCCACAGCCTTCAGGAAGCCGCCAGCTTCCAGATCGGCAACGATGGCCTTGCGAGCTTCCATGGTGGTCATGCCGGCATATTTGCCGCAGTCCAGCACTTCCGGCTCTCCGGCGGCAGCGCGTCCGCTGGCAAACAGCTCGTCAGCAGCGGCCTTGTCGGCGGCGCCGGTCATATGGCCGTCATAGGTGAACACACGGACGATAGGCAGATCGTGACGCTTGCCAACCTCATAGTCGTTGGGGTCGTGGGCAGGGGTGATCTTCACCACGCCGGTACCCTTTTCCATGTCGGCGTGCTCGTCGCAGACAACGGGGATTTCCTTATTCAGCAGGGGCAGCACCACATGGCAGCCGTGCAGATGAGCGTAGCGGGGGTCTTCGGGGTTGATAGCCACAGCGGTATCGCCCAGCATGGTCTCGGGACGGGTGGTTGCCAGCTCCAGCATTTCGCCGGTTTCCTTAACAGGATACAGCAGGTGCCAGAAGTTGCCGTCCTGGGTCTTGTATTCCACCTCTGCATCAGAAATGGAGGTGTTGCAGTGGGGGCACCAGTTGACCATGCGGTTGCCGCGGTAAATCAGGCCCTTTTCATACAGGTTGACGAACACTTCCTTCACAGCGCGGGAACAGCCCTCGTCCAGCGTGAAGCGCTCACGCTCCCAGTCGCAGGAGGAGCCCAGCTTTTTCAGCTGCTCCACAATGCGGCCGCCGTACTGGCGCTTCCATTCCCAGGCGCGCTCCAAAAATCCTTCGCGGCCCAGGTCTTCTTTGGTTAGCCCTTCCTCCCGCATAGCTTCCACGATTTTGGCTTCGGTAGCGATGGAAGCATGGTCGGTTCCGGGCAGCCACAGGGCGGAATAGCCCTGCATCCGGCGCCAGCGGATGAGGATGTCCTGCAAGGTCTCATCCAGTGCGTGGCCCATATGCAGCTGGCCGGTGATGTTCGGCGGGGGAATCACGATGGTATAGGGTTTCTTTTCGGGGTCGGGCTCAGCGTGGAAATAGTTGCCCTTCATCCAGAAGTCATAGGTTCTGTTTTCCACTTCCTGAGGTTCATAGGCTTTCGCCAGTTCCTTGCTCATGGAGTTCCTTCCTTTCAATGATAAAATCATGGTATTACAAATTTATAAGAACCGGAAAACCCGGTTACAGGCTTATTGGGATACAGAGGTTTCCGCTTTTCTGCCATTTGGAAACGAATCGAAGTGATACTCCCTCCGTCACGGCTTACGCCGCGCCACCTCCCTCTATGAGGGAGGCATTGGGCTGCGAAACCTTTCTTCCGCGCACATAACAATAGATAGCGCTGAACACATCGGCGCAGAAGAAAAAATGCAGAATGATGTTGACGGCGGTTTCTGCCAGCGAAAATTTCCCTTTTCGATAATTCTTCCAGATACCGCTGATCCCATACATGCTGGAAGGCAGCAGCAGGGAATAATCAAACAGCACCAAAAACGGAAGCAGGGGAATGACCATAATATTGAGCAGCAGGGCTACCAGAAACACCCCTGCAAATACGGGAATGTTGCACAGCTTCAGCACCATATTCCAGAACAAAAGCTGCCTTGGAGTGGTTCCCAGCCGGGGCAGGAGAAATGCATATACCATATTGGGAAGACAGACAACCAGCCACAGAATGGGCCAGAGAAGAAACACATATTTCGTCAGCCCAAAATTCAAAAAAACGGCAATAAACGCATACGGGACAAGCATCAAAAGAATGGTTGGAAGCTTTTTCATACTGCATTTTCCTTCACAATTTTGAATTTTCAATGGAAATATCAATCCAAAATCAATGATTTTTCTTTTCCTTTTTTATTCCGGGGATATTCCCGGATACGGACAATAAAGTCCAGATTGACGGCTTCCACCGCGGAATTGCCCTCAACCAGCACGCCGGTGTCGGAAACCTGTCTCAGAATTCCCACGATTTGAGAATGGTCAAAGGTGTAAATAATACATTTTTTATCGATGAATTTTTTTGCCAGTTCCAACATTTGTGTTCTCCCCTTTTTTCGGCTCATAATTTGGTGGGCCATCAATTTCTGGTTGCGCCGCTGAGAAATCAAATACAGAATCAGCGGAAGAAAAATAATCAGATAGATTGTAGTGTCCATCAGTGTTCTCTCCTCAATGCCCCGAAGGCTTGCGCTCTGTCATATCTTTTTCCGTGGTCAAATCGGCGTGAAGCAGCGTGCCGAAGATCACCGCCAGCGGAATCATGGTGAACCAGAGGGCCTTACCCAAAAAGAGGTTACACAGCACTGTGCCTACCACAGCCCCCAACACAAAAAACAGCAGCATTTCAAAGTGCTTGCGCAGCTTTTCCCGGTGGGCGGTATTGCCGGTGTGCAGGTATTTGACTTCCTTTGCCAATGCAATGCCAATCTGCCGGATGTGATTGGTGGCAAAGGTAGTGGCCATGGGGGTTCCCTGTGACTGGCGGAAGGTGTTGTACTGCATAGAGGCGATAAAGTTAATGGCCACCTGGGAAATCTGTACCGGCGCAGATTCCGGTACAAAGCCCAGTATCAGCACCACCAGCATTTCAATGGCAATCAGCAGGGTATCCCAGCGCAGGGGAAAATGACGCTTGACCGGCCCCGGCACCAACTCCGAAATAAAGGAACCCAGCAGATAGGCGGAAATGGGGATGATATAATACAGGGCCTCCCACCATTTCCTGCTGCCCAGAGCCATGCCCATGAGCACCACGTTGCCGGTTTGAGCATTGCAGAACACATTGCCCCGCAGCAGATAGGTGTACGCTCCAAAAAATCCGGCCACGGTAATCAGGATATGGTAAATCCAGTCCCGCTCACACATGAGATAGTACCGGTCGGTTTCTGCTGCTTTTTCTGCCACTGTGCTCGTCCTTTCCTGTTTTTATACTCTGATTTCAAACCCATATTCATGAAGAATCAAGTCATCGTCGATGATTTCTTCATATACACCGCCAGCTTTGGTAAAACCAGCTTTCTGATACAGCTGAACAGCAGGTATATTGCTATCCACCACAAATAGTCTTAGGTATTCTACCTGTATTTGTCTGCAAAGAGTCATTGCGTTTTGGATTGTCAGAAAGCCGATACCCTTTCGCAGATAATCGACATTTACGCCAAGGCGATCAATATACAGCGCTGATGCGCTTTTCTCCTGCCATTCCACACATCTGGAACCCGTGTGAGAAGGGCACAGCGCAAAAGCGGAAACAATTTGTTTCTGATTTTCCAAAACATACATTTGCTGATTTTTGATATCTTCTTCTAAAAATTCACATGGATAAACTTCATCCCAGACAGTAAAGCCGTCTGCTATCATTTTTGCGACGATTTGCCGGTACATATTTTTAATTCTCGGCAGATCTTGTTCTACTGCAAGGCGTAATTCCATTTTTACTCTCCTGTTTCAAGTTAACAAAAGCCCCGGATACAGAACACTCTCTGTATCCGGGGCGAATCTTCTTCACGGTACCACCCGGTTTTGGCGGAAACTTCCGCCCTCAGCCTCTTTCATAAGGCTTGTGCCGTAACGGGGCCTGCCGTCCGGCCTTACCTCCCAAAGGACTCGGGCACGGAAACTCCGGGATGACTGATTCACAGCGGAAACTCACCGGCTCACACCTGCCGCCGGCTCTCTGAAAAGCTTTATCCGCTGTCTTTTTTCCCATCAGCGTTTTTCTTCTATTGATTACACATTAGTATACCCATTCGGCTGCTTTTTGTCAAGGGAACGGACAGGGGATTTTCTTTAAACCGGGGCCAAAGACCGGCCTGGAACCAGCCCGGCCGGTTCATAGGGAATTCGTGTACATTGCAGCTTGTCCAAATGCCCTTCTTTTGACAAACGTTTAAAGTTGGGAAGATAACCTACGTTCATCCACTCTTGCAGCAACCGATAATTTATTCCTTCAAAAATCGGAATCAAAAGCTTTCTCATAAGATAATTCTCATATAATTATGTATATTTTAATTAACGCAGTTTTTCGTAAATATAGTTTCCTACAGCCCAGTTTTGTAAATTATGCAGCCGGGCTCCCTTGTCGCCGTGCTCGGGGTCGTTAAACAAATCGAGCAGCTTTTCACAGGGCATATCGGGACACAGGCCGCAATGTTCATATCCTTTGCTGATGCAACAAAGGGCCTTGTCGCATTCGCCATAAAACATATTCCCTTTTTGCCCTTTACAGCCCAAACAGTTGATTTTATCTTTCCATGCACATATACC
>CAJMOI010000074.1 GCA_905215105.1 uncultured bacterium
ATTGTCTAACTTTTGGGGGTCACTTCAAATCGGAAAGGGGTTTTTCAATCGATGAAAAGGCGGGAGAAATTATTCCTCTCTCATCTTTGCGAAGCACTCGCTGCAGTACACAGGGCGATCCTCGCGGGGCTTGAAGGGAACTCTTGCTTCCTTGCCGCAGGAAGCGCACACAGCGGTGAACATCTCACGCTCGGGCTTTGCAGCGTTCTTACGGGCATCGCGGCAGGCCTTGCATCTCTGGGGCTCGTTCACGAAGCCCTTGGATGCGTAGAACTCCTGTTCGCCAGCGGTGAACACGAATTCAGCGCCGCATTCTTTGCAGATCAGAGTCTTGTCTTCGTACATTGTGAAATACCTCACTTTGGATAATAGATATTTTGCCCGTAGACGGATTCGCACCGCCGCCTTTGATAATCAACGCTCTACAACTTAAGCTACCGGGGCATATAAAAGTGGGTTGGAACCTGCTGTCAGACGGCATTCCGCAGCTTTTTGCGCACCCGCTGCATGGCATTCCCCACCGATTTAACGGAAATTCCCAGTGCAGAGGAAATTTCCTGATAGGAAAAGCCCGATACATAGCAGGAAAGCACCTGCTGCTCCATCCGGGTCAGCGTGTTCCGGATTTTGTGCAGAAGCACATCCAGATTTTCACGGTCAATGAGCTGGGATTCCGGGTCCTGTATTGCGGCGAGATCAGCTTCCCGATCCAGGGGAACCGCCTCTTTCATAATCTGGCCGCTGCGGCTGAAAGCACGGCGGAACGCAGACACGATACAATTGGAAATACAGACACCGGCATAGGTGGAAAAAGAAGCTCCGCCCGTTTGCCGAAAGGTGCGGGCCGCATGGTATAACCCCAGCAACCCCTCCTGGGAAAGGTCCTCCGCTTCCAGAAGTGCTGAACGGTAAGGATAGGCGATTCGGTGAATCAGCGGAAAATATCGGGACGCCAGTTCCACAAAGGCTTCCCCCTGATTCTTTTGCACCAGTAAAACCAGTTCATTTTCGGAAATGGAGCTCCAGTTCAATCTTTCTGACACCTCAATGACCAAACAGGAAATCCTGTTTTTTCAATCATACCCTATTCCAACTGAAAAGTCAACAAAAATTCAAAAATTATCCATAATTTTTTACGCATTCATTAGTTTCTACGAATTTTGTCAGTGATTCACAGCAAAACTGCATGGAAATCAGGCACTTTTCAGGGGGTAATACCCTTATATTTCTTTTATGAAACTATATCCATTTCTGCCGCGACTATAATAACAGTATATGCAGCGGCGCTGCAAACAGTACTCACGGAAATTGGAGAAAACTTATTATGACTGCACGGCTTTTCAGTATGGGATTATTCGGGCTGGAAACCTACACGGTGGAAGTGGAGGCGGACATTTCCCGTGGCCTGCCCGCTTTTGATATTGTCGGCCTGCCGGATACCGCTGTCCGGGAGTCCCGGGAACGGGTGCGGGCCGCGATGAAAAACTGCGGATTTGACTTTCCGGTCAGCCGGATTACCATGAATCTGGCGCCCGCGGACAAGAAAAAAGAGGGACCCATGTACGACCTTCCCCTGTTGGCGGCACTGCTGGCGGCCACCGGACAGCTGAACGCTCCTCTGGACGACTGCGTTTTTGTGGGAGAGCTGTCCCTTTCCGGAGAAATCCGGCCGGTTCGGGGCGTGCTGCCCATGGCCATCGCTGCCCGGGAAGCCGGGTTCCGGCGGCTGTTTGTCCCGGCGGAAAACGCCCGGGAAGGCGCAGTAGCCGAAGGGCTGGAGGTCTACCCGGTGAAAAATGTCCGGGAGCTGACCGACCATCTGGAGGGGATTTCTCTGCTCTCTCCGGCGGTTCCCGCAGAAGCCGCTCAGGAAACCGCTGCCTCCGCCCTGTTGGACTTTTCCGACGTGCGGGGACAACTGGAAGCCAAGCGGGCTTTGGAAATTGCCGCCAGCGGCGGACACAATGTGCTGATGGTAGGGCCTCCCGGCTCCGGCAAAAGTATGCTGGCCAAGCGGATTCCCACCATCCTGCCGGACATGACTTATGAGGAAATGATTGAGACCACCAAGATTCATTCGGTAGCGGGAACCATTCCCAAAGGCGGGACCCTGATCCGCACCCGGCCTTTCCGCTCCCCTCACCACACCATTTCTGCCCCGGGGCTGTCCGGCGGCGGCAGTATTCCCCGGCCGGGAGAGATTTCTCTTGCCCACAACGGCGTGCTGTTTCTGGACGAGCTGCCGGAGTTTACCCGCATTGCCATGGAGGTACTGCGCCAACCCATGGAGGATGGCACTGTGACCATTTCCCGGGTAAACGGCTCCGTCACTTATCCCTGTTCCGTTATGCTGGTGGCGGCCATGAACCCCTGCCCCTGCGGCTATTTCGGCCACCCCACCCGGAAATGCACCTGCTCTCCCGGCGCGGTGGACCGGTATCTGGGGCGGATTTCCGGACCGCTGCTGGACCGGCTGGACATCCACGTGGAGGTGGAACCGGTGAAGTTCGACGAGCTTTCCAGCCGGGAAAAAGCCGAGTCCTCCGCCGCCATCCGGGAACGGGTCAACCGGGCCCGGGAGGTGCAGAACCGGCGGTTTGCCGGAACGGGCATTACCTGTAATGCCCGAATTCCCGCCGCCATGCTTCACGAGGTCTGCACCATTACCGACACCGCCCAAAAGCTCATGCGCACCGCCTTTACCCAGCTGGGGCTCTCCGGTCGGGCCTATGACCGGGTGATGAAGGTGGCCCGCACCATCGCGGATCTGGAAGGGTATGAAGAGATTCAGCCTCAGCATGCGGCAGAAGCCATTCAGTACCGGAGTCTTGACCGGAAATACTGGACCCGGGAGCTGTAATTTTTTTGAAAATCACGCCATGGACAAACTGCCGGAAATGTGCTATGCTGGGAAATGCTGCCGCGCGATTGCGGAATTTTTGGAAAGAGGGCGTTATCTTTGGTTAAGGAAAACAAAATCACGGAAGGCGTTATCTGGAAACAGCTGCTCTCCTTCTTCTTCCCCATTCTGCTGGGAACCTTTTTTCAGCAGCTGTACAACACGGTGGACGCCATTATTGTGGGCAATTTCGTGGGAACCCAGGCGCTGGCTGCCGTGGGCGGCGCCACTGGTACCATTATCAACCTGCTGGTGGGTTTCTTCGTGGGTCTTTCCGCCGGTGCAACGGTGATTACCTCCCAGTATTACGGCGCACGCAGAGCAGCGGAAACCAGTCAGGCCGTTCACACCTCTGTGGCACTGGGCATTGCAGGCGGCCTTTTCTTTATGGTGCTGGGCATGGCGCTGTCTCCCTGGGCACTAAGAGCCATGGGTACGCCGGAAGACGTGATGGAATACGCCACGGTCTACATTGAGATTTATTTCGGCGGCATGGTGTTCAACCTGCTCTATAACATGGGCTCCGGTATTCTCCGGGCTGTGGGCGATTCCCGGCGGCCCCTGTATTTTCTCATTCTCTGTACGGTGCTGAATCTGGTGCTGGACCTGCTGTTTGTTCCGGTGTTTCACTGGGGCGTGGCCGGCGTGGGCATTGCCACCATCGCCAGTCAGGCCATCAGCGCCATTCTGATTCTGGTGGTGCTCATGCGGTCGGAGGACGTGTACCGGCTGCATCTGCGGGACATCCGGATGAACTGGTACATTCTCCGAAACATCATTCAGATCGGCCTGCCTGCGGGCTTGCAGTCCGTCATGTACAACGCTTCCAACATCATCATTCAGTCCACCATCAACACCTTTGGCACCAACACCGTGGCGGCGTGGACTGCATACGGCAAAATTGACGGCCTGTTCTGGATGATTATGGGCGCTTTCGGTACATCGGTCACCACCTTTTCCGGACAGAACTTCGGCGCACAGAAATACGACCGGATTCGCAAAAGCGTTCACATCTGTCTGGTCATGGCTTTTGGTACCGCCTTTTTCCTCAGCACGGTGCTGTATTTCTGGGGCTCCTATGTGTACCAGCTCTTTACCTCCGACCAGAACGTGATGAAAATCGGCATGGATATCCTTCACACCATGGTGCCCTTCTACTTCACCTATGTGTGCATCGAAATTTTCTCCGGCGCCATGCGCGGTACGGGCGACTCGCTGGTTCCCATGATACTCACGGGACTGGGCATCTGTGTCCTGCGTGTGGTGTGGATCAGTCTGGCAGTGCCGGTATGGAATCAGGTGGAAACGGTCATTCTCAGCTATCCCATTACCTGGTCCATCACTTCGGTACTGTTCGTGATTTACTACCTACAGGGCGGCTGGCTGCGAAAACGGATTCAGCGGATGGGCTTTGAACCGGAACCGCCCCGCCAGAAACGGCGTCGCCGGACCTGAAACTTTATTACAAAACAAAATGCTTTATGGTTGAGAGCTTCCCAGCCATAAAGCATTTTTTATTGGGGTATCAGGATACCTTGATCTCTGCGGCGTCGAATACAAACCGGTTTTCCCGGAACCGGCACACTGCCGGAACCCCAGCCTGTAAATGGCCGGACAGCAGTTCCTCCGCCATCAGCGTTTCCACGCCGGTCTGGATGACTCTGCGCAGCGGACGGGCTCCATACAGCGGGTCCCGACCCTGACGGGCGATTTCCGCCACGGCTTCTTCTGAAAAGGTGACGGAAAGCCCCAGATCTTCCGCCCGCCGGGACAGGCTTTTCAGCATCAGCACGGTGATTTGCCCCAGCTGTTCATCGGTGAGCTTTCGGAACACGATGCACTCGTCCACCCGGTTGAGGAATTCCGGACGGAACAGCTTTTTCACCTCTTCCATCACCAGCTCCCGAACCCGCGCCGCGTCGGCCTCGCTGTCTTCCCCGGAAGAAAAGCCCAGTTTCCGGTTCTGGCTGGTAATCAGCCTTGCGCCGATATTGGAGGTCATGATGACCACCGTGTTGCGGAAATCCACATGCCGCCCCTGAGAATCCGTCAGTCGGCCGTCCTCCAGAATTTGCAGCAGCAGATTGAATACATCCGGATGGGCTTTCTCGATTTCATCGAAGAGCACCACCGAATAGGGGTGGCTGCGGACGGCTTCCGTCAGCTGTCCCCCTTCTTCATAGCCCACATACCCGGGCGGCGAACCCACCAGTCGGGAAACCGTGTGCTTTTCCATATATTCCGACATATCAAACCGGAGCATGGCGGTTTCGTCCCCGAACAGCACCTCTGCCAGCGCCCGGCAAAGCTCCGTTTTGCCCACACCGGTGGGGCCCAGAAACAGGAAGGAGCCGATGGGGCGTTTCGGGTCTTTCAGCCCCACGCGGCCCCGGCGGATGGCTTTCGCCACGGCGGAGACCGCTTCCTCCTGCCCCACAATCCGGCCATGGAGCCGCTCTTCCAGATGGAGCAGCCGCTGCCCCTCTTCTTCCGTCAGCCGGGAAACCGGAACCCCTGTCCAGAGGGAAACCACGCCCGCCACGTCCTCGGCGGTGACTTCTCCCTTTTGCTCCTTGGTTTCATCCTTCCAGCTCTCCTTCTGCTCTTCCAGACGGCGGCGAAGCTCCTTCTGTTCGTCTCGCAGAGAAGCGGCGCGCTCAAAGTCCTGGGCATTGACGGCGGAGGTTTTTTCCTGTTCCAGCTCCCGCACCTTCTGTTCCAGCTGCCGGATGCCGTCCGGCGCGGTATATGCGCTGAGCCGCACCCGGGACGCTGATTCGTCCATGACGTCAATGGCTTTGTCCGGCAGGAACCGGTCGGGAATATACCGGGCGGAAAGGCGCACGGCGGCCTGGATGGCCTCGTCGGTGATTTTCACCCGGTGATGGGCTTCGTACCGGTCCCGAAGGCCATAGAGAATCTTCTCCGCTTCCTCCTGGGTGGGCTCTCCCACCTTAACCGGCTGAAAACGTCGTTCCAGCGCGCCGTCCTTTTCGATATACCGCCGGTACTCACTGACGGTACTGGTGCCGATAATCTGAATTTCTCCCCGGGACAGGGCGGGCTTAAGAATGTTGGCGGCATCCGCGGTCCCCTCTCCTCCGCCGGTTCCCACCAGCGTATGGAGCTCATCGAGGAAGAGAATCACATTTCCACAGCGGCGCACCTCGTCCAGCGCATTTTTCACCCGTTCCTCAAAATCGCCCCGGTACCGGGTTCCCGCTACCATGCCGGTGAGATCCAGCGAAAAAATGCGCTTTTCCCGCAGCAGGTCGGGAACCTGTTCCGACTGGATCAGTTGGGCAAGGCCCTCTACCACGGCGGTTTTGCCCACCCCCGGTTCTCCCAGAAGTACCGGGTTGTTCTTGGTGCGGCGGCACAGAATCTGGATCATCCGCTGAATTTCCGCCTGCCGCCCCACCACCGGGTCCAGCTTGCCTTCACTGGCCAGACGGGTCAAATCCCGCCCGAACCGTTCCAGGGATTTCAGGGGCTTCTTTTCCGGATGCTCCGGATGCTTTTCCGAACGTTCCGGCAGCTTTTCCCCGGCTCCTTCCGCCCCCGTCAGGCTCTGGCGGATGGCGCTGGGCGTTGCGCCCATTTGGACAAGAAAGCGCAGGCCGTAGCTGTCCCGCTCTTCCAGAATGGCCAGCAGGATGTGCTCCGTGCCCACATAGGGCTGATGATGGGAAGAGGCCTTTGCCCGGGCAGTCTGCAAAATCCGCTTGCTTCGGGGCGTCAGGTCGGAAGAGTCCAGATGGGTGGGCTCTCCGGCAGGCACTTTTTCCCGAATGAGGGTTTCCAGCTGCGATGCACTGGCCCCCAGCTTTTCCAGCACCTCAGAGGCGGTGTTCTCCCCAATGAGCAGCATTCCCAACAACATATGCTCACTGCCTACATAGTCATGTCCCAGTTCCTGTGCCTTTTCCAGCGCGCAGTTCAGCACCTGGTTGGCTTTTTCCGTAAAACCGTCAAATCGCAGCATGTTCTTTTACGCCTCCTCCTCCGCAATTGGCAAACCGGTTACGCGCCGCCCAGTGCCTCCCGCACCAGTCTTGCGCGAAGAACCGGCTCTTCTTCTCCGGTTTCCTGTCCCTTCGGCAGCCGAAGGGTGGCAGGCTGCATCTGGATGGCCAGACAGTTCAAAGTGAGTAAGTCCACATTTTTCAAAAATCCGCTGGCTGCGCCCAGCCGCACATTGGACAGCAGCTTCATGAATTCGTCCAGCTCCAACAGCCGGGCATTCTGCAAAATGCCCAGAGAGCGAGCCACGGCGTCCTGGGTTTCCAGCCGGGACGTCAGCTTTTCCCGTGCGCCCCGCTCCTGCCGCAGCAGCTGCATGGCGATGGTTTCCAGATTGGACAGGGCTTCTTTTTCACTGAGCCCCAACGTCACCCGGTTGGAAAGCTGATAGAGACAGCCGGCACTTTTGCCCACTTCGCCCCAGACCGCCCGCAGGGAAAGTCCCAGCTTGGACAGGTTGGACGCAGTGCGGAGAATAATCCCGCTCTCTTCCAGTGCAGGCAGGTGCAGCGTCAGAGAGGCCGCCATACCGGTTCCCAGATCAGCGGGATTCCGGGTCAGATAGCCCAGCTCCTGATCGAAAGCAAAGAACAGCCGCTCGTTCAAAGCATCATCCAACCGGCTGGCGGCTTCCCACGCCTGTGACAGCGCCAGACCCCGCGCCAGCATCTGAATGTGAAGGTGGTCTTCCCCGTTAATGGCCCCGGAAATGCTCTCATCTCTGGCCAGCAGCAGAGCACGGCCCTGAGGATGGGCGATAAACTCCGGGCTCACCAGCTGGCGCTCTGCCAGGGACACCGCTGCCCCACGGGACAGGGTTGCAAGGGGAATCCAGCTGAAAAAGCCTGCAAACAGGCTGTTGGGCCCCAGCACTGCTTCCCGGATCTGCTCCATTACCTGAATCTTTCCGGCGTCATTCAGCCGGCCGGGAAAGGGAACGGAAGGAAGGTTGCGAGCCAGACGGACACGGGTGCTGACCACCACATCCTCTTCTTTTCCCTCTGTCTCATACCATTTGATGGATTCATTCATGGTCCGTTTCCTCCTTCATGGCCTTGATTTCATCCCGAAGCACCACGGCCAGTTCAAAATTCTGCTCCTCTACTGCCAGACGCAGCTGTTTTTCCTTTTCTTCCAGAACCGCCAGACGGGAAGGCTTTTCCTCCACCACCTGCATTCCGGTTTTGGGGCCGACGGCCAGCTGAGCCTTCAGGGGACTTTTTCCCCGGTGAGCCGTGCTGCCGTGTATGTGCTGAATCATGGGGGACAAGCGCTGGCGGAAGGTCTGATAGCACTGGGCACACCCTACCTGTCCCGTCCGGGCAATCTCGTCAAAGGTGCTGCCGCACACCGGGCACCGGAGCTCCCGTTCCGGCTGTTCCTCCATCATGCCGCCAAACAGGGTACTGAGGGGAATGCCCCAGTCTCCCCACAGACCGCCATATCCCAGCTTTCGGGCACAGTCGCCGCACAGGGCGATTTCCGAAAGCTCTCCGTTTGCAATGCGCTTGATGCGCGTGGTTGCGGGATTTTTCCCGCAGTGCTGGCATATCATATCCATACCTCCCGATGGTCTGTTGTTTCCCAAAAGCCCCTTGGGGCTACTTTCATTCCTATGTGGCGCTGTAGGCCGCCATGAGCAGATTTTTCAGAATTCCCGCCCGCAGGGCATCCCGTGTTTCCCGGTCAGCCGCAGACAAAGACTGGTCGGAAACGGCCGCCGCCATCAGCTTTGCATCCCGCAGGGAAAGCACCTTCCGCTCTGCCAGATTATTGAGCACCACCCCGGCGGTCGCGCTGTCCAGCCTTTCCCCGATGGAGTTCACCAAATGCATTAAAAGCGTCGGCGCGTCCCGTTTCACCCGGGTAATGCGCACATATCCGCCGCCGCCCCGCCGGCTTTCCACCAGATAGCCCTGTTCCGGCGTAAACCGGGAGGAAATCACATAGCTGATCTGGCTGGGGACACAGCCCATGGTTTCCGCCAGCTCATTCCGGCGAAACTCGGCGCTTCCGTGCTCCTCTTCCAGCAAAGAAAGGATATACTGGACTACACTGTCGGTCATCCGCACGGGAATCCCTCCTTTTGACTTTGTTTGACTTTCATTTTAGACCTTTCCTGTCCTTTGGTCAAAAAGAAAAAACCGGCATACGCGTCCGTTTTTGGGAAAAATCGGAAATTAGCTCCGGTTTTCTTCCATTTAGGGCGTTTCTGAAAATAAAGAAATCGACGAATTTTTCGCAAGCAACAGACA
>CAJMOI010000075.1 GCA_905215105.1 uncultured bacterium
CCGCCGCTGCCGCCAGATGCAAAGCTCCCGGCGGCCATGGTGACCACCACGGCACCCATCAGCAGCCCTACCGCCAACAGCCGGGGATGACGCAGACGGAGATTCCATAAAATTCTTCTGTGTTTCATGTCATTCGTCCTTTCCTGCCCGCATTGACAGCCGGGCCCAATTCCTGTACCATGGTACTGTAAACCAAATACGATGGCCTGTACTGGTTTTATCCCTATGCGGACTTGTCCGGGAATAGAACCGGAAAGGGTCTTCAGGAGGAATGAAGATGGATGTACAATCACTGTCCTGGACAGCGCTGGCGGTCTGGCTGGTGGTCTGCAACGGGATTGCCGTAGCACTGACAATACACGATAAGTCCTGTGCCCAAAGAGGGAAATGGCGGGTACGGGAAAGCACGCTGCTGCTCTTTGGCGCACTGGGGGGCGCGTTGGGAATGCTCCTCACCATGAAGAAAATCCGCCACAAGACCCAACACGCAAAATTTATGATCGGCCTGCCCGTCATGCTGGCGGTACACCTGCTTTTGCTGGCACTGGCCGTTTGGAAATGGGGGATCTGACCATGTGTGACATCCGCTACCCGATTCTGCTGCTGGACGCAGACAGAACCCTTTTTGACTTTGAAGCCTCTCAGGCCAACGCCCTGAAAACCGCCTATGAAGCCGCAGGCTTTTCCCAGACGCTGCCCTATACGCCGGAAATTCTGGACTGCTACAGCCGCATCAACCAGAGCTGGTGGCAGCGGCTGGAACGGAAGGAATGCACCAAGCCTCAATTGCAGCTGGGCCGCTTCCGGGAATTTTTCCGGTGTCTGGGGCTTTCCTTTGACCCGGAAGCCTTTAACCGGATGTATATGGAAGAGCTGGGAAACGGTATCTGGCTGCTGCCCCATGCAGAGGAAGTCTGCCGGGAACTGGTCAAAACCTGTACCCTGTACATCGTCACTAACGGTGTTTCCCGCACCCAGCGGAAGCGCATCGGCGGTTCTGCTTTGGCAGATGTCTTCCGGGATATTTTTGTTTCCGAAGAAGCCGGCGTTCCCAAGCCGGACGCCCGGTATTTTGACTATGTGTTTTCCCGGCTGGGAACCTCCGACCGAAGCCGGATGCTGCTGGTGGGAGATTCTCTGACCTCCGACATTCAGGGTGCGCACAATGCCGGGCTGGATTCCTGCTGGTTCAATCCCGCCGGGCTTCCCTGTCCGAACTCCCCGGTTCCCACCTATGAAATCCGCGACCTGCGGGAGCTGCCCGCCATTGTCCGGACAGGCGCTGCTCAATCCTGAAAAAGTTTTTGCCAAAACCCTGTAACCGATTTTGCCCCCTTGCCATACACTATAGTGTAAACCGAAAGGAGGCAATACAATATGTGCAACAACAACTTTGGCGGATGCTCCTGGATTCTGATCCTTCTCCTGATCCTGTGCTGCTGCGGTAACGGCGGCCTGTGCGGCGGCAACAACAACGACTGCGGCTGCGGCAATAGCTGCTGCTAATCTCCCCGCAAACCAAAAGGCGGACGCTTCGGCGTCCGCCTTTTGGCATATCGATGACATTTGAATTATTTATGATACTTTCCGTGATTCTGAATCTGAAACGCCCGGTAAATCTGCTCGCACAGCATCACCCGGGCCAGCTGGTGGGGAAAGGTCATGGGGGACATGGAAAGGCGCAGGGAACCCGCCCGCTTCACCTTTTCCGCAAGGCCGAAGGAGCTTCCGATGACAAAGCTCACCGAGGAAACGCCCCGGGAAGCCAGGTCTTCCAGCGTACTCGCCAGTTTTGGGGAAGAAATCTCCTTGCCCTCAATGCACAGGGGAATGATGGCGCTGCCCTTCGCCGCTGCCAACAGCTTTTCCCCTTCTTCTTCCAGCGCTTTATCAATCAGCGCCTGAGAAGGGTCATCGGGCAAACGGCTTTCCGGCAGCTCCACAATGGAGAAGCTGCAAAAGGCTTTCAGCCGTTTGGCATATTCTGCACAGGCTTCCCGCCAGTAGCTCTCCTTCAATTTACCCACACATAAAATCTGTACATTCATCATATGTATGATTCCCCCAACAAAAACGGCCGGAGCACTGCGGTTCCGGCCTAAATTGATTCTGTTTGACAGGTTTCGTTAAAACAGGATGGTATGTCCCTGCACATTGTCTCTCGGCGCAACGGACAGCATGAAGTCCTTTTCCTCCTGCAAGCCTGCCATTTTCAGGGAACAGAGCGCCGTCTGGTAGGCAAGCTCCGGCGTGTTGTTTTCACTGCTCAAATGAGCCAGCAAAAACCGGCTGGTTCCCCGCTGTGCCAGATAGGGCAGCAGATCGGCACAAGCCTCATTGGAAAGGTGCCCTCTGGAAGAGAGAATCCGGCGTTTCAGAGGATAGGGATAGGGCCCATTTTGCAGCATTCTCACGTCATGATTGGACTCCATGACGACAAAATCTGCGCCCTCTACCATTTTTTCCACTTCGGGCGTCACAACGCCAAGATCGGTACAGAACGCCACTTTGTGGTCGTCGGCTGTTTTCACCAGATAGCCATACCCTTCCGCACAGTCGTGGGACGTGTGAAAGGGCAGGATTTCCATTCCGGCACACCGCAGCCCTTCCGGGCCGATGACGGAACAGGGAAATTTCCCATTGAGAATCTGGGCATCGTTAAGGGCTTCCATGGTTCCGAAAGAACCATACACCGGAATCTTGTGCCGGCCTGCAAACACCCGCAGCCCCTGCACATGGTCGCTGTGCTCATGGGTGACAAAAATCCCCTCAATAGCGGAAAGGGGGATTCCGCAGCAGGCCAGTTTTTCTGTAATCTGCTTGGCACTTTTTCCGGCGTCAATGAGCACGCCTCTTTCCTGTGAACCGATATAATAACTGTTTCCGCTGCTTCCGCTGAAAAGAGGACAAAGTCTCGCCAATGCCAGTAACCTCCAGAAACTGTAAAATCAATCTGTCTCAGCCGACCCGCACAACCGCAGGACCCGGCGTTTCCACCCGGCGGATATCCGCACCCAGAGAGCACAGCTTTTCCACAATCCGGTCATAGCCACGCTCGATATACTGGATATCCTCAATCTGGGTGGTACCCTGTGCGCACAGGGCTGCAATCACCATAGCTGCACCGGCGCGGAGATCCACCGCTTTGACCGGAGCCGCCACCAGATGGTCCACGCCTTCCACCACAGCCAGACGGCTGTCCACGGAAATCTGAGCGCCCATTCTACGCAGTTCTTCCACATAGCGGAAACGGTTGTCCCACACGCCTTCGGTAATAATGCTGGTACCCTTTGCAATGGACAGCAGAACGGCAATCTGCGGCTGCATGTCCGTGGGGAAACCGGGGTGAGGCATGGTCTTGACATTACATTTATTCAGAATTCCGGTACGGGAAACCCGGATGGAATCGTCAAATTCTTCGATCTGAACGCCCATTTCCTCCAGCTTGGCGGTAATGGATTCCAGATGCTTGGGGATGACATTTTTCACCAGCACATCACCGCAGGTCGCAGCGGCAGCCACCATATAGGTGCCCGCCTCGATCTGATCGGGAATAATGGAATAGGTAGTGCCGTGCAGGTGATCCACGCCGTGAATCTTGATAATATCCGTACCTGCGCCGCGGATATCTGCGCCCATGCTGTTGAGGAAGTTGGCCAGATCCACAATGTGGGGCTCACGGGCGGCGTTTTCGATGACCGTCAGGCCTTTGGCTTTTACGGCGGCCAGAATAATATTCATGGTAGCGCCAACCGTCACCACGTCCAGATAAATATGGTTGCCCACCAGCTCGTCGGCGGACACGTCCACCATACCGCCATCCAGCGTATAGGTGGCACCCAGTGCCATAAAGCCCTTCAGGTGCTGGTCGATGGGACGGACACCGAAGTTGCATCCGCCGGGCATTCCCACCACAGCATGATGATAGCGGCCCAGCAAAGCGCCCAGCAGATAATAGGACGCACGCATCTGGCGCACCAGCTCATAGGGAGCCACATGGGTGCGCACACTGCGGGGGTCAATTTCCAGAGTCGTGCTGTTAATGGTACGGACACCGGCACCCATATCCTGCAAAATATGAGCCATGGTGTTGACATCGGTGATGTTGGGAATATTTTCAAGACGGCAGATACCGTCAGAGAGGATTACTGCGGGAAGAATTGCGACAGCTGCGTTTTTTGCACCGCTGATGGTCACTTCGCCAGACAGCCGATTGCCGCCTGTAATTACAAATTTATCCAAAATGACACACTCCTAATGATTATTTGACGTCTGTACGCCAACGCCCAAAGGCTGATATGTAAATAACAAGTAAAGTTCATATGAAATTTTCGGGAAAATCCCGAAAAAGAAGAATTTGTAAGCAAAAGAATAGCACCTGCAACGGAAATTGCGTGATTCTCTTTACAGATGCTTCATCCTATTTTATGTCTCTCTAAATGATAATACACGGAGAAATAAAAGTCAATATATAACAAAAAAATCCAGTTCGGCTTGTGCAATGCAGAAAAAGATTCCTCTCTATCTCCGGAAAAACCCTGCAATATAGACGGAAACCCGTGTTTTTTAAACAAAAAAACACGGGTTACTCTTACTGAATATAGGGCAGCGGGTCTACTTTTGAGCCGTTTTTAAGGATTTCAAAGTGCAGATGAGGTCCGGTGGAATCACCGGTACTGCCGATCTGAGCGATGGCCTGTCCCTTTGCCACCTGTTGTCCGGAGGTCACCAGAATTTTACTGGCATGTGCATACAAAGTCTGATAGCCGTTTCCGTGGTCAATGAGCAAATGATAGCCATAGCCGTAATTATGGAGCTTGACATAAGAAACGGTGCCGCCGTCTGCTGCCACAATGGTCTGACCATAAGCGCCGCTGCCGGCAATATCGATTCCCCAGTGCGTGGTTCCCCAACGGGCGCCGAAAGTGGACGTGACATACCGCACGGAAGGAGACGGCCAGGTAAAGGTTCCGCTGGCCTCGCCGGGAATCTTTCCGGTGGGGCGCTTTTTGGTGCCCACTACCACCACTTTGTTCACCGGTTCTCTGGTCACCTCCCGGGAAACTTCTTCTCTGCGGACTTCTTCGTCCCCCACATAATACACCGTATCCACGCAGGTACGTTCTCCCTCTTTTCCCTGCTGGGTCACCCTGGAATAGTCGGTATACTGACTGCTGTCCTTCTGGGTAACCGTTTTATAGGAAATGGACTCGGTGTAGGTCTCTTTTCGGGAAACCATGATGTGAAGCTCATCTTCCATGGTTTTGCGAACCTCGTCGGCACTTTCAATTCGCTCGGTGGGAAACAGACCGTTGATCAGTTCCACGCTTTCCAGATATTCCGCAGAGTCCGCTTTCTGTTCCGCCTTTTCATCAGAAAGCATGGTTTCCAGCAGATACCGTAAATCCGTACTGCTGCGAACCACTCCGGTCAATTCTCCGTTTACATACAATCCTGCGGCTTCACTGATGACATCGCTGGAGCTTTGAATCAGAGAATCACAGACCGTATCCACACTTTTGCACACACCCGGAGACACAATTCCCAGCTGATAAACACCGTGCACCCGCAGCTCCGTCTCTGTGGCAGCATCGAACACCATGCGCTGGTTCATCATTTCAGTGGCTTCTTCAAAGACGCCTTCATCCTCAATGACAATGGATTCTTCCCCACCGTAATCGAGGAAAAGGGCATAATTCTGGTTGTTCCAGAATTGAATGGTCAGCACTAGAAATCCCACCGCTGCCAGCGGCAGCACCACCTGTACAGCGGCAGACAGCACCGCCCGGTGAGAAGTGGAACGCGTCACATGGACAATGGCTTTCCGCAGACCATGGGTTTGATGGGTGCGCTTGATTTTTCCCGATTCCCAGCGGAGATTCCGGAGAATCCGGACACCGGAAAAGTGCAGAAAACGGACTCTGCGCCGCAGAAAACGGGCATACAGCCGCCGGAACAGATCGCCCAGCGGACGAAGAAACCGGATCAGGCGATTCCGGATACGGGCAAAAATCCGAAGGGTCTGAATTCCGGTGATATAAATGCTATTGTAGAGAAACTGGAGCAGACTTGTCATCAGCCGGACAAACCACCGGCCGCTTTTTCCTTCCTGTTGTTTCAACCGTCTCTTCCTTCCCTGCAAAAGTTACAGTTTTGTAATCATTTAGCTCTATCATACCCCAAAACAGGACATTTTGCAAGGTCTGACGACAGAATTCCCGGAATGACCAAAGGAAGAACCCCGTTCAGATATTGTGCTTATTCAGTTTTTTAGAAAAACCTTCCCTGCACCAGCGGCTCCCAATCCCCGTCCGGAAACGCGGAAATCAGCTGATATGCATCCTCTTCTCCTTCCTCAAACAGCTGGAAAAAATCCTCTGTCCGGACATTGCCCTGACGGTCTGTCCAGGGCTGGCGGAAGGTATTGGCATAGTCGATGTCGCCGTTCTCCATAATCCCCCTCAGGTGACAGGAAATGGTCCGGGGCTTTCCCCGCTCCAGCCGGTCAACGGCCTGTTTTTTCAAGCCGGTACGGTCAGTCAGCATCCGGAAGGTAAACCGCGCGTCTTTTTCCGCCTGCAATATCTCCCCTTCTTTTCCCTGCAAGCCGAAAAGCTCCTCAAACGCCTGCCCATACACTCGGGCAATGGCGGCCTGCACCTCTTCGTTTTTAGGAAAACAATTTCCCAGAGGAAACTCCGGCGGCAGCTTTCCCCTCTCCCAGCGAAGGACTATGCCGTCCAGCGCCGACTCGATTTCGTTGTGAAAAATATCCTCAGTCTGTTCCGGTTCTTTTTCCAGCAGCGTCCGGGACAAATCCTCAATATAAGGGTGACAGGTGCGGTCCAGACTGTAATGGCACAGGAACCCCAGAATATAGGAGCGCACAGCCGGGTCGTTTTCCTGTTCCCAGCAATGAGCCAGCGCCCGGAGGGTTTTCTCCGGCGGTTCGTTGTGAAGCTTGCCTCCCAGCTCTCTCAGGTTTTCCCCTTTCTGCCAAGGGAAAAACCGGTGACAAAACAGGAAATCCGGCCCCTGTTTTCCCCATTCAAATGCATCCTTTACCAGATGCTCCTTCAGCACCCGATGTTCTTTTTCCAGCCGCTTCCAGAGCCTTTCTCCGTGAAGGGCGTGTACGATTCCTGCCGGCATATTGACAGCCTCCGTTCTTCTGATCTTTCATTTCTTTTTGTCATGGCTTGTTGGTTCTATCATACACAAATCGACAGCGGATGACAAGACGGCTTTCCCCTGTCACACTTTTTCCCGGCGGTGTATATAATGGAACAAAGCGCAGAGAAAGGGGGCGATTCCGTTGGGGAAAAACCGTTGTGCCGAAGCCTGCTGCCGGCTGGCCCGGTGTAAGGGAATGCACGCTGTCACCTTTGGGCTGGGGCTGGCGGTGGCGACTTTCTGTCCCATTGAGCTGGTATTGTTTCTCACGTCTGTGATTATTGTCGCGCTGGGATTCGCTCTGTTCCGCTGCGGCTGACCCTGTACATGACGAAAGGATGGTTGCCATGAAAATCGTTGTGATGAAAAGTTCCGGGTTCCTGGGTTTCTGCCTGCGCCGTATGTTCGGCATCCGCCGGGTAACACAGGAATAAGTAGCTTTCTTTTCAAAATCGACATAGGGCCCTTGCCGGATGACACACACGGCAGGGCCGCCAGAAAGCTCTCCGCCTTTTGGTTAGGCGGAGGGCTTTTCGCGTCTTTGGCATAAACGCCCCGGACAGCTCATAGAGATAGGGTAGAAAAATCAGAGAAGGAGAGCAAAGCTATGGAGTATACATTCAATCGGGCGGAATACGCAGACAGCGCCGTCCTGTTCGACGGCTGTCAGGAACAGCCTCTGGATCTGGATGTGAGCCTGCCGGATTACTGCCCGGATATCCAGCGCATTTTAAAATGCCAGGTAACCCCCTGCATTCTGGGACACAGCTTCAGCGGCGACCGGCTGGAAATCGACGGTTCCGTGCGGGTGCGGGTGCTGTATCTGGATTCCCGGGAGGACACCGTCCGCTGCTGTGAAATGGACAGCGGCTTTTCCGCGGCCATCCCTCTGCGGGAACCGGGGGTTCGCCCCTGTGCGCGGGTCAGCGCCCGGGTGGAATATGTCAACTGCCGGGCGGCAAGTCCCCGGCGGCTGGATATTCACGGGGCTTTTTCCGTGTGCGCCCTGGTGCTGGACCGCCGGATTCAGCCCATCTGCACCCAGGCACAGGAGGAACAGCTGGAACAGCGGCAGGAAACCGCCGCCGCCAGTATGTTGGCCGGACTGGGCAGCCAGCAGTTCACCGTTTCGGAAACACTGGAAATCAACGACAGCAAGCCGCCGGTGGAAACCATTCTCCGCTCCCGGGCCTGCTGTGTGGTGCAGGACTGCCGCCCGGTTTCCGGAAAGCTGCTGGTCAAGGGCAGCCTGCGGATTCAGGTGCTGTACGCTTCCGGGCTGGACGGCGCTTCTCTGGAAAACATGGAATTCGAGATCCCCTTCAGCCAGATGGTGGACTGTGACGGCGCGGCGGAGGACTGCCGCTGTCTGCTGCGGATGGAAGTCACCGACCTGACTTTGCAGATTCGCAATGACGCCAACGGCGAAGCCATGCGTCTGGATGCGGAAATGAGAATCAGCGCTCTGGCTCAGGCCTATCGGGATCAGGAAGTCCGGTTCATCACCGACGCCTATTCCACCGAATACGAAACCCAGCCGGACTATGCCTCTTTGCAGCTCACCTGTCTGGATCAGGTCATTCAGGAAAGCATCATGCAGAAAACCGCGCTGGAAGCAGGCGGCCAGCCGGTGGCACAGGTGCTGGATGTGTGGAATGAAATGGCGTCCGTCACCGGAGAGATTCAAAACGGGCAGCTGGTGTTTTCCGGAAAAATGAACCTGTGTATGCTGGCCGCCGACAATCAGGGCGCTCCCTTCTATCTGGAAAAGCTGGCGGATTTCTCCCTCAGCCGTCCCTGGAACGAAGATGTCGGAGCAGGCGTCGGAAAGGTTTCCTGCTGGGCGCTGGTGACTGGTCTGAGCTTCCGCATCACTTCCAACGGCAGCGTGGAGGTTTCCGCGGAAATTTCCGTCAGCGGCAGCGTGTTCCATACGATTTCCCGCAAAATGGTGACCGGAATGCACGGGGACGAAACCTGCCGCAAAAACGACGGC
>CAJMOI010000076.1 GCA_905215105.1 uncultured bacterium
GTGCCCGCCATTATGGCTTCCCGGGCGCTGGAGGATAAGCGGGACCGGATGAAGACCATGCTGGTCACGCCCTTTATGTCGTGCAGTGCCCGCCTTCCCATTTATGTGCTGTTCTCCGAGATGTTTTTCCCGGATAACGCCATGATCGTGGCTTATTCCATGTATGTGCTGGGACTGCTGGTGGCCATTCTGGTGGCCTTTGTCATCCATCTGATTGACCGGAAGAACTCCGCCTATACCCTGCTCATTGAACTGCCGGAATATAAAGCCCCCAGCGGACGCACGGTGTTCATCTATGTGTGGGAAAAGGTGAAGGACTACCTGACCAAAGCGGGAACCACGATTTTCATCGCGTCTATCATCATGTGGTGCATCCTGAACTTCGGCCCCACCGGTTATGTGACGGATATTTCCAACAGCTTCGGCTCCATGATCGGCAAATGGATTGTGCCGGTGTTCCAGCCCATCGGTCTGGGGTACTGGCAGATTGTGGTGGCGCTGATCGCCGGTATTTCCGCCAAGGAAGTGGTGGTGTCCAGCTGCTCCGTGCTGTTCGGTGTCAGCAATATTACAACCACGGAGGGCATGGCTTCTCTGACCGCGCTGCTGGGCGGCCTGGGCTTTGGCGCACTGAATGCCTATGCGCTGATGACCTTCAGCCTGCTGTACATTCCCTGTGTGGCCACATTGGCCACCATTCGCCGGGAGTCCGGCAGCTGGAAATGGACGGGCGTGGCGGCTCTGTTCCAGTTGGTGCTGGCCTGGGGGGTTACGTTCCTGGTGTATCAGATTGGAGGGCTGTTTGTCTGATGGAATGGCTCATTCTGGGAATTATTGTGTTGTGGGCAGCGGCGGCGCTGGTGTGGATGTATCGCCGGAAAAAGTCGGGCAAGTCCTGCTGCGGCTGTTCCGGTTGTTCCGGGTGCTCCGGCTGTCATCAAAAAAAGGAATCCTGAAAAAGGCCGGCCTTCGGGTCGGCTTTTTTGCGTCCTCATTGACGATCCTTTGTCCACTGTGTATAATAAAACTGCACAGAAATTTTAATTTCAGAAGCAATTCTATTGCTGCAATGGATAAAAAGGAGGTCGTTTTCATGAGTACACCCCATAACAGCGCCAATCCCGGCGACATTGCCAAAACCGTTTTGATGCCCGGAGACCCTCTGCGGGCCAAATATATTGCGGAAACCTATCTCACCGATCCGGTATGCTTCAATACCGTCCGGAATATGCTGGGATATACCGGCCTGTACCAGGGAAAACGGATTTCCGTCATGGGAAGCGGAATGGGCATTCCCTCTATGGGCATTTACAGCTATGAGCTGTACCATGTTTACGGAGTGGACAATATCATCCGAATCGGTTCTGCGGGAGGTATTGCCGAGGGCGTACAGCTGCGGGATGTGGTTTTTGCCATGAGTTCCTGTACAGACTCCAATTACGGCGCCCAGTTCCGGCTTCCCGGAACTTTTGCCCCAACCGCTGATTTTTCCCTGCTGGAAAAAGCCGTGCAGGCCGCCCGGAAACTGGAAGTTCCCCACCATGTGGGAACCGTGGTCAGCTCCGACCTGTTTTACGGTGATTACGCCGACAGCCTGAAGGACTGGAAGAAAATGGGCGCTTTGGCGGTGGAGATGGAGTCTGCCGGGCTGTATATGAATGCGGCCCGTGCCGGGAAAAAGGCGCTGGCCCTGTTTACCGTGTCCGATCTGCCGTTAACCGGGGAGTCGCTGTCTGCCGAGGACCGTCAGCTGACCTTTACCCAGATGATGGAAATCGCCCTGGAAATTGCCGAATAGGAGCGTTGTGATGGAGTTTATCATGGAAATCCGTTTGTGCCGGGAAGCACTGGCGGCCCGTGAAAAGGCCTATTGCCCCTATTCCGGGTTTTCTGTGGGCGCTGCGCTGCTTTCCAAAACAGGTAAAATTTATACAGGATGTAATATCGAGTCTGCTGCATACACTCCGTCAATTTGTGCGGAGAGAACCGCCTTTGCCAAAGCTGTTAGTGAAGGGGAGCGGGAGTTTATCGCCATTGCCATCGCAGGGGGAAAGCAGGGGGAACCGCCCTCGGAAGCCTGTCCGCCCTGCGGCGTGTGCCGGCAGGTCATGGCGGAGTTCTGTGACCCGGGTTCCTTCCGGATTCTGTTGCAGGAGGCAGGCAACGCGTACAGCGGCTATACGCTGGAGGAGCTGCTGCCCCAGAGCTTCGGCCCGGGCAATCTGAAAAAGTGAGGGATGCCGGATGCATATGTACGATATTCTCAATAAGAAGCGGCTGGGCAAAGCCCTGACCCGGGACGAAATCCAGTTTTTTGTCCGGGGCTGTACCTGTGGGGAAATTCCCGATTATCAGACCGCCGCCCTGCTTATGGCGATTTGCATACAGGGGATGGACGAACGGGAAACGGCAGAGCTGACGCTGGCCATGGCCCATTCCGGCGAAATGGCGGACCTGTCCCGGATTCCCGGCCGGAAAGCCGATAAGCACAGCACCGGCGGTGTTGGGGACAAAACCACATTGATTGCCGGGCCGTTGGCGGCGGCCTGCGGTGTGACGGTTGCCAAAATGAGCGGCCGGGGGTTGGGGTATACCGGCGGAACCATTGACAAGCTGGAAGCCATTCCCGGATTTTCCACCAGCCAGACCCCGGAACGCTTTGCCCAAATCGCCGGGGAAACCGGCCTGTGCATTGTCAGCCAGAGCGGGAATCTGGCCCCGGCAGATAAAAAGCTGTATGCGCTGCGGGATGTGACCGCTACCGTGGAGAGCATCCCCCTGATTGCGTCCAGTATTATGAGTAAAAAGCTGGCCGGCGGTAGTGACTGTATCGTGCTGGATGTGAAGGTGGGCAGCGGCGCTTTTATGAAAAACCGGGAAGACGCCATGGCGCTGGCCAAAGCGATGGTGTCCATCGGTTCCCATGCCGGACGGAAAACCGCGGCATTGCTGACGGATATGAGCCAGCCGCTGGGACTGACCGTAGGCAACGCCCTGGAAGTGGAGGAAGCCTGTCAGGTCTTGCTGGGGAAAGGCCCGGAAGATGTCCGGCGGCTTTCCGTGGAGCTGGCGGCCATGATGGTCTGGCTGACGGAAAATGTCCCCAATCTGGAGGAAGCCCGCAGGCTGGCGGAAGAAAAGCTCCGGGACGGAAGCGCGGCGGAGACATTCCGCCGGGTGATTCATGCCCAGGGCGGCGACCCGAATGTGGTGGATCATCCGGAAATTCTGCCCCGTGCTGCCTGTGTCCGGGAAGTTTCCGCAGAAAAAGACGGATGGATTGGCTGTATGGACACCCAGGGAGTGGGCAGAAGCTCCGTTTTGCTGGGGGCCGGTCGGGAAACCGGTGTCAGTGTGCCGGACCCAGGCGCCGGAATTCGATTTTTGAAAAAAACAGGGGACCCGGTGAAAAAAGGGGAACCCTTTGCCATTCTGTATGCTTCAGAAGAAAAGCGTCTGGACGAGGGGGAAGTAAGACTTCGTCAGGCCGTTCCGGTGGCGGAAATTCCGCCGGAAACCATGCCGATGTTTTTGGGAATGGCAGCTGAAAGGGATGGAAAAACCGAAGGTGTTTTTTTCGGGATATCGTGAAATTGCAGAAATTGTAAAACTCCTGTATTGAAAATGTGAACAATTTTCTTGACACAGGGGTGGGAAAAGTAATACAATTAGTAATGAAATGCATGAAGCTTTCATTGTCGGGCGTGACGCACCCGTTTGATTTAAGCCAGTGATTTTACAAAGTCTAACAGAAATTTGACAAAAGGAGGCATGGTACCGGGATGAACGTACCTGTATGGGTGTGTATTCTCATCGCGGTTCTTGCGGCGGCGGCAGCAGGCTTTGTCGCGTTTGCGGCAGGTGTCAGCTACCGCAAAAAACAGGCGGAAGCCGCCATCGGTTCTGCTGAACAGGAAGCCAAGAGAATCGTCAGTGATGCGATAAAAACATCGGAAGCAAAGAAAAAAGAGACCATTCTGGAGGGCAAGGACGAGATTCACCGTCTGCGCACCGAATCGGAAAAAGAACTCAACGACCGCCGCAAGGAAATCCAGCGGCAGGAACGCCGTGTACAGCAAAAGGAAGAGACTTTGGACCGCAAGATGGAAAGTCTGGAGGCCAAGGAAGAAGCAGTTGCCAAGAAAAACAAAAAGGCCGAGGAACGGCTGCAGGAAGCCGAAATGGTGAAAAAGAGCCAGTTTGAAGTGTTGGAGCGGATTTCCGGCTTCACCATGGAACAGGCCAAGGACTACCTGCTGAAGAATCTGGAAAATGAGCTGATCCACGAAAAGGCCGTCAAGGTCATGGAAATTGAACAGCAGACCCGGGACGAAGCGGAAAAGAGCGCCAGAGAGATTATTGCACTGGCCATTCAGCGCTGCGCCGCAGACCATGTGGCGGAAGCTGCTATTTCCGTGGTTCCCCTGCCCAATGATGAGATGAAGGGCCGGATTATCGGCCGCGAAGGCCGGAATATCCGCGCCATTGAAACGCTGACCGGCGTTGACCTGATTATCGACGACACGCCGGAAGCCATTACCCTGTCCTGCTTTGAGCCGGTCCGCCGGGAAATTGCCCGCATTGCGCTGGAGCGCCTGATTTCCGACGGCCGCATCCATCCTGCCCGTATTGAGGAAATGGTGGAAAAGGCCCGCCGCGAGGTGGAACAGACCATCAAGCAGGAGGGCGAACGCGCCGTGATCGAAACCGGCGTCAACGGTGTCCATCCCGAACTGGTTAAGCTGCTGGGGCGTCTGCGTTACCGCACCAGTTATGGCCAGAACGTGCTGAATCACTCTCTGGAAGTGGCATATCTGTCCGGCCTGATGGCCTCCGAGCTGGGTCTGGACCCCACGCTGGCCCGCCGTGCCGGTCTGCTGCATGATATCGGCAAGGCCCTTGACCATGAAATCGAGGGTTCTCATGTGGATATCGGTGTGGAAGCCGCCAGAAAGTACAAGGAAAGCGAAGCGGTCATTCACGCCATTCATGCCCACCACGGAGATGTGGAGCCCAAGACCATCATCGCCTGCATTGTACAGGCCGCGGATGCCATTTCCGCTGCCCGTCCCGGCGCACGGCGTGAAAATCTGGAAAACTACATCAAGCGTCTGGAGAAGCTGGAAGAAGTGGCTTCCTCCTTCGAGGGTGTGGATCGCTGCTATGCCATTCAGGCAGGCCGCGAAGTGCGCGTGATCGTCAAGCCCGAAGTCATCAGCGACGACAAAATGGTGCTGCTGGCCCGGGATATCTGCAAGAAGATCGAGAGCGACCTGGAATATCCCGGTCAGATCAAGGTCAACATTATCCGCGAGAGCCGCGCAATCGAATACGCAAAGTAAGCGAGAGACCGGGGAGTTTTCCCCGGTCTTTTTTCTGCCGCTTTTTAAAGGGCCTCGACTGTATTTTTTTGTGTTTTTTAACTGGGAGCTATGTAGAATTTACTTTATTTTTACGGTACCATGCATGCTGACTTGATAAATGCCCGATACAATAAGCCGTAGGATTTCATAAGTTTTCTTATGAAACCGGTATGTCAGGAGATATCCCCATTGATTCTGTAGGAAGGAAAGATGAAGATGCAGAAAAGTCAGGCCCGTTGGGGCAAAAAAGTGCTTTGTGTGGCAATGGCCGGTACAATGGTTTTCAGTATCGGTTCACAGCTCCCTGTATATGCACAGGAAGACCCCATTGCACCGCATGCAGCAGATTACGGTTATTATGTAGATGCTTATCAGAAAAATGATATTGAAGGGGTAAAGAATACACTGGAAAACCCCGCTAACGGAGTCTTATCCCAGATGCTGAACTATTTTACCCCAGGTACTGAGTGGAATAACGGCACGATTTTGGACAGAGATATGCACGTTCAGAATATCACCGAAACAGCCAATATTCGGAACAATGCCTCTGAATCCCAGCAGGTGAAGGCATTCTATGATGATGTTCGGGAAAAAAATTATAGCATGATTTCCGGCCTGGGAGAGTACGCAGATGAATTTATCAAAGGTGTAAATGCCCAGAGCTACGTTATGCGGGAAGCAGATTACAATGCTGCTAAAGCCGCTGGAAAGACCGAAGCTGATTTTGGAGACAACACGGATTTATGGAGCATTACCGTCCCCGAAGATGCTTCCACCAATAAATATACGGATGTTCACAACGATGCACAGTGGGCAGATCCCAACGGCGTGTACGGAGGAATTGTAAATCTGGTGTCTACCCTGCGCGGCGGTGCGGCCAGCACCTCTTCAGCTAAGAAATACTATAAGTATATGCGCCCCTATCGCTGGTCCAGACTTGACGAGACTCTGCCGCAAGTTACCATTCTTGATTCCCTGCGGCCTATGGAAAATTCCGACCCCAGCAATGATGGCGGTTATCCCAGCGGCCATACAAACGCCGCTTATTTGGCTGCTATTGCCATGGCTTACTCTGTACCGGAGCAGTATTCTGAATTGATGCTTCGTGCCAGCGAGCTGGGTTATGACAGAATTGTGGCAGGCATGCACTCCTGCCTGGATGTAATCGGTGGCAGAATGACTGCTACTGCTATTGCCGCCTCTAATCTGTATGACCCTGACAAAGCGGACGCCA
The DNA here is from genome assembly GCA_905215105.1 of uncultured bacterium. Lineage (GTDB taxonomy): Bacteria > Bacillota > Clostridia > Oscillospirales > Acutalibacteraceae > Heritagella_A. Next base: position 6,598 of record CAJMOI010000076.1, read on the forward strand.
AGACACAGGGCCTTGCCGCTGGCAGACTGCTGGTGGGGAACGACAGCACAGTAGAAGAAAAGTCCGATTACGAAAGCTATCAGCAGGACAAGGCCACCTATCTGTATCGGATGACCTACAACCTGAAGAAGGACAACTCCGATACCACGAAACCTATGGTAGTTCCCAAAGGTGCGGAAGTCCTTTTGGAGAGCAGATACCCCTATCTGAACGCTGACGAGATTCGATATGTCCTGTATACCACGGGTGTGTCCTCTGGCTATTCCGTTCTGGATGATGCAGAGGGTTGGGGCAGACTGAATTTGTTTGAGGCTTCCAACGGATACGGCGCGTTTGTGACCGATGTAACGGTAAATATGGATGCATCCAAAGGCGGCCTGAACGCAGCTGATAACTGGAAGAACGATATTTCCGGCGACGGCGCTCTGGTAAAGCAGGGTACCGGTATGCTGGTCCTCTCCGGCAACAATACCTACGCAGGCGGCACTACTGTGGAAGGCGGCACTATCCGTGCTGACTATGGCACCGCTTTTGGCACCGGCGATGTTACCAACAACAGCACCGTTGTGGAGAATACCGATGATGCAATGACTATTGGCGGCGACTATATCCAGGGTGATGATGCTACTCTCGAAATGACCATCTCCAGCGCAGACGATGTGCTGCATATTGCAGGCGACGCTTCCTTTGGCGGAAAGCTGGTTTTGAATCTGGAAAACTATCAGCCTGAAAAGGATTTGGATATTATCACATGCGCTGATGTGGTTTCCAAATTTGATGAGATCGAATGCAATGCTCCCGCAGATTTTGAAGGAAAGATTACGTATACCAAGAACGGTGTGAGTATCAGTTTTGACGACGAGTCTGAAACCCCTGACGGCGGCACCTCTGATACCAGCACTCCTGACAGTAGTGTTCCCGACAGCAGCGCCCCGGATACCAGTACTCCTGATAGTAGCACTCCTGATACCGGCGTTTCCGACAGCAGCAATCCCGAAGGCACTGTGTCCGACGACCATCAGGGAAGTCTCCCACAGACCGGCGATACGACTGGATATCTTCCTATCGTAGCGGTTTTGGTTCTCTCTCTGGGAGGTAGCATAGTGGCACTGTACCGTAAAAATCGCCTGAAAAAATCTCTCTAAGTAATTTCTGAAAAAACAAAAGCCGTCTCTCAGGAGGCGGCTTTTGTTTTTTCTATTCTTCATTTACTTTCTGTCATAAGATTGGACCTTTGAGAAGAAAGTTTCTATGAAAAATGGGATTTCTTTACACAACTCATCTAAGTTATGTTATAATAAAAAAAACATAAATAACAGATTTGGTAGAGAGGAGTGTATCTCTTTTGAAACAAACAGTTTCCTTCCAAAAGGAAAAGAGCGCTGCCGTGGATTTTCTCATGGCACTGGTGGGCGGACTCTGTCTGCTGTTTACGGCGGCAAATGAGTGGATTTTATACAATAACCTGTATGGCCGGGAGCTGCGCCAGCCTTCCGGGCTGCTGGAAAGCGGCCAGTTTTCCACCATTGCCGATGCAGAGAAGTTGCAGGCTGACTACCAGTTCTGGAATACCGGCTGGGCCATTGGTTTGCGGTTGTTTCTGCTGGTGGCGGGAATCGCCCTGTGTGCCATCGGCCTGATTCGGCTGGTGCATCTCTGCCAGCGGAAGCGCTGGATTGCCTATCTGATTATTTCCGTCATCGGCGTGCTGCTGGTGGGCTTTGGACTGTTTGTGGAAATCTATATGCTGGAAAATCCCAACGGGCTTGTGTTGACCTCCATGACCGACGGGGAAATCGCCTATTATATCGATCTCCACTACAATGAGCATCTGGACTGGGCCTCCACACAGGGAACGGTAATCCGTCTGGGGTATTGGCTGCTGTCCGTGTTTACGGCAGCTTCCGGTATTGTGGGTGCAGCCAGAAGCCGTGTCCGCAATCGCCGGGAAGACCGGGTGGACCCGCAGGCCAAGCGTCAGGAAATGCTCAAGCACGCGGCAGGAAAGGGCAAAGGAAAGAAATAACCATTTATTTTTCCCGGTGGGAACCTTGACAAAGGGAAAAAACAGTGGTAACATGAAGCCAACAAAGAGAAATGCAGAGAAGAGGAAGCTCTTCTTCCAGTTTCCTGTAAAAGAGAGCGGGCGTCACCGGCTGAAAGCGCCTGCGGCAGGAGGAAGACGAGACACCGCCTCTGAGCAGCCGCCGAACACGGGAAACCGCCAAAGGCCGGCCGGGTGGCGCCGTTATGAGCCGCAAGAGGGTTTTTGTTTTGACAAAAGCCGAATTCCGGGTGGAACCGCAGTGCATTACGCCTGCCCCAGATGTGGGGCAGGCGGTTTTTGTTTTTACGGCCGCCGGAAATCCTTTCTCTGAAATTTCCAAATTATTTTTGTAAAAGACCTGCTAATAAAAGTCAAGTAGAAATTTCAGATTTTTAGGGAGGCGAAAA
>CAJMOI010000077.1 GCA_905215105.1 uncultured bacterium
CAATGGACGCATTCGCGAGGGGGCGGTGAATCTGTTGAAGGTTTATTTGGAATCTATGCCGGAACGTTGACGATAAAATGATATCCCAAATCTATGCTGAGTGAAATATTAGGAGTATATAACCTTGATTTTTGAGGTGAGGGGAAGAATGGAGTATGAAGTACAATGAATGAAAATAAGAATGAGTGTAAAAGTAACAGCGAAATGATTAACCCTGTAACTGGTAATAAAGCCCAAAAAAAGCATATCGAACATTGGAAAGTAATCGCTTTCTATCTCATCATATATGACGTAATCGCAGTAAATTTTTCTTACTTTTTTGGTTTGTGGCTGCGATTTGATTTACGTTTCTCAAATATTCCACATGTGTACCTGGATTCATATTTAAGATTTGCACCGTTATATACGGTGTTTGTACTAATTGTTTTTTATATTCTGCATCTGTACAAGAGTCTGTGGAGATTCGCCAGCTTTAGTGAATTAAATAGAATATTTGCGTCAAGCGTAATTACCACAGTGTTTCACACCGTGTGTATTACAGTATTTATTAAACGTATGCCAATATCTTACTATGTGATTGGTGCTGCTATGCAGCTGGCTTTGGTAGCAGCTGTGCGATTTGCCTATCGTTATATTACACTTGAACGGACTCGAAGAGAACGGAGTATGAATGCTGTTCATAATGTTATGGTAATCGGAGCTGGTGCCGCAGGCCAGGTGATATTAAAGGAGCTGAAAAGCTCTACGGAAGTATTTTCAAAACCATGCTGTGTCATTGATGATAATAAAAATAAGTGGGGGCGTTTCATAGAAGGGGTGCCTATAGTTGGTGGACGTGATTCTATTATGGAGTCAGTAAAGAAATATAAAATAGATCAGATTTTAGTGGCGATCCCAACTGCTTCTCCGAAAAATAAGAGAGATATCTTAAATATATGCAAAGAGACTCACTGCGAACTAAAGAGTCTGCCGGGAATTTATCAGCTAACAAATGGAGAAGTATCACTAAGCAGAATGAAGGCTGTGGCTGTAGAAGATTTGCTGGGTAGGGAACCGATTAAAGTAAACATGGAAGAAATATTCCGGTATATCAAAGGGAAGACCATTCTTGTCACAGGTGGCGGTGGGTCTATCGGAAGTGAGTTGTGTCGTCAGATTGCCGACCACGAGCCGAAACAGCTGATTATTTTTGATTACGACGGAACACTGGCCGACACGTCTCCCGGCATCTGCCATTGCTATAACACCACTGCCGCAGAAATGGGATATCCAACTCATCCGGACCGGGAGGATTTCTTCGGTGTTATCGGCGGTTCACTGGAACAGGGCTTTCCCAAATTGTGGCCGGATATGACCCCGGAACAGATTACCCAGGCCGTGGTTCGCTATCGGGAACTGTATGCTGAAGAAGGCCGTTTTCTGCCTGCCCCGCTCTATAACGGAATGAAGGAAACCCTGATTGCTCTGAAAGAACAGGGATATCGTTTGGCGGTTGCCACCCTAAAACACCATCGGTTTATTCACGGAATGCTTCAGGACAATCATATTGAAACGCTGTTCGATGCTGTCTGTGCCTATCGGGGACAGGAAACCAAAAGCGATCTGCTGCGGGAAGCCTGCCGTCTGACCGGTGTTTCTCCGGAAGAAGGCCTTCTGATAGGAGACAGCGCCTATGATGGACAGGGAGCACAGAGTCTGCCCATGGATTTTGTCGCCGCTCTGTATGGCTGGGGATTCCGAAAAAAGGAAGAAACCCTTCCCTATCATCCCATGGGACTGTTGGAACAGCCGCGGGATCTGCTGAAATTGCTTGCATAAAAGAATCGCCGGACTTCGGAGTTTTTTCCCTTCGAAGCCCGGTTTTTGTTTTCTTTTGGAGAAATTCATGGTATAATGAGCTATTATCTGAACGGAACCGGCTGTCCGGTTCTGCTTCCAAACAAAATAATGGAGGTACGTTATGAAAATCAGTGAGCTCTTGCAGAATGGAAAAATTACCTTTTCCTGTGAAATCTTTCCCCCGAAACCCGGCGCAGATATTTCGCGAATGTGGGAAGTGGTGCAGGGGATCGCGGAGCTGTCCCCTGATTTTATCAGCGTTACCTATGGTGCAGGCGGAAGCACTTCCAAGCGCACAGTGGAGATCGCCTCTGCCATCCAGGAGCAGCACGGCATCCCCGCGCTGGCTCACCTGACCTGTGTTTCCTCTTCCCGGGAGGACATCCGCAATCAGCTGAACCTGATGAAGGAAAACGGACTGGAAAACATTTTGGCACTGCGTGGAGATCTTCCCAAAGACGACTCGATTCCCGCTCTCACCCATTACAAATATGCCTGTGAGCTGATTGAGGATATCAAGTCTCAGGGTGATTTCTGCATCGGCGCAGCCTGCTATCCCGAGGGCCATGTGGAGTGTGAGCGCCGGGAGGACGACATCGACTACTTAAAGCACAAGGTGGAATGCGGGTGCGACTTTTTGACCACCCAGATGTTCTTTGACAACAATGTGCTCTATAACTTTATGTACCGGATTCTGGCAAAGGGAATTCATGTGCCGGTGATCGCTGGTATCATGCCCGTTATCAATAGCCGGCAGATCAAGCGCTCTTGTGAGCTTTCCGGTACTCAGCTGCCCCAGCGGTTCCGCCGCATTGCAGAGAAATTCTCCGACGACCCGCTGGCCATGAAGCAGGCAGGTATTGCCTATGCCACCGAGCAGATTATCGACCTGCTCTCCAACGGCGTGGAACACATCCACCTGTACACTATGAATAACCCGGAAATTGCCGGTGCCATTGTGAACAACCTTTCCCACATTCTTCGGTAAGGGGGAAGCAGGTTGCAGATTGATACAAAAGAAGTGCTGCGCTATCTGGCTTTTAAAGGAACGCCCGACGAACGGCTGCTGGAAGAAATCGATGTGTGCAGCCGGGAATTGCTTTCCGCTGCCGCTCCGAAAGCCTGTTTTTTGCGGGTGCCGGTGGTGCACGGCGAAAACGGACAGCTGACGATTGACGGTACGTCCCTTTGCAGCAAAGATTTACAGGGACACCTGCGGGAATGTAAAGAAGCCTTCCTGTTTGCCGCTACATTGGGGACACAGGTTGACAACCTGATGCGGCGGTATTCCCTCACCGCCATGAGCCGGGCGGTTATCTTGCAGGCCTGCGCCGCCGCCGCCATTGAGAGCTTTTGTGACGAGCAGGAGGAAGGGCTGCGGAAAAGCGTGGAGGGCGAAAAGCTGTTTCTTCGCCCGCGATACAGCCCCGGCTATGGAGATTTTCCCATCCAGTGGCAGCACACGCTGCTTTCCATGCTGGATGCCCCGAAACGGATTGGGCTGACAGCCACGGAATCCTGTATGCTGGCGCCCACCAAATCGGTGACGGCAATTATTGGCCTGACCCATGACGAAACCGACTGCCACATCCGCAAGTGCATGGGCTGCAAATCGAAAAACTGCCCCTTCCGAAGGGAAGAGTAGTACTCGCAGCCAATTTCGAAGTATAGAAAGGACTTGTCCTATGAATCCTGTATTTTCTCAGCTGGGCACCCATCCCGTTTTCTTTGACGGCGCCATGGGTACCATTTTACAGCAAAACGGCCTCAAGGCCGGGGAGCTTCCCGAAACCTGGAACCTCTCCCACCCCGATCTGATTACATCTATTCACGCGGATTATCTCGCCGCCGGATGCCAGATTGTTAAATCCAACACTTTCGGCGCGAACCGCTTTAAATTCCCCGGTGAAGAGCTGGAAACCATCATTACCGCCGGTATTTCTCATGCCAAAAAGGCCGTTTCCCAGTGCGGTCATCCGGCCATGGTTGCCATGGACATCGGCCCCACCGGAAAGCTCATGAAGCCTATGGGCGATTTGGACTTTGAGGAAGCCGTTTCTGCCTTTGGCGAAGCGGCCGCCATGGGTGAAAAAGCCGGTGCCGATCTGATTTTGATTGAAACCATGAGCGATACCATGGAGGTGAAGGCCGCCATTCTGGGCGCAAAAGAGCACACTTCCCTGCCGGTTTTCGTCACCATGATTTTTGACGAAAGCGGGAAGCTCCTCACCGGCGGCGACATTCCCGCTGCGGTGGCCATGCTGGAAGGCTTGGGCGTGGACGCGCTGGGCTTTAACTGCGGCCTTGGCCCCAAGCAGATGCTTTCTTTGCTGCCGAAGCTGGCAGAATGTACCTCTCTGCCCATGATCGTCAACCCTAACGCCGGACTTCCCCGCCGGGAAAACGGTCAGACCGTGTTTGACGTACACCCCGACGAGTTCGCACAGCTGATGGAGGAGATCGTCAAGGGCGGCGCGTGGATTATTGGCGGCTGCTGCGGCACCACGCCGGAACATCTTCGGAAAACCGTAGAGCGCTGCCGAGAGCTTCCTCTGATTCCGCTGACGGAGAAAAAGCGCACGGTCATTTCCTCCTATGCGCAGGCAGTGGTGTTCGGCAAAAAGCCGGTAATTATCGGCGAGCGCATTAATCCTACCGGCAAAAAGCGCTTTAAGCAAGCGCTGCGGGAACACGATATGGAGTATATCCTGCGGGAAGGCGTAACCCAGCAGCAAAGCGGCGCCCATGTGCTGGATGTGAACGTAGGTCTGCCGGAAATCGACGAAAAAGCCCTGATGTGCGAGGCCGTTTCCCAGCTGCAAGGGGTTTCCGATCTGCCGCTGCAAGTCGATACTTCCAGCCCGGAAGTGATGGAGGCCGCCCTGCGAATCTATAACGGAAAAGCCCTCATCAACTCTGTGAACGGTAAAAAAGAGAGCATGGAAGCCATTTTCCCGCTGGTGAAGAAATACGGCGGCGCGGTGATCGCCCTGACCCTGGATGAAAACGGCATTCCTGAAACGGCACAGGGGCGCTTTGAGATTGCCAAAAAGATTGTGGACACCGCCGCCACCTATGGCATCCCCAAGCACGACATTATCGTGGACGCACTGGCCATGACCATCAGCACCGGCTGGGAGGCTGCCGCCGTGACACTGGAAACCCTGTGTCTGCTGCGGGATGAGCTGGGGGTACACACTTCTCTGGGCGTTTCCAATGTGTCCTTTGGCTTGCCCCAGCGGGAAAACGTCAACGCGGCTTTCTTCACCATGGCTTTGCAGAATGGCCTGAGCGCCGCCATCATCAACCCCAACTCGGAAGCCATGCTCCGGGCTTATGACGCATTTTGTGCCCTGTCTGGTGCAGACCCCCAGTGCGCCGCCTATATTGAGAAGTATGCCCAAGCCACAGCCGTTTCTTCGATTCCAGCCAAAACAGACGTTTCCCTGTCCCAGTCCATCATCCGGGGTCTGAAGGAAAGCGCCTATGACGCAGCAAAGGCAGAGCTTGCTCATCGGGAGCCGCTGGCCGTCATTAACGAGGACATGGTGCCCGCTCTCGACGTGGTGGGTCAGGGCTTTGAAAAGGGGACGCTGTTCCTGCCTCAGCTCTTGATGAGCGCCGAAGCCGCTAAAGCTGCTTTTGAGGCGGTACGGGAAACGCTGGAAAGCGCCGGTTCCCGCCCGGAGAAAAAGGGAAAAATTGTGCTGGCCACCGTACAGGGAGACATCCACGATATCGGCAAAAATATCGTAAAGGTACTGCTGGAAAACTACAGCTATGAGGTGATCGATTTGGGCAAGGATGTGCCCATTGAGACGGTGGTACAGGCTGTGGTGGAAAACCATGTGGTACTGGCAGGACTCAGCGCTTTGATGACCACCACCGTGGAAAATATGGCCAAAACCATTGAAGCCCTGCACCGGGACGCTCCGTGGTGTAAAATTATGGTAGGCGGCGCAGTGCTCACCCCGGAATATGCCGAAATGATTCACGCAGACTATTATTCCAAGGACGCTATGGCTTCTGTGCGATATGCAGAGGAGATTTTCGGAGGAAACGAGCAATGAAACTGAAAGACGGCCGAGAGCTGACCCTTCGGAAAGCAGAAAAAGATGACGCGGCAGATATCCTCGCCTATCTGAATCAGGTGGGCGGCGAAAGCGACAATCTGCTATTTGGAAAAGACGGGATGCAGCTGCCGGTGGAAGCGGAAGAGAAATTTATTGAATCGGTAAACGCCTGCAAAACCTCGGTGCTGCTGGTGGGACTGGTAGAAAATGAAATTGCCTGCGTGGGCAGTGTTTCTGCTTCTTCCCGGGAACGGATTGCCCATTTGGGAGAATTGGCCGTTTCGGTCTCCAAAAAACACTGGCGGCTGGGCATTGGTGAGGCCTTGATGAAAGAGATGATTGCATTTGCCCGACAGACCGGACAGCTGAAAACCCTGTATCTCGGCGTTCGGGACGGCAACGACGGTGCAATCGCCCTGTATCACAAGCTGGGCTTTGTGGAATATGGTCGGTTCCCCGGATTTTTCCACATTAACGGGCAGTTTGAGGATGAACTTTTGATGTATAAAGAGCTGTAAAAAACAAAACCGCAGAGGACAGACAAAGCTGTTTCTCTGCGGTTTTTAATTTTGATGAAAAATAAAGATGGCTTATTTGGACTCGTTGAACATAACAGCGCCAAAATAGGTCACGGTGTTCTGGCCGTTAATGTACTTCATACCGCAGCTTGCCGCCAAATCCGACACCGAAATGCAGTAGGCTTCCAGAGAGGCCAGCGCCTTGTCCGGGAACCGGCAGGGCTTGTCTTCCCGCTTTGCGCACACAGGGCACAAACGACATCCACCTGCTCCCAGCAGCAAAGAATTCGGGTCAATTTCGTCTTTCAGCTCGTCCCGGACCCGCTGGGTCAAATCGTTCATTTTCTGGCCAGCTTCCATCATGCCCTCAAAATCATAGCTGTCTTCCAGCTCTCCGATGGTCTGATAAACCAGCAAATACTCATATTTCTGAGCACGGGCCACCAGCTCTTCCGGCTCTCCCACATAGGGCGGGCACATCCAGCTTTTCCCATACATACCGCAGGCGTTGCTGGCGCACATATCCCGGAAAGACATTTCAAACCGGACTTTGCTCATAGGAATCACTGCGGCGTTCTGAGCGCCCATCTGTAAAATTCGATCTACCATTTCCTGATGATTCATCATCTTGTTTTCACTCCCCACTGGGTTTTTTCCAACATTTTGCGGGCATCCTCCACAGAAAAGCCCCGCCCGTTCCGGGTATCCTTTTCCGTATCCCGGGGATTGCTCCCCAGCTCGGCATACAATTGGTTGGCTCCGGCCATCAGGCACAGCTCGTCCGGCTCATGAACACACATGGCCCGGGGCGGCCGTGCGGTCAGGGTTGCCACTGCACAAATCAGCGCCAGACGCGCTGCGGAAATTTCGCCCTTTTCCGCCAGCGGTGTTCCAGGAACCGCCGTGCGCTTCATCACCGCCATCACACCCACCGGATAGTCGCGGATCCGGACCATTTCCTCTGCCAGCTCTTCATTGGTGTGCTCGGGGCCAATGGGCTCCACGCAGTAATACAGCTCCAGCCCGGCAATTTTCACTGCGTCCATGGTGCGAATCCGATCTTCCAGCTTTGCGCCGGTATCAATACCTTCCCGCAGGCGGCAAATGTGATAAACGCCGGTGAATCCGGCTTCCTTCAGCTTTTGGGCATAGGCTGCATCAAAGTCGGCGATATTGGCCACCAGCCGCATATCCGCGGGTAAAACTGCCCGGACGGCTTTTCCGTATTCCAGAAACAGCTCCTGTGAAAACTGGGCGGTAGTCATCAGGAACAAATCCTGAATATCCGTATCGGCCAGGGCTTTCGCTTCCTCCACCACTTTTTCAAGACTGCGGACAAAATCGTCTTTTCCACACATGGAATCCTTTGCCATGCTGCAAAACTTACAGTTAATGCCGCAGGGCTGCAAATCCAGTCCAATCTGGGCAAAAATCAGCCCTTTCTCTTCAAAGACCTGTCTGGAGTACTGGTTTGCAAAATACAACAGCTCATAATAGTCCCGGCTGCCCACTGCGGTTTCCAAAAGCTGCGCGGCTTCTTCCCGGCTCAATTTTTCCCCTGCTTCGATTCTGATTTTGATATTATGATCCATACTGCACCTCTTTGATGACGTCCCCATACCACGCTTTTGCCTGTTTGATACTCTTTCGCAGCTGCATTCCTTTTCCCGCCAGCAGCACCAACTTTCCCACTTCCTCTTCCGGTACGGCTTCCTCATAGCGGGAAAGATGGAGGGCCGAGGAAACGCAGTCCGCCAGATACAGTCCTTCTGTCGTCTGAATAAATCCCTTCATCCGGTAGGTCTCTTCCCCTACCAGCGTCAGAAATCCTTTCAGCTGTGTCAGCGTTGTTTCCGGATGAAAAACCACACAGGCCTTTTGCAGTGTGATGTCCTGAGCGGTCAGCGCTTCGTCCAGCGGCGGCTGGGGCTGAATCAGTTCCAGCCATTCCGGCAAAACAGCTCCAAAAGTAGTTTCCCGGAGGGCAATGGCCGGATTGATTTCCAAAAGCAGCTGTTTTGTTTCCTCCTTCTGTTGTTTAGAGGCGATATCCACTTTATTGACCAGCGCCAGACTGCTCACCGCTACCTGCTTGCGGCACATCCGGGCAGTTTCCACCACCCGACAAAACCGGCAGGCATCCACCAGACAGACGCTTCCCCGGTAGGAAATTTCGGAAAAATCCGGATTTCCCAAAATCTTTCGGATATTGGTAGGGTCGGAAAGGCCGGAGGCCTCTACCAGCACCACATCCGGAGAGGCTTCCGCCGCCTGATGAAGCACTGCTTCAAACTGATCCAACCGGCAGGAACAGAAAATGGAGCCGTTATTGATTTCCGCCATCACTGCATCCAGTTCCTGAAGCAGTGTCCCGTCAATCCCGGCTTTCCCGAATTCATTGATAATCAGATACACCCGCTTTTGGGAAAACAGGCGGATAAAATTCCGCAGGAACGTGGTTTTTCCCGCTCCCAGAAACCCGGTAATCAGATACAGATCCATAACGGCTCCTTTCTAGGGCGTTTCTGAAAATAAAGAAATCGACGAATTTTTCGCAAGCAACAGACA
>CAJMOI010000078.1 GCA_905215105.1 uncultured bacterium
AAAGCCACAGGATGAGGACAGCGATACCCCCGCCAACCTGCTGGCCTCTGCCGATGGGAAAATCAAATCCATCGATGTGTTTTCCGGAGCCGCCATGGTGCAGCCCGGTGATGGGGTCATCGAAGGGCAGCTGCTGATTTCCGGCATTGTGGAAAGTGAAACGGGAAGCAACCACGCGGTTTTCGCCCGGGGAAAGGTGGTGGCGGAAACCCGGCGGGAATTTACCGCCAAAATCCCCATGGAACAGATGGAGCGGAAAAAAACCGGGGAAACGCTGGTTCGGGAAAGCGTGCTGTTTTTCGGGCTGCGGTTTCCGGTCACGCTGCGAAAGGCTCCGGAAGGGCTTTGGGAAAAGGAAACGGAGGACAGCCCGCTGACCCTGCTTCAAACGCCTCTGCCCGTTTCCCGGTATCGGGAGGTTTGGAGCCGTTATGAAGAAGTGAGCCGGACGCTGACGGAGGAAGAAGCCCAGTCGCTGGCCTGGGACGCGGTGCTCCTGCAGCAGCGGGAAATGCTGGGGAAAACCGGCCGGGTGATTTCTCAGGAGTGGAAAACCGGGGTCGAGGACGGGGTTTTCCATCTGACCGTCCGGGCGGTTTGTGAGGAGGAAATCGGCGTCACTCAGGAAATTGTGGTGGAATCCGGCGAAACAGGATAAAATTGGCAGGCTGCACAGGAAATCTCTTGGAAATCCCCTGTTTTTTCTTTGGAGTATGGTACAAATACTGTATAAATGAGCTAAAATTTGTTGATTTTTTTATGAATTATTTAATGACGAATGAGGGCGTATGTGATATAATAAGGGTGTTCTTTCAAACGGTTTGCCCGTTAGAGGAACAGGAAAGCAAAATCAAGGTGATGCTATGTTTGAACAAAGGATCAATATTGACCGGATGGAACAGGCGGCGGCCCTTTTCGGCAGCTTTGACGCCAATGTGCGTCTGCTGGAAAAGGAATACGGCGTCAGCATTGTGAACCGGGATTCGGAAATCAAGGTTTCCGGCGACGCTGAGTGCGTGTACCGGGCGGTGCGTGTGATTGAAAGTCTTTTGAACCTCATCAATAAAGGGGAGGCTCTCACGGAGCAGAACATCCGGTACTGTATTTCCATGGTCAATGAGGGCTCGGAACAAAAGCTGAAAAATCTGGCGGGAGACTGTATCTGTATTACCAGCAAGGGAAAGCCCGTCAAGCCCAAAACCGTGGGACAGAAGCAGTACTGCTCCGATATCCGTTCCCACACCATTACATTGGGCGTGGGGCCTGCCGGTACCGGAAAGACCTATCTTGCCGTAGCCATGGCGGTGACGGCCTTCCGGGCACAGGAAATCAACCGGATTATCCTGACCCGTCCGGCGGTGGAAGCCGGGGAAAAACTGGGCTTTCTGCCCGGCGATTTGCAGCAGAAGGTAGACCCTTATCTGCGTCCCCTGTACGACGCCCTGTTTGATATGCTGGGCGCGGAAAGCTATCAGAAATATGTGGAGCGGGGCAACATTGAAGTGGCGCCCCTGGCCTATATGAGAGGCCGCACGCTGGATGACAGCTTTATCATTCTGGACGAGGCGCAGAACACCACGCCGGAACAGATGAAGATGTTTCTGACCCGGCTGGGCTTCAATTCCAAAATGGTGATTACTGGGGATATTACCCAGATCGACCTGCCGGACGGACGGCGCTCCGGTTTGAAGGATGCCATGCGCATTCTGAAAAACGTGGAGGATATCGCCATTTTCCGCTTTACCGAGCGGGATGTGGTGCGCCATAAGCTGGTGCAGGATATTATCAAGGCATATGAAAAATACGAGGAGGCTGGCGCAAGAAATGGAAAAAATAAGAGTAATTATCACCAATAAGCAGAAAGTTGTGAAGATTCCCACCGGAATGCGTATGCTGGTGCGCCGCTGCTGCAACGCAGTGCTTCGTATGGAGAAATTCCCCTATTCCGCTGAAATCAGCGTGACCTTTGTGGACAATGAGCAGATTCATGAGCTGAACCGGGAATACCGGGGCAAGGATATGCCCACGGATGTGCTCTCCTTCCCCATGGGCGAAAACGGCGTGTATGACGAGAACCACAACACCGGTGCCAAGATTCTGGGCGATATCGTCATTTCCGTGCCCAAGGCACTGGAACAGGCGAAACGGTACGGCCACAGCTTTGAGCGGGAAATGGGCTATCTGACCGCCCACTCCATGCTGCACCTGCTGGGCTATGATCACGAAAACGGCGGCATTGAGCGGGTCCGCATGCGCGAAAAGGAAGAAAACGTCATGAGCATGCTGGGACTGCCCGCATCCAGTGCCTATACCTTTGGGAATGAGTAAAAAAAGGCCCTTTTATAAAAGCCTTTGGGCGGCGGTACAGGGAATCTGGTACTGTCTGGTGCAGGAGCGGAATATGCGGATTCACACCGTGGCCGCACTGTATGTAGTGGGGTTTTCCGGCTTTTTCGGCCTGACCCGGACGGAGTATGCCGTCCTGTTTCTGACCTTTGGGCTGGTGCTCTGTGCCGAGGTGGTGAATACCTCCATTGAGCGGCTGTGCGACCGGGATACCGAAGGGTTCAGCCAGTGGGCCAGGGTGGTCAAGGATACGGCTGCGGGAGCGGTGCTGGTGTGTGCGCTGTTTGCCGTGGGGGTCGGCGTGTGCCTGTTCTGGAAGCCGGAGGGCTTCAGGGAAATCTGGCTGTACTTCACGGCTCTCTGGTGGCGGCTGCCGGTACTGGTGTTGTCTGCACTGGCGGCGCTGGCGTTTATCCGCTGGGGCCCGGGGCCGGTACTGGAAAGGCTTCATCTGCCCCGTCATCCATAAAAAGACAATCGGCTTCCGCTCATTTTGGGCGGAGGCTGATTTTGTATCCTGTAAAATTTTCAGGAAACACCCGGAAGGGTTTGACAGCCGGGCAGCGGTGGATTACAATAGAAGCAGCAGTGTGGGAATCAGGTGTATTTCTGTTGACGGAAAGGAGCCGATCAAAGTGAAACCGGGACTTTTTGTGATCTATGGAGTGTTTGGTCTGATTCTTTTGATAACAGGATGGGGGCTGTTCAAAAAGCATTCTGTCTATCCATCTACCCAGGTGGGGTACCACTTGAAAGATGCCGCGAAAAGTCGGGAAGCCTGGGAGTTTGCCAACCGGACAGCCGGAAAACTGTCTCTGGTGTGTGGGGGAGTTGTCTGGCTAATGATGGCCGTGTTCTGGCTGGTGAGCGCTCCTTTTGCAGTTTGCCTGGGAGGATTTTTCGCTCTGGCAATCGCGGCGGTGTGTACCGTACTATTGGTTCCGCTGGCATTGCTGCGGAAAAAATAAAGCCGCTGTTTACACGAACAATTTTGATGCAAAATATTTTGGATGATATAGTAAATGGATTTATAAATCAAATGATAAAAAGGAGTTATGCATGGAATACCGTCAGGAAGATAAGGCGGCGTTTGTCGCCATTGTAGGAAGACCGAATGTGGGAAAATCTTCCCTGTTGAACCGGATGCTGGGTCAGAAGGTGGCCATTGTGTCCAGTAAGCCCCAGACCACCCGCACCCGGATTATGGGCGTGCTCACCCGCGGGGAAAACCAGCTGGTATTTCTGGATACCCCCGGCCTGCACAAGTCCCGGAGCCGTCTGGGCGATTACATGGTCAAGTCCGTTACCGAGTCGGTGTCCAATGTGGACGCAGGGCTGCTGGTGGTGGAAGCCGGAGAGAAGATTTCCCCGGCTGACCGGGACTTGATCGAGCGTTTTCAGAAATCCGGAATGCCCGCGCTGCTGGCCATCAACAAAATTGATTTGCTGGAGGATAAAACCCGGCTCATGGCTCAGATTGCAGAGCTTTCCGCCCTGTTCCCCTTTGAGGCCGTGGTGCCCGTTTCCGCACAGGACGGCAGCGGCGTGGAAGAGCTGATTGGGGAGCTGGAAAAGCTGTGCCAGCCCGGCGGCCATTTCTTTGACGATGATACCCTCACCGACCAGCCCGAGCGGGTGCTGGCGGCGGAAATCGTCCGGGAAAAGCTGCTTCGCCTGCTGGATCGGGAAATTCCTCATGGAACCGCCGTGGCCGTGGAACGGATGCGGGAGCGGGAGGACGGTTCCGCAACGGACATCGATGCCGTGATTTTCTGCGAGCGGGACAGCCATAAGGGAATTATTATTGGCAAAGGAGGCTCCATGCTGAAAAAGGTGGGCACCTATGCCCGTCAGGACATGGAAAAATTTTTCGGCTGCAAAATCAATTTGAAGCTGTGGGTCAAGGTCAAGGAGGACTGGCGCAACCGGGAAGCGGTGCTCCATACCCTGGGCTATGACAAAACCGATTTTAACGGCTGAATATCACAAATCCGGCAAAAAGTCTGCCGGAAATTGGCGAACGGAGATTTATTTTCCATTCATACCCATGCACCTTTGACAAATACTCTATATCATAGAGGTGAAGGAGGCGTGAGTATGGATGAACGGACTGCATGGGAATGCTTTTGCCGGACGGGCAGTGTAGAGGCGTATCTGCAATACAGCCGCCTGCGCCGCCGTCCGTCCGGAGAGCGGAAGAGGGAGGACGGCAATGCGGATCGAAACGGACGGGCTGGTCATCCGGGAACAGACCGTGGGGGAGAGCGACCGGCTGGTGACGCTGCTCACCCGCAGTGCGGGGCTTCTGCGGGGATTTGCCAGACAGGCCAAAACCATCCGCAGTGCTAAGGCTTCCGGCACCAGCCTGCTGAGTTATTCCCAGTTCTCTGTGTTCAAGGGCCGGGAGCGGGTCATCATTGACGAAGCCCGGCCCAAAGAGAGCTTTTTCGGCCTGCGGGAGGACATCTCCCGGCTGGCGCTGGCCCAGTATTTCTGTGAGCTGGCGGGTGTGCTGACTCCTGAGGAAAGCCCGGCGGAGGACTACCTGCGGCTGATGCTCAACGGGCTGTATTTTCTTTCCAAAAACACCCGCCCGCCCCTGCTGCTGAAGCTGGTGGTGGAAATGCGGATGATGAGCTTTTCCGGCTATATGCCCGATTTGCTGTACTGTCAGGGCTGCGGCTGTTATGAGGCGGACACCATGCTGTTTCTGCCCCGTTCCGGTACGCTGCTGTGTGCAGGCTGTGCCCGAAATCTTGGGGAAGAAGCCATTCCTCTGGAGAAGGGGATGGTGACAGCGCTGCGCCACAGTATTTATGCGGATTTTGATAAGCTGTTTTCCTTCAGCCTGCCGCCGGAAGGGCTGAAACAGGCGGCGAAGGCCTCGGAGCGGTATGTGGTACATACCTTGCAGCGCGGATTTTCCACGCTGGAATTTTATCATCAGATGGAAGAGTAGGGGAAAAGGCAGGATTACCTCTGTACGCGTGGAATCAGGGGAAAAATTTACGCATTGTGATCCCGCGACCATACGGAGTCCAGAGGAACTTAGTTCCTTTGGCGCAGTCTGGGGCGCGTAGCCCCAGAGATGCGAAGCGTAAGCGAGCCCGTAAAAAAGCCGACTGTTTGCACAAACAGCAAGAGCTGCCAAGGGCAGCGCGAGCCAACAGAGCGATAAGCCCAAGAAAGCAGCAGCCCAAAAGCCAGCTGTTTGCATAAACAGCAAGAGTAACCAAGACAGTGCAAACAAACGGGGCCGGTAAACCCGAAAATCCTCAAACAAGTTTTATCCCTTTTGGAGGTACAAACATATGAATACCGAAATTGCCGGGCGGCACTGGCGGGCGGTGGAGTTGGACAAAATTCTCCACCTGCTGGCCGAAGAAACCGCCTGTGACGACGCGGCCACACTGGCCCGGGAAATCAAGCCCGCGTCCTCTCTGGAAGAGGTGCAGCGGATGCTGGGGGAAACCGACGACGCCTATGTGATGATGGCGCGGTTCGGAGCCCCGTCCTTCGGCGGGCTGAAAAATGTCACCAATGCCCTGCGGCGTGCGGAAGCGGGGGGCACGCTGAATCTCACGGAGCTGCTGCGGATCGGCGGTGTGCTGCGGAATATCCGGGGCATTACCGAATGGCGCAGCAAAAGCGAGGGCATGAAAACCCGCATTGACTGGCGGTTTGAAGCGCTGGCCTCCAATAAATATCTGGAGGAGCGGATTTTTGCCGTGGTGCAGAACGAGGAAGAAGTAGCCGACAACGCTTCCCCGGAGCTGGCCAATATCCGCCGGAAAATCCGGAATGCTTCCGGCCGGGTGCGGGAGCAGCTGGACAAAATGATCCGTTCCCCCGCCTATCAGAAATACTTGCAGGATCCCATTGTCACCATGCGCTCCGGGCGCTATGTGGTGCCGGTGAAATCCGAGTGCCGGGGCGAAATCCCCGGTCTGGTACACGATACCTCTGCCAGCGGCGCCACCGTGTTTGTGGAGCCCATGGGCGTGGTGGAAGCCAACAACGAAATCCGGGTGCTCCTTTCCAAAGAGCAGGCGGAAATCGAGCGAATCCTGCTGGAGCTTTCCGGCGAAGTGGGCTCTTTTGCCGACGGCATTATTCAAAGCTATCAGGCGGCTGTGGAGCTGAATGTGATTTTTGCAAAAGGCAATCTGGCTTATAAAATGAAAGCATCCCTGCCCCGGGTCAACGACGTGGGCAGAATCAACCTGAAACAAGCCCGTCACCCCCTGATTGCCAAGGAAAAGGTAGTGCCCACCGATATTTCTTTGGGGGAAACTTTTGATACACTGGTCATCACCGGCCCCAATACCGGCGGTAAGACGGTTTCTCTGAAAACCATCGGCCTGCTGACCTTAATGGCCATGTGCGGCCTGATGCTGCCGGTGGCGGACGAGAGCGAAATTTCCGTATTTGACCAGGTGCTGGTGGACATCGGCGACGAACAGAGCATTGAGCAGTCCCTTTCCACCTTTTCCGCCCATATGACCAATATTATCCGCATTCTGGGGCAGGCTGATAACAGGAGTCTGGTGCTGCTGGACGAACTGGGCGCCGGTACCGACCCCATTGAAGGCGCAGCGCTGGCCATGTCCATTCTGGAAGCATTGCGGGAAAAAGGCGTGCGCATGGCCGCCACCACCCACTATGCGGAGCTGAAAGCCTATGCGCTGCAAACCCCCGGCGTGGAAAACGGATGCTGTGAGTTTGACGTTGCCACCCTGCGGCCTACCTATCGCCTGCTGATTGGCGTGCCGGGACGTTCCAACGCTTTTGCCATTTCCCTGCGGCTGGGCATGGAGCCGTCCATTGTCGATCGGGCCAAGTCTCTGGTTTCCGAGGAAAATTCCCAGTTTGAGGATGTGGTGCAGAATCTGGAAGCCAGCCGCCAGAAGCTGGAATTTGAGCGGAAAAAGCTGGATCAGCTGCGCCGGGAAGCGGAAGAAGCCCGCCGGGCTGCGGAAGACAAACGCCGTCAGGTGGAAAAGGAAGCCGGACAGGAGCTGGAAAAGGCTCGTCAACAGGCTTCCCAGCTGGTGGCCCGTACCCGGGCACAGATTGACGCCCTTCTCAATGAAATGGACGAACTGCGCCGCCAGCAGAACAAGAACCTTTCCGCCGAACAGAAGGCCCGGCTGCGCTCCGGCATGAAAAAGCTGGAGGACACCGCCGACCCGGTGCACGGCAGAAAGCAGGACGAAGGCTACAAGCTGCCCCGGCCCTTGCAGGTAGGGGACAATGTGTTGATTTTTGACATTGACAAAAAAGCCGTGGTGCTGGAGCTGCCCAAGGACGGCGATCAGGTGCTGGTGCAGGCAGGCATCATCAAAACCCGGGTGCCCATGTCCAATCTGCGGCTTATCAAAGAGCCGAAAGCCGCCGCACCTACCGGCCCCAACCGCCGGGAGCGCCGGGTGACCCGTTCCGTTGCCAGAGGAGCACAGGGACAGGAAAGCCCCAGCGGGCGCTCCATCAATGAGGTGGATTTGCGGGGTCAAATGGTGGAAGAAGCCCTGATGACGCTGGATCAGTATATTGACCACGCTATCCTGACGGGCATCCACCAGATTACCATTATCCACGGCAAGGGAACCGGCGCGCTGCGCACCGCGGTGCAGCAGCATCTGCGGAAGCATCCCTCTATCAAGACGTTCCGTCTGGGCGTTTTCGGAGAAGGAGAAAGCGGCGTGACCATTGCTGAGCTGAAATAAACCGAAAGGGGAAACGGCATGACTCGAACCGGGAAAAAGGGACGTAAAAAAGCCGTTCTCGTTGTATCCGTCCTGCTGGCGGTGATTCTGCTGGCAGGGGCGGGACTTTATATAGGAGTGACGTGGAATACCATGCCGGAAAAAACACAGGAACAACGGGAGCCCTCCGCCCAGCTTCTGGAGGATGTGGTGCAGGGAGCACTGGCCGGAACCGAAATTCGCGCCGAGGCCGGGGAAGTGAACCGGTATCTGGCGGCGCTGGGGGAAACTACCGGACACGAAACCCTGCAGGAAATGGTTCTTCAAATCAGCGGGGACGACCTGTTGGAAGTCTGGCTGCCTGTGACCTATAAGTGGATGCACGGGACGGCGTACTGTAAAATCAATTTGCAGTATCAGGGCGATGTGATCTATTTGCAGGTGCTGGAAGCCCGGCTGGGAAAGCTGCCGCTGCCCATAGCCTTTGTGCTGTCGCTGGCAAAGGAAAAGCTGCCGGACACGGTGCAGACACGCGGGGACACCATCATCGTGCCGACGCCCCGTTTTTCGCTGGAGGAACAGGGGCTGGATGTCTCGGTGGGGCTGACGGATGTGCGGATTGAAAAGGGACAGTTTGTCCTTCGCACCGACAGTGTCACCGGTGCGCTGGAAAAGATTATGCAGGGGTTTTTGCAGCAGCTTTTCGGCGGATAACCAATGCACATTTCCGGGGGAAAAAGGAACCGTCAAAGGGGCTTTTTCTCCCGGATTTTCTTAGGGCGTTTCTGAAAACGAAGAAATGGACGG
>CAJMOI010000079.1 GCA_905215105.1 uncultured bacterium
CTAAGTCCTGTTGACCAAAGCGGGCAACATCGTTATATCATGTCACCGTCCGGCAGAGGGGCTTTCCGGGTAACCGGATGGGCAATATGGCAATGACGCAGGAAAGCGCCTGCCCGATTCAGCACGGAGAGCGCTTCTTTTTCCTGTCCGGCGTGATAGAAATCACAGTTGATGCCTTTCGGGCCTTCCGGCAGGCTTTCGAGCAGGTCAAGGGCTTCACCTACGGTATTCAAAAAGCTGCATTCTTTTTTGCACAGCGGCTCAATTGCTACTGCTATGTTTTTTTCTCCCAGAACCCCTGCTGCTTGCCGGTAAAAGGCTTTGAATTGCTCCTTGCCCTTTTCCCGGCCAAAATCGTCACTCAATTCCCGCGCACCGCCGGAACCCAGTACCGCACCTTTCACACCCAATTGGGAAAGCCGTTCCGTTGCGATCTCCAAATAGGCACGGTTCCGCTCTTCGTCCAAAGGGGCATGACCCAGCGGCCAGTCTCCCGGTAAAAAGAGATTGGCTGTCAGCACCGGAAGTCCGACTCTTTGCAAATATGCCTGTTTTTCTGCAAATTCCTCTTCGCTCATGGCGCAAATCGTGGTAATTCCCGGTTCCAGATAATCGAAACCACAACTTTTTGCCAGCTCAGCCTGTTCGATACTTCCACAAAAACCGATCAGCATCGCAACTCCTCCTTACAGGCTGTTATACGCCGGAATAAGCAGCAAACCCGCCATCTACCGGAAGCACCACGCCGGTGACAAACCCGGCTGCCTTTTTGGAAACCAGAAACAGCAAAGCGCCTACCAGCTCTTCCGCTTCGCCAAAGCGGTTCATGGGCGTGCCGCGCAGAATCTTATCGGTACGGGGGGTAGGCTCTCCGGCCTCGTTGAACAGCAGGGCGCGATTCTGGTTGGTAACAAAGAAGCCCGGAGCAATGGCGTTCACGCGAATACCCTGTGGGGCAAAATGGACGGCCAGCCACTGGGTAAAGTTGCTGACAGCTGCTTTTGCACCGGAATAGGCGGGAATCTTGGTCAGAGGCGTAAAGGCGTTCATAGAGGAAACATTCAGGATACAGGCGTCGTCCTTGCCGATGAGGTCAGGGGCGAAAACCTGCGTCGGGATGAGTGTTCCCAGGAAGTTCAGGTTAAAAACAAACTGCACGCCCTCGGGGTCCAGATTGAAAAAGGTCTTGATATCAGTGCGGTCCACGTCGCCGTCCTCACAGTACTCCTTGTCCGTGGTGGCACGGGGGTTATTGCCGCCGGCACCGTTGAGCAGAATATCGCAGCTTCCCAGCTCCCGGAGCACAGTCTGATGGGCCTGCTCCATGCTCTCCTTATTGAGAACGTCGCAGGGTACAGCCAGCGCACAGCCGCCCTCGTCGCGGATGGCCTGGGCTTCTTTTTCAGCAGCTTCACCGTTTTTATCCAGCAGGGCAACCTTTGCGCCGCAGGCTGCCAGCGCCTTGGCGAACATACTGCACAGTACGCCTCCTGCGCCGGTAACAACGGCGGTCTTGCCGCTTAAATCAATGGAAAAAGGCAGATTCATAATAATGACTCCTTTGCATATTTGTCCAGTGTTTCCCAAATGCCATTGAGGTAGGCAGCGCCGAGAGCACGGTCATACAGGCCATAACCGGCGCGGCCCGTCTCCCCCCAAATCATGCGGCCGTGGTCGGGCCGGACATAACCATCAAAGCCGTTATCGTGAAGAATCTTCATAATACGGGGGATGTCCAGCGAACCGCAGGCGGAGAAATGGGCAGACTCCTCAAAGCTACCGTCGTCCAGAATCTTTACATTGCGCACATGCATAAAGTGGATGCGGCCCATTTTGCTGTATTCGTCGATCATGGAATAGATATCGTTGGCCTTGGTGCACCCCAAAGAACCGGTGCAGAAGGTCAGGCCGTTGGCGGGGCTGTCTACCAATTTCAAAAACCGGTCGAGGTTTTCTTTACAGGTGATAATGCGGGGCAGGCCGAAAATATTCCACGGCGGATCATCGGGATGGATGGCCATATTCACGCCGGATTCCTCCGCCACGGGGATGACAGCCTCGAGAAAATATTGTAAATTCTCCCACAGATTTTCTTCAGAAACATGGCTGTACTCTTCAAACAGTGCTTTTAAGTCCTCTTTGCGGTAACTGCTGTCCCAGCCGGGCAGCGAGAGCTCCCCGGTGAGGGGGTCCATCTTTTCCAGCTGGTCTTTATAGTACACCAGCGCATTGGAGCCGTCGGACAGCACTTTATCCAGCTGGGTACGGGTCCAGTCAAACACGGGCATGAAGTTATAGCAGATGCACTTCACCCCGGCTTCGCCCAGACGGCGGATATTTTCCTGATAATTGGCGATATAGCGGTCGCGGGTAGGCTTACCCAGCTTGATGTCCTCGTGCACAGGCACGCTCTCGATGACATCAAACACCAGATCGGCATCCTCCACCTGCTGTTTCAGGGTCTGGATGCTCTCCCGGCTCCACACCTCGCCCACCGGCACATCATACACGGCGGTGACAATACTGCGCATATTGGGAATCTGGCGGATTTTTTCCAGCGTTACCGGGTCATCCACGCCATACCAACGGAAGGAGAGTTTCATCCCACAACCTCCTTCTCCAGAATTTCTTTCATGGAAGCAAAGGCCAAGCGGAACGCTGCCTCTCCCTTACTGGCGGCCTCTTTTTCTTCCTTATGGCCGTTTTCCAATGCGTCAAGACCGGCAAAGTCCACCAGATGGGGTTCCAGACTCAGCACACCGGCATAACCTCTTTGATCCAGCTGGGAGAAAATTTCCAGCAGATGACCGTCGCCCTGCCCGGCCGGAACCACTTTGCCGTCCTCCCACTGGGCGTCCTTGACATGGACATAGTCGATGTAAGACTTGAGCATCTCAAAGGCTTCCTGGGTATCCTGCTTACACTGCACAAAGTTGGCAAAATCGAAGGTACAGCGGAAGTGGGCGCCGAACAGCTCCTGAAACAAATCCAGGCATCGGGCGGCGTTATCGCCGTAAATGCCTTTTTCGTTCTCATGGAGCAGGACAATATCGTTTTCCCGTGCGCACTCGTTAAAGCATCTCAGGCGGCGAAGCACTTCCTCCCGGTACTGGGCGGGGTCTTCCCCTTCAGGGATATAAAAGCTGAACATGCGGATATAGTGGGTGCCTAAAATCTTGGCCTGCTCCACGACATGGCGGAACAGCTCCATATGGGGTTCAAAGTCATCGGTGATTTTAATTTTGCCCAAGGGAGACCCCACAGCGGAAACGCCGATTTCGGCTTCTTCCAACCGGCGGGCAATTTCTTTTGTTTCTTCCAGGGTATATTCGGTAATATTTTTCCCGTCTGCGCCGCGGATCTCCATCTGAGGAATATGCAAATCCCGAAGTACCCGGAGCTGCTCATCCAGAGAAGGGTCGATCTCATCGGCAAAGCCGGAAAAGGTAACGCGATATTTCATCTCCATCAATCAGTCATTCCTTTATGTATTGTGTGTAGGGATACATCATTTGCCTGCTGGGTCTACTGCAAATTTTCCACCTCACAGCAAAACGGGCACTTTGCTCTCGTTGGATTCATAAATGCCCAGCATTAAATTAAGAGTGCGGCAGGCTTCCTCAAAATCAATGCCGAAATGGGTACCGTTTTCCAGGCACTGGTAAAAATCTCCGATGAGCGCCTGATGGCTGGCACCCCAGCAATTTTTTCCGGCATGGGGCAGCGGCGGGAATTCCTGTTTCACCGGTTTTTTCCCGTTTTCCGCTACGGTCACTTCGTCGCCTTCAATACGCAGCACAGCCTTTTCACAGACAATCTCCACCACCACCGGGGAATCGGTGCAATAGGCGGTGGTAGCATAAAACAGTGCGTGACAATCCGGAAATTCAATATAAGCCTCGGCGGTATCCTCTACCTCGATGACCTCTTTTAAGTGATGGTTGACTACCCGGCCCTCCACACTCTTGGGTTCTCCCAGCAAATACCGGAGCAAATCCAGTGTATGGATAGACTGGTTAATGAGTACGCCGCCGCCTTCGGTCTTCCATGTACCGCGCCAGCCGCTTTCGGTATAGTAGGGCACATCCCGCTTCCAGGTAACGAACGCTCTGGCCCCCAACACCTTGCCGTATATTTTTTCGGTGAGGAACCGGCGCACCAGCTGGGTGCCGGGGTTATAGCGGTTCTGGAAGCTCACGCCCAACTGCCGCTCCGGATGCTTTTCCAACACTTCCCGCAGCTGTGCCTGCTGCTCTTTGGAAATGGCTGGGGGCTTTTCCATTACCACATCCAGCCCTTTTTCCAATGCCTCTATGGCCATGGGCACATGTAGATAGTGGGGCGTACAGATATGCAGCGCGTCCAGCTTCTCGTTTTCCAGCATGGCTTCCAGACTGGCATAAGCGTTCCCGCCCAGCCTGTCTGCAAATTCTTCCGCCCGCTCCGGACGGATATCCGCAAAGGCTGCCAGCTCCATGTCTTCCATGTGTTCCAGCACTTCTGCGTGTACATGGGCAATGCCGCCGCAGCCCACAATGCCAACCCGTTTCATAAACGAGCACTCCTTCCCCATCGTCGGCTGTTCCGCCGGGACTTTATTTGACTTTGGAACCGTAGGTGCCATCTACGTCAAAGGTAACCGCTTCCTTCTCCTCTTTCTTATTGGAAGCAGCGCGGCGCTTGTTCAGCTCGCTGAGGAACAGTTCTTCATCCAGCGGCAGCTCCACGGTACGATCCAGCCAGGAAGAAAGGTGCATGGCGTTGGAAAGAGTCAGGCCGTTGATGCCCTCTTCTCCGCCGGCCACCAGCGGCTCACCCCGCAGGATATTGGCGGCGAAGGCTTTCAGGACGCCGTTATGCTGGGGGTTCTGGCCGTCAGTCTCCACCTCGATGATTTCCATTGCAGGCTTTTCAAATCCCTGAGGACAGGTGCGGCAGAACTCCCGCTCGTTTTCGGCCAGCTTGTACAGAGTCAGGCTGGTGCCTTCATTGGAAAGCACACATACCAGTTTACCCATTTCCAGTGTGATTTCAAACCGATTGGTTCCGGGAGCGTCGCCAGTGGTGGTAACGAACACGCCGGTAGCGCCGTTGGGGTACTCCAGATAGGCGGTCACGTCATCTTCCACTTCGATATCGTGCCATTTCCCTTCATGACAGAAAGCACGGACGCGGCTGGGCATTCCGCAGATCCACTGGATCAAATCCAGATTGTGGGGGCACTGGTTCAGCAGTACGCCGCCGCCTTCACCGTCCCAAGTGGCGCGCCAGGAGCCGGAATCATAATAGGACTGGGTGCGGTACCAGTCGGTGATGATCCAGTTTACCCGCTTAATTGCACCCAGTTCTCCGCTGTGCACCAGCTCGTGCATCTTACGGTATACGCAGTTGGTGCGCTGGTTAAACATCATGCCAAACACCTTGCCGCTCTTTTTAGCGGCCTCGTTCATTTCCCGCACTGCCAGGGTGTACACACCGGCAGGCTTTTCGCACATGACATGCAATCCCTTTTCAAAGGCACGGACAGCCAGCGTGGGATGCTGGTAATGAGGCACTGCAATCAGCACCGCATCGCAGACGCCGCTATCGATCAGCTCGTCGCCCTCATTAAAGATTTTCACATCCTCCGGCAGGTTCTCCTTCGCCCAGTCCCGGCGGGCCTGAGAACGGTCGGCCACAGCCACCAGCTTCAGCTCCGGCACATCACCGTTTACAATGCGCTTGGAGTGGTCAGACCCCATATTGCCTACACCGATAATTCCGATTTTTACCTGTTCCATCATGATTTCCTCCCGTATGTCTTTCTCAGCGATAGCCGAGGGTGTTCAGATAGTCATAGCTGCTCTTGAGGCAGTCAAAGGGACTTACGCCGTAGCAGTCGTCCTGCTCCACCAGTGCGTATTTTACGCAGCCGGTTTTTTCAAAGGCTTCCAGAATCCTGGGGAAATTCAGGTTGCCGTTACCCACAGAAGCCATCCGCTGCTGCCAGCCTTCCACGGTCATGTCCTTCAGATGGACACAGGGAATGCGGTCTTTGAGAATGTCGATCCACTGATAAATATCCGCACCGGCAGCCTGCACCCAATAGGTATCCAGTGTAAAGCCCATCTCTTCGGCGGTGAAATCCTCCATCAGGGTTTCCATGATGCGCTTGCCGTCGAACTTTTCAAATTCGATATTGTGGTTATGATACATGAACTTTTTGCCGGCTGCGGCGATCTTCTTAGCAGGCTCTTTGTAGTCCATGGCAAAGTGCTCCAGCCATTCCTTAGTGTGGTATTTGTCGGGCATCATGCCCAGACCGATGTAATCACACCCAAGGATGTCGTGCTCTTTAATCAGAGCGTCCGTGTCATTGAGAATGCGGTCCGCATTGCTGTGAGTCAGGACAATTTTCAGTCCGGCTTCGTCGCAGGCATCCCGGAGAATCTCCGGCTTGATGGGGCCGACGGCGGAAATCTGGACGGTTTTATAGCCCATCTCCGCCACCTTTTTCACGGTAAAACGGAAATCCTTTTCGTTCTGGATATAGTTGCGAAGGGTGAAAAGCTGTGCGCCGATCATCATGGCAAAAGCCTCCTGACAAAAGTTGAGTTGTTACCCACAGTATAGCACGGCTTTTGGCAGGAAACATTGCGAAACCACGGAAAAACATTGCAAAAAACGCGATTTTGTTTTATCATATTCTCACAAGAATTCTGTCGAACAGTTTTTATTTTTCATTTCGCTTGTTGGTTTTTCTCCAATTTCTCCCGAAAAACCGAAAGGAGATTTGCCATGGACACTTCTTTGCCTGAAATCCTGCTTCCCACCCATACCATTGACCAGTATCAGCCGCCGGGCTATGATATTCACTGTCACAGCTTCTATGAGCTGTATTTTTTTATCAGCGGAAATGTCAGTTATCGGCTGGAAGGACGACAATATACACCAGAGCCTCAAAGCATTCTGCTGATGGCGCCGAATGTACTGCACGGTATGAAATATCTGGAAGCGGGAACCTATGAACGATACGTTCTCCACTTTACGGCACAGGCGCTGCCGCCGGAAACCCGGAGTTTTCTCCTGGCTCCCTTCCACCGCCGAAACGGCTGTGAGCCCTATTATACCAATGCCGCAGAATTTTCCTTTCAGGAACAGTTTGAGGGGCTTCTGGCCTGTGCAAAGCTTCCGGCAGAGATTCGGCGTTCCGCAGAGCGCATTGCGCTGCAAAATCTGCTCCTGTTGGTCGTGCGCATGAGCCTGCAGCGACAGCCAGCCGCTTCCGGGGAAAATCTGCCCCCTGTCATTTCGGAGGTTCTCGCATATCTCAATGAAAATCTGGCGGAGGACATCACACTGGATGATCTGGCCGCACGGTTTTACATCAGCAAAGACCACCTCAACCGGCTGTTTCGTCTTTCCACCGGCACGACCATTCTTCAATATGTACTGTATAAACGGATTTCTGCCGCACAGCAGCGGATATTAGCCGGGGATTCCGCTGCTGTGGCGGCAGCGGCCTGTGGATTCCGGGATTATTCTGTATTTTTCCGGGCCTATTGGAAAATTCTAGGGCACTCTCCTTCCAGTGACAAAGCAGAAGCAGTTTCCCATTGACTTTTGCAAAGAAAAAGAGTATGATGGGGCTGCTGCGCAAAGCGCCGTCGAATTTTTATGGAATGAAAGAAGTGTCGAATATGCCCGTACCCAGTGACCCTATGATTCTCCTCAGTTTTGTCAACACCAAGCTGCGGGATTTTCACCCCTCTCTGGATGATCTTTGCAAGTCTTTGCAGGTGGAACCATCGGAAATTACCGGAAAACTGGCCAACATCGGCTACGAATACGATGCAGAGCTGAATCGCTTTGTATAAGAAAAGTCCCTCTTTTCGCAGTGAAAAGAGGGACTTTTTTCAGCTTTCCAGAACTTCGTCTCTTGTGGGAATGGAAACCGCCGCACCTGGTCGGGAAACGGCAATGGCGGAGGCCCGGGAAGCCTCCTGCATGGCTTGTCTGGGGCTGTCACCGCGGGCCATAGCAGCGATGAAATATCCGGCAAAGGTATCTCCCGCGCCGGTGGTATCCACGACCTCTGCATCACAGGCCGGCTGATGAAAACAGGTTTCTTTGTCCGCATATACAGCGCCCTGTTTTCCAATGGTCAGCACAATTTTCAAGGCGGGATACCGGTCCAGAAGAGTTTGGATCATCTCTTCCGGCTGCTCTTTTCCTGTCAACGCCTGCCCTTCCACTTCGTTGAGAATCAGCCAGGTAACATGCTCCAGATTGCAATCCTTGAGATTTTCCTGCACCGGTGACGGATTGAATGCCACTGACATTCCCTTTTTCCAGGCCTTTTCCAACAGATAGGATACATGGTTGATTTCATTCTGCACAACCACGATTTCCTGCCCCGAGAAGCCGGACAGGACTTCGTCAATATAGAGTTCCGTCATCTGCCAGTTGGCGCCATGGTAAAGAAGAATACAGTTTTCTCCGCTGGCTCCTTCCACCTGAATGATGGCTTTTCCCGTCTTGCCGTTGATGGTTTCCACACAGGAAACATCTACCCCAACTGACCGGAGAAGTTGGAGCAGAAACGCGCCGTCTTTTCCGATTTTTCCGGCGTGATACACTTCCGCACCGGCACGAGCCAGTGCTACTGACTGGTTCAGCCCTTTTCCTCCGGGGAACACCTCCATTTCCAG
>CAJMOI010000080.1 GCA_905215105.1 uncultured bacterium
CATTTCATGATGCCGATAGTAAAGACGATCATTTCGACTTTTCAGATAGCCCCTGATTCAGAAGGTAATCCGCTCACCGTGAAGGGCTCTGCGCTCCATCTCTTCCCGGTCCTTGCGGGTCAGCCTGCGGACATCAGGCCGGATGACGGCGCCGCTTCTGCCGCTGGTGCCGTTTTCCGCGGGACGGTTTCGGCGGGAACGGAGATTTTCCGCCAGCTTTTCCGCCGCCCCCATCACCGCATAGCGCACCGCGTTTTCCAGAATCTCCCGGTGATGCAGCGCTTCAAAGGCGGAGCACATATCCATGCCCACCTCCAGCAGCCGGAGAAATCTGGGGTCCTGGCACTCGTGCTCCAGACTGAACCCGGGATAGCGCTTTTCCGCCTCCCGGCTCTCTTCCAGCCAGCTGCGGGCCTGCTGTCCAAACCGCCGGTCGGTTTCTTCCTGTTCCCGGCGGCGCAGTTCCGCCAGATATTCCTCCCGGGCCTGTGCCTGCCACTGGTTCTCCGGTGTTTCCACCGTCTCCGAACCCTCCGGGGTGTTTTCCCGGGAAATTTCTTCCTCCGGGGTTGCCGGTTTTGCCATGTCTGCCACCTCCCTGTCTTTTTTGGGAAAACGGGATTCCCGCTCCCTGCTCTCAAGGCTATCACAGACATAAAAAAGCCGCTCCCCCTGTTCTGGAAAAAAATCCCCCATTCCCTCCATCGTGATATTGCTCAAATCAACCGGCGGTTTGTTGTGCGACTCGTCAAAGTGTAAAAAAACAATTGACACCTTTCGGCCGTTGTGGTAAACTGGTCTTGCAAAAAGTTGGATAAAGGTGTGTCACTGCGTTTGTCAGGCACTAACCTTGGAATTACTATGTACATCGGTATATAGTAGTTTTCGGTTAGTGCTTTCTTTGTTTTTACAGAATATATCTGAATTTTCAGATAGCCCAAAAGCAAACCCGGGTGGAAAGCCCTGACCGGAAGAGTCCGATACGATTTCTGTTAAGGAGGTTGCTTTATGAAAGACAAGATTTTCGGCGTATTGCAGCGAGTGGGACGTTCCTTCATGCTCCCCATCGCCGTCCTCCCGGTAGCAGGTCTGCTGCTGGGTCTGGGCAGCTCTTTTACCAACGAAACCACACTGGAAATGTACAACCTGACATCGTTTATGGGGCCGGGCACCATTCCCTACTTCATTTTCTCGGTGTTCAACAGCTGCGGCAGCATTATTTTCGATAACCTGCCCCTGATTTTCGCCATTGGCGTGGCCATCGGCATGGCCCGTCAGGAAAAGGAAGTGGCGGCGCTGGCGGCCGGTATTTCCTTCCTGGTGATGCATTCCAGTATTGGCGCCATGATTAACCTGACCGGCGGGCCGGAAAACCTGCTGGAAGGCTCCGTGGTCTCCGTGCTGGGCATCCAGTCTTTGCAGATGGGCGCTTTCGGCGGCATCATCGTGGGTCTGGGCGTGGCGGCCCTGCACAACCGGTTCTATAAAATCCAGCTGCCCCAGGTGGTCTCCTTCTTCGGCGGCACCCGGTTTGTCCCCATTATCAGCACCGTGGTCTATGCGCTGGCCGGTATCCTCATGTTCTTTATCTGGCAGCCCATTCAGGAAGGCATCAATCATCTGGGCGTGCTGGTGTACAGCTCCGGCTATTTCGGAACCTTCCTGTTCGGCATGATTAAGCGCCTGCTGATTCCCTTCGGCCTGCACCACGTTTTCTATCTGCCCTTCTGGCAGACCGCTGTGGGCGGCACCATGGAAGTGGCGGGCAACATGGTCTCCGGCGCACAGAATATCTTCTTTGCCCAGCTGGCAGACCCCACCGTCACCCACTTCTCCACCGCAGGCACCTGGTGCTTTACCGGCGAGTTCGTCCTGTATATCTTCGGTTTCCCGGGAGCCGCACTGGCCATGTACCGCTGCGCCCGTCCCGAACGGAAAAAGCAGGTGGGCGGCCTGCTGCTGTCCGCTGCACTGACCTCCATCATCACCGGCATCACCGAACCCCTGGAATTCTCCTTCCTGTTCGTGGCGCCTGTCCTGTTCATCATCAGCGGCATCTTTGCCGGTCTGGCCTATATGCTGTGCCATATTCTCAACATCACCGTGGGCCTGACCTTCTCCGGCGGCTTTATCGACCTGGCCCTGTTCGGCATTTTGCAGGGCAACGACAAGACCAGCTGGCTGCTGATACTCCCGCTGGGCATCGCATTCTTCCTGGTATACTACTTCCTGTTCTCCTTCCTGATTAAGAAATTCAACTTCAAGACCCCGGGACGGGAAGAGGGCAGCCAGGAAACCAAACTGTACACCAAGGCCGATTACAACGCCCGCAAGGCCGAAGGCGGCCAGCAGGATGAAACCTCCGCTACCATCACCCAGGGTCTGGGCGGCGCGGACAACATCAAGGATGTGGACTGCTGTGCAACCCGTCTCCGCGTCACCGTCCATGACGGCGGCAAAGTCAATCAGGACGTGCTGAAAACCACCGGCGCCGCCGGCGTCATTCAGAAGGGCGAAGGCGTTCAGGTAGTCTATGGTCCTCAGGTCAACATCATCAAGGCCCATCTGGAAGAATACCTCCGCAGCGGAGCCGCCTCTGCCGCCGCACCGGCTGCACAGGAAACCGCAGCTGCCGCAGAGGAAAAGCCCGCAGAACACGGCCGGCTGCTCCGCACCATCGTCATTGGCAGCCCCTTCCACGGCGAAGCGGCTTCCATCACCGCTTCTCCCGATGAGGCGTTTGCGGAAAAAATGATGGGCGACGGCGCCACCGTGGTTCCCTGTGAAGGCGTTGTCACAGCACCCTGTGACGCAGAAATCAGCTTTGTATTCGACACCCAGCACGCACTGGGACTGAAACTGGAAGAGGATATCGAAGTGCTCATCCATGTGGGCATCAACACCGTGGCGCTGGAAGGCAAGGGCTTCAAGGCGCTGGTCAAGGAAGGCGACCAGGTGAAAAAGGGCGACCGTCTGCTGGAATTCGATCTGGACTATATCCGGGAGAATGCAGATTCCACCTCTTCGCCGGTGCTGTTCACCACCATGGAGGACAATCAGGAGCTGCGGCTGCTGAAATCCGGCCACGTCAAGCCCGGCGAGGACCTGCTGGCACTGGACATCTACGAATCCTGATTCCGCTTTGATCAAGTAACGCAAGGGGGATTTCCCGTGTATCGAATTACCAGAATCCTGAATCACAATTCCGTACTGGCGATTAACCCGGACAATCAGGAATGCCTGATTCTGGGGAAAGGGGCCGGTTTCGGCAAAAAGACCGGTCAGCGGGTGGAATTTACCCAGCCCTATACCGCCTATCAGCTGGCCCAGACCAGCGACCACGGAAATCCCCGGGAGCTGGTGCGGCGGATTGACCCGCTGTACCTGTCCATCTCCGACCGGATCGTCACGGAGGCAAAGAAGGTTTTCGGCAGCGTGGATACCAGCATTCTGGTGCCCATGGCGGATCACATCGCCTTTGCCGCCCAGCGGATTCAAAAAAACGCCCCCATCAGCAACCCGCTGACGGCGGATATCCGGGCGCTGTTTCCCCAGGAATTTCAAATCGCGGAAACCGCCCGGGAAATCATACGGGAACAGGCCGGAGTGGTGTTCAGCGACGACGAGCTGGGCTATATCGCCCTGCACATTCATTCGTCCCTGGAATCCATGCAGGTGTCCCAGGCCATGCAGACTGCCCGGATCATCCGGGAATGCGTCGATATGGTGCAGTCGGAAACGGGACTGACGCTGGACGTTTCCTCTCTTTCCTATAACCGGCTGATGACCCACATCAAGTATATGGCGGCAAGGCTTTTAAAGGGCGAGCGGCTCCATGTAGACGTGAATCAGATCATGTCGGAAAGCTGCCCCCGGGCCTTTCAGATTGCGGAAAAAATCTGCCGCCAGCTGGAAAAAAATCTGGGCCACCCGGTGGACGGAATGGAAGTGGGCTATCTGGCCATGCATATCGAGCGGGTGGTGGAAACGGAAACCGGCAGAAAACAGTCAAACTAAAAATTAAAGAGCAAGAAAAGAAACAGAACGGCAGAAGGGGAAATCCTTGGGGGTTTCCCCTTTTGGCCGTCTGCTTCTCATTTACACAAATTACCCGGAGGAGGGATTTTATGAAACTGTACGCCAAATTTTTCTCCCTGCATCTGCGCAGCATGATGCAGTACAAATCTTCATTTTTTCTCATGACCGTGGGACAGTTCATTCTGGCATTTTCGGCGTTTGTCAGCGTCTGGTTCCTGTTTGACCGGTTCCATCAGGTGGACGGCTTCACCTTCCCCTAGGTGCTGCTGTGCTTTTCCATCACCCTTATGGCCTTTTCCCTGTGCGAGGGCTTTTTCCGGGGCTTCGATACCTTTTCCACCATGGTCCGCAGCGGGGAATTCGACCGGGTGCTGCTGCGTCCCCGGAATGAAATTTTTCTGATTCTGGCGGGAAAAGTCGAGCTGACCAAAATGGGACGGCTCTTACAGGCCGTGCTGGTCCTGTGCTATGCGGTACCTGCCAGCGGTGTGGCGTGGAATGTTTCCCGGGGAATGGTACTGGTGCTGATGCTGGCAGGCGGCGTGTGCGTGTTCTGCGGGCTGTTCCTGCTCTATGCCGGTATCTGCTTCTTTACCATCGAGGGGCTGGAGTTCATGAACATCTTCACCGACGGCGGCCGGGAATTCGGCTCCTATCCCATGAGCGTGTACGGCGACGGGATTCTGCGGTTTTTCACCTTTGTGGTGCCCATCGCCTGTTTTCAATACTGGCCCCTGCTGTATTTGCTGGGGAAAACCGATTCCCCGTTGTGTATGCTCTCCCCGCTTGCCGGCGTTCTGTTTCTGATTCCCTGCTGGGTCCTCTGGCGGGTAGGCGTGGGGCACTATCAGTCCACCGGTTCCTGAGGGCTATCTGAAAAGTCGAAATCATAGACTTTTCCGACAATCAACGCCAGCTGCTGCGTTAAAAATACTCGGAATCCGCAAAGGATTCCTGCGTTTTTTTCCTTGCATCTGTCTGTTGCTTGTGGAAAATTCGTCGATTTCTTTGTTTTCAGAAGCGCCCTGAGGGAAATTTGGGCGGCGGCTCTGGTTTCACCCGCCGGAATGTGGTATACTATCCAAATAACCCTGCCAACGAAAGGAAATCGGAGCATGAACTTCAAGAAAAAGCCTGTCAAGGTCTGGCAGGTCCTTTTAATTGCCGGAATCATCGTAGTGCTGTATTTCATTCTGGCCCTGCGGCAAACTCAGTACAATGTCACCCCGGCGGATAAACCCTTCTCCGCCGAAGCTCTGGCGTCTGTGGGCAAAATTGCCGGGTCAACAGACGACCTGTATGCAATGGCCTTTACCTATAACGACAGCGAGACGGAAACCTTTGTCATCAGCCTGTCGGCGCCGGGACAAAATGGCCGCCGCCAGAACTGGAACCTGATCTGTTATCAGAAGGACGGCCAGATGCCCTATCGGATGGAAAAAGGGGAAACTGCCTTTTCTCTGGAAGAGGGCGCACAGCCGCTGGACCAGCTGTTCCCCCGGCTGGAGCTTTTCCGGGAACAGAAAGACGCTGTTTTCGGGCTGTTTGACGGGGAAGCCAAAGCCGCCGAGGACGAAACCGGCGTACAGCTGGACGTGCGGGGCCGGTTTGGAGAAACCGATCTTTTGACACAGCGAAAAACCGAGTATGATGAAAGTGAAACCAGCGAAGAGGGAGAAACGGACGAAAACACCGCCCCGCCGGAGCCGGTAGAAACCCGGATTCCCCTGACCCAGCCCCAGGCTGGGCTGGTAACGATAACGGTGACGGAAGGCAGCGTGACAAAGAAGCCCTATGAGCCGGGCGACTGCACGGAAACCAGCCTGACCCTGTACCGCAGCGGCACGCTGGACAACGTGCGCACGGAAACCCTGCTGGCCGTGGTCAATGTGGAGGACAACTGATGGAATGGACTGAACTGGAAGAAAAAGCAGAGCGGGCGCTGCTGGTGTCTCTGGATACCGGGGAATACGACGCCCAGGCCTCTCTGGATGAGTTATACGAGCTGGTGCGCAGCGCCGGGGCTGACCCGGTGCTTTCGGTGATGCAGAAACGCCCGGCCCCGGACACGGCTTTCTGTGTGGGAACGGGCATGGCGGAGGAAATCGCGGAGACCTGCCGGGTGCAGGAAATCGACCTGCTGGTTTTCGACCGGGAGCTGACCCCCACCCAGATCCGCAACATTGAGGAAAAAACCGGCGTTCACCCCGTGGACCGCCCCATGCTGATTCTGGATATTTTCGCCCAGCGGGCCCGCAGCAGCGAAGGCAAATTACAGGTAGAGCTGGCCCAGCTGAAATATATGCTGCCCCGGCTGACGGGCAAAGGCGTAGAGCTGTCCCGTCTGGGCGGCGGCGTGGGCACCCGCGGACCCGGTGAAACCAAGCTGGAAAGCGACCGCCGCCACATCCGCCGCCGGATTTCCGCTTTGCGGGAACAGCTGGAACAGGTGGAAAAACGGCGGGAACAGGTGCGCCGCCGCCGGGAAAAGGACGGCGTCATTACCGTGGCGCTGGTGGGCTATACCAACGCGGGAAAAAGCACCCTGATGAACCTGCTGACACAGGCGGGTGTGTTGGCGGAAGACCGGCTTTTCGCCACACTGGACCCCACCGCCCGGGCGCTGAAGCTGCCGGGGGGAAAAACGGTCATGCTCATTGACACGGTGGGACTGGTGCGCCGTCTGCCCCATCATCTGGTGCAGGCGTTCCGCTCCACCCTGGAACAGGCAGCGGAAGCGGACATTATCCTCAACGTGTGCGACGCGTCCAGCCCGGAAGCCCGGGTTCATCTGGACGTGACGGAAACACTGCTGGCAGAGCTGGGCTGCGGCGACCGTCCGGTAATTCCCGTCATGAACAAATGCGATCTGGTTCCCGCCCTGATGGATATGCCTGCGGCGGGAAATGCCGTGCGGATCAGCGCCCTCCACGGAAAGGGCATCGACAGCCTGTTGGCGGCCATCGAGGAAGCCCTGCCGGTGAAAATGCAGGTGGCAGAGCTGCTGCTGCCCTTTGAACAGGCGGGACTGGCTGCCCGGATTCGCCGGGAAGGGGAAATTCTGGAAGAGGAATATGTCCCGGAAGGGCTGCGGCTGCGGGCCAGCATTCCGCCGGAGCTGCTGTCCCTGATTGCGCCGTATCGGACCGATTCGCAGGCCGAAGAAGGAGTAGGAGCTGGGGCCGAAACGGAACCGGAGGAATAAAAAGTCCTTGCCTTTTCCATCTGGTTGTGGTATTCTGAAAGACACAATTGCATCGTGGGGAATGAAGTGCTCCCCCGGCTTTTGCCGAAACCGCTGTAAAATGCTGATGACTTCTGTCCAAACGACAGGGTCATTGGCATTTTTTTGTTTTGCCGGTTTGTGGAAAACGGGCGCACACATAGGTGCGCCCCTACAGACCCTCACAGGGCCTGTTGCCACGGTGTAGGGGCGGCTATCAGCCGCCCGTGGGTTTGCGCCGGATTCACGAACACCGGACGCGCAATGCGCGCCCCTACAAACCAACCATCCCCGATTTTATCAAAAATTCTCGCCTCATGGCGAATGGAGGGTTTTTCTCATGTTGACAAGTCTTGGCCTGATTTTTCTCACCGGCATGGCGCTGGGCTGGGTTTGCCGGAAATGCCGTCTGCCCGGATTGCTGGGCATGATGGCCGCCGGCATTCTGCTGGGCCCCTGCGTTCTGAACCTGCTGGACGATTCCATTCTGAACATCTCCGCGGACCTGCGGCAGATCGCCCTGATTATCATTCTGACCCGGGCGGGCCTGTCCCTGAATCTGGAGGACCTGAAAAAAGTGGGACGGCCTGCGGTGCTCCTGTGCTTTGTGCCCGCTTCCTTTGAAATGGCGGGCATTGTGCTGCTGGCGCCGCCCCTGCTCCACATTTCCTATGGAGAAGCCGCCATCCTCGGCGCGGTGCTGGCAGCGGTTTCTCCGGCAGTCATCGTGCCGAAAATGCTCAAACTCATGGAGGAAAAACGGGGTACCGGCAAGAGCATTCCCCAAATGCTGCTGGCCGGCGCTTCCGTGGATGACGTATTTGTCATCGTCATGTTCACCTCGTTCATGGGACTGGAACAG
Organism: uncultured bacterium; assembly: GCA_905215105.1. Lineage (GTDB taxonomy): Bacteria > Bacillota > Clostridia > Oscillospirales > Acutalibacteraceae > Heritagella_A. Next base: position 8,124 of record CAJMOI010000080.1, read on the forward strand.
GGCGGCAGCTTCTCTCCCCTGACGCTGGTGCAGATTCCCGTTTCCATCATCACCGGCATCGCCGCCGGTCTGGGCATCGGACTACTGCTGGCGCTGTATTTCAAAAAGGTCCACATCCGGGATTCCCTGAAAGTGGTCATCCTGCTGAGCATTTCCTGCATTCTGGTGAGCCAGCAGGACGCCATCGGCGCTTATATCCCCTTCTCCGGCCTGCTGGCTGTCATGAGTATGGGCGTGGCCGTGCAGAAAAAGCGGGAACCGGCTGCTGTGCGCCTGTCGGTGAAGTATTCCAAGCTCTGGACGGCGGCGGAAGTGCTGCTGTTTGTGCTGGTGGGTGCAACGGTGGATTTGCAGTATGTGGCCGGTGCAGGACTGGCAGCTGTAGCGCTGATTTTCGGCGCACTGATTTTCCGGATGGCGGGTGTAACCGTATGCCTGCTGAAAACACCCCTCAACCGGAAAGAGCGGCTGTTCTGCACCGTGGCCTATATGCCCAAAGCGACGGTACAGGCCGCTATCGGCGGCCTTCCGCTGGCGGCGGGGC
>CAJMOI010000081.1 GCA_905215105.1 uncultured bacterium
GGTAAAGCGCTTGAAAAAGGTGTCGGTGTCCCGCTTTCTCCGCACGCCATACACCACTTCACAGCCGTTCAAATACTCTTTTACCATCTCGTCCATGGCGTTGATGTCGTCCTGACCGTCACAGTCAATGGAAATGGTGATGTCGCACCGGTCCTTGGCTTCCATCAGTCCGGCCAGCACCGCGTTCTGGTGTCCCCGGTTGCGGCTTTGGGAAATACCCATAAAATGGCGGTCTTTCCGGGACAGTTCCTGAATAATCTCCCAGGTTTTGTCCTTGCTGCCGTCGTTGATGAACAGGATTTTGCTGTCCGGGCTGACAAGGCCCTTTTCTTCCAGCTCTTCCATTTTTTTCAGGAACATACCGCTGGTAATGGGCAGCACCTCTTCTTCGTTATAACAGGGGATAATCATATATAATACAGGCGTCATCATACACGGTCCTTTCTGAAAAACGGATTTTACTATATCGCTTTTCCCAATATTTCCATGGAGAAAGCAGCAATTTCAGTATAACACACCCTGCATAGCCCTTCAACCTGATTTCCCCTATGATTTTTCTCCACAACCGGAAGAAAATTTTTATTTTCCGGATATTTTTATTTTTTTTAAAAGAACACTGGAAAGACGGGCCGGAACGTGATACAATGGCAGTCGATTTGTTAGGGCTATCTGAAAACGTAAACGGTTCGTCTTTTTCTGTTTCAGATACGCCAAATACTTCCGTCTCAGTTGAGTTTTGGAAAGGAGTCTGTGGATATGGCAGATATTTTTACCCCCGAAAGCCGCTTTCTGACCATCGAAAAATTTGACCGCCGGATGCGGGAGCTGGAAAATTTCCGCTTTGTGGAAATGGAAACCCTTCTCCCCATGGAAGGCATGGACGACAACGCCCCCTCCGGCGCCGTTCATACGGAAATTCCCGATGTGATTGAGGGGCACACCCTCCATGAAGGCGACATTCTCCCCGGCGTGGACCGTTACTGGTGGATCCGTACCACCGTCACCATTCCCGAGGCCAAGCCCGGCCTGATTCCCGCCGGTTATTTTGATTTCGGACAGACCGGCGGCGGCAACAATCTGGGCTTTGAGTCCCTGCTGTATGTGAATCGCCGTCCCTATCAGGGCGTGGACAGCAACCATAAAGAGGTGCTGTTTGCCGATCTGGCCGGTCAGACCGTGGAACTGACGTTCCTGCTGTGGAGCGGTTTGCAGGGCGGCGACCCCAATTACATCCTGATTCACCGGGTTTCCGCTGCAAAGCTGGGTTACCTCCATCAGGAAACCGACGATTACTACTACTCCGCCAAAGCGCTGGTGAAAACCCTCCGTCTGCTGCCCGACGACCATCCTCAGCGTGCCGGACTGGTTTCCGCCATGGACCGCTCTCTGAAATTCCTCAACTGGGACGATGATAAATTCCACGGAACCGTAAGCGAAGCCGCCCGCTCTCTGGAAAATGATCTCGCCGTTATGGAAAAGCACAGCGACGTGACCATCCGCTGTGTGGGCCATACCCACATTGACGTGGCCTGGCTGTGGCGTCTGAACCACACCCGGGAAAAGGCCATGCGCTCCTTCTCCACGGTGCTGCACCTGATGGAAGAGTTTGAAGAGTACGACTTTTTGCAGACCCAGCCCCAGCTGTACCGCTATATCAAGAAGGACTGCCCCGAGCTCTTTGAGAAAATCAAGGCGAAAGTGGCCGACGGCCAGTGGGAAACTGACGGCGGCATGTGGCTGGAAGCGGACTGCAACATTGTTTCCGGCGAATCCCTGACCCGCCAGTTCCTCTACGGCATTCGGTTCTTCCAGAAGGAATTCGGCAAAACCTGCTCCTATCTGTGGCTGCCCGACGTATTCGGCTACAGCTGGGCCCTGCCTCAGATTCTGAAACAGTGTAATATTGACACCTTCATGACCACCAAAATCAGCTGGAACCAGTTCAACACCATGCCCGATGACCTGTTCCGCTGGAAGGGCATGGACGGTACCGAAGTGCTGACCTATTTCGTCACCACGCCGGAAATGGGCATGTCTCTGGACAACCGCTATTCCACCTATAACGGAATGCTCAGCCCCCGCACTGTTCTGGGCACCTGGAAAAAGTTCCGCAACAAGGATTTGTCCAATGAAGTGCTGATCTCTTATGGCTTCGGCGATGGCGGCGGCGGCGTCAACCGCAACATGCTGAAAATGCGCCGGGCCATGGACAAAATGCCCGGTCTGCCCAACGTCAAGACCACCCGTGCCGGGGATTTCTTCCGGGATCTTCACAAAAAGGTGGATGAGACCGATCGCTATGTCCATACCTGGGACGGCGAGCTGTATCTGGAATACCACCGCGGAACCTATACCAATCAGGCCCGCAACAAGAAGTGGAACCGCAGCACGGAAAACCATCTGGCCCGCACCGAATGGCTCTCCGCCATGAGCTGGCTCATGGGCGGCGAATATGCCGACGAGCCCATCCACGAAGCATGGGAAACTCTCCTGCGCAACCAGTTCCACGACATTATCCCCGGCTCCTCCATTCAGGAAGTCTATGAGGATTCCTGGAAGGAATATGAGGAGGCTAACCGTCTGCTGGACAAGGCCGATCAAGACGCCTGGAACAATCTGATTCAGAACAGCGAAAACCAGTGGACCCTGTATCACTTCGGCAGCTTCCCCCGCACGGAAACCGTCTTCCTGCCCGAAACCCGCAAGGGCCGCTTTACCGTTGGCGGCAGCGTACTGCCGGTTCAGGCCGGCAAGGATGGCTGCTGGGTACAGGTAGCACTGGAGCCGCTGACTCCCTGCGTCATTACCTTTGTGCCGGAAACTGTGGAAGAGGCTCCCGCTGTCTTTACCGCTGACACCGAAGCCCGCACCCTGGAAACCCCCTATTACACCATCTGCTGGAACGAAAACGGCGTACTCACCCGTATCTGGGACAAGGAGAACAGCCGCGAGGTGCTTTCCGGTGAAGGCAACCGTCTGGAAGTGTTCGAGGATAAGCCCATCAACTTCGACGCCTGGGACATCGATGTGTATTACACCCAGAAGCAGGAAACCCCTGTCCTGGTGCAGCCGGTAGAAGTGACGGACTGCGGCGCACTGAAAGCCACACTGCGCTTTGTGTACCGCTACAACGCTTCCGAAATCGCACAGGACATGACGGTGTACGCCGACAGCCGCCGTATTGACTTCGCCACCCGTGTGGATTGGCACGAAAAGCGCCGTTTGCTGAAAACCGCCTTCCAGGTGGATATCCGCACCACCCGCGCGACCTATGACATCCAGTACGGCCATGTGGAGCGTCCTACCCACATGAACAACAGCTGGGATTGGGCAAAGTTCGAGGTCGTAGGCCACAAGTGGGCCGATATTTCCGAAAACGGCTATGGCGTCAGCCTGCTGAACGACTGCAAATACGGCTACAGCATCCGGGAAAACGTCATGAAGCTGTCCCTGCTCAAGAGCAGTAAGTACCCGGACCAGCAGTCCGACATGGGCGTTCACACCTTCACTTATGCCCTGCTGCCCCACGCCGGTTCTGTCACAGAGGGCAACACCATTGAGGAATCCGTGGTTCTGAACCTGCCTGCACAGGTGGTTCCCGGTGCCGCTGTCAATGGACTGCGCCCCGTGGTTCTGACAGACCGCCGTCTGGTGCTGGACGCTGTGAAGAAGTCCGAGGACGGCGACGATCTGATCGTCCGTCTCCACGAATGCCGCGGCGGCCGGATGACCATGAAGCTCTCCAGCGACCTGCCGCTGGCTTCCATCAGCGCCTGCAACCTGCTGGAAGAAGAGACCGGCGAAACCTGGACCCCCGACAACTGGGAAGTCAGCTGGAAGCCCTTCGAGATCAAGACCTTCCGCCTGAAACGCAAATAAGACACCTGCACGATCAGAACGGAATTGTACAAAAAGAACCCTTCCGAATCCGGTTTTCCGGGCTTGGAAGGGTTCTTTTCTGTACAGGGAAACGCCTTTACAGAGTGTGAATGCGGTGAAGCAGCGGCGCCGACGCATTTTTCCGATATTCCCGGGGCGATTGGCCGGTCATCCGGCGAAAGGCCTCCCGGAAGGATTTAGCGTCCTGATACCCGCACTGTTCCCCGATTTCCGGGACAGGGGCCCGGGTTTCCAGCAACAGACGGCAGGCCAGCTCCATTCGTTTCCGGCACAGGTGTTCCCCATATTTTTCTCCGGTCTGTGCCAGAAACATCCGGCTGAGTCCTTCCGGACGCATGGAAAACCGACGGGCATATTCCGTCAGGGAATGAGGGGCGGCCGGGTTTTTCCGGATTTCCTCCAGAACCCAGGAAACCTCCATCTCCGGACGCCGGGGCACCTGAATGCCGATAAGCCGCACGGAATGAATCACCAGCTGCCACAACAGCAGCCGGATCATGGCGTCATATCCCGCGTCCTGATTGGAAAATTCCCTTTGCAGGTGACGCAGCACCGCCAGAATTTCCCCTTCCCGGTCGTGAAAAGTCTTGCCTTTGCCGCAAAAAGCCGCACAGCCCTCCCCCATACCCGGCATACAGCTGTTGAGCAGCACCGGAAAGCTGCGGCAATGAATCAGGGAGGTGTCCAACAATCCGGGCTGAAACAGGCAATTGACCACCGTCAGATCACTGCTGCCGCTGTCATAGCTGTGTACCTCTCCGAAATCCACCAGCACCACGTCTCCAGTATTCAGCCTGCGGGAAACACCGTTGAGGGTATGGGTGGCCCAGCCTTTTTCCACATAAGCCACTTCCAGAAATTCATGGGAATGGGCGGTACAGGGCAGAGAAACCCGCTGGCTCTGGATGGAAAAGGAACCGGTCATTTTCAAAAGACTTGTCACAAAATCTCCCCCGAAACTCCGCAAAACAGGCGGTTTTTTTGCATTTGCTTTCAGTATATACTGAAGGCAGACCAAAAACAAGGAGGAATTGCAGATGAATAACCGGGAACGTGTCGCCGCCGTACTGAACGGGCAGAAGCCCGACCGGCTGCCCATGGTGGAATGGGCCACCTGGTGGGATTTGACCACCAGCCGCTGGCAAAAAGAAGGGGCTCCGGCCCAAACCGGCCCCGATACCTTACAGAACTGGTTTGGTCTGGACCCTCTGCGCCAGATCTGGCTGGGAATCCGCTCCGGAGATATTCCCCAGCCGGTTTCCCACGGGGCCGGAATTCTCACCGACGAAGATGACTACAACCGACTACACCACTGTCTGTTTACAGAAGAGTCCTTGGAAGATGCCCTAGCTTGCGCCCGGGAATGGCAGGAAGGCCATGAACGGGGCGACTATGCCCAGTGGCTGACGCTGGAAGGTTTTTTCTGGTTCCCCAGAACGCTGTTCGGCATTGAAAATCACCTGTATGCCTTTTACGACAAACCGGAGCTGATGCACCGGATAAACCGGGAACTGACCGAGTATTACCTTCATGTACTGGAACGGCTTCTGCCCATTATGAAACCGGAATTCATGACCTTTGCAGAGGATCTATCCTATAACCACGGCCCCATGATTTCCAAAGAGCTGTTTGATGAATTCATGGCCCCCTACTATCGAAAGTTGATTCCCGTACTGAAACAGGCCGGTGTACGGGTACTGATCGACACCGACGGAGATGTGGAACCGCTGATTCCCTGGTTTGAGGAAGTGGGGATTGAAGGGGTGCTGCCGCTGGAACGGCAGGCCGGTGTGGATGTGAACCGGATTCGCCGAAATCATCCTCAGTGGATTATGATCGGCGGCTATGACAAAACCATTATGCATCTGGGAGAATAGGCCATGCGCCGAGAGTTTGAGCGGATTCTGCCTGCCATGAAAAGCGGGCGGTATATCCCCAGCGTAGACCACCAGACGCCCCCGGACGTTTCCGTGGAGCAGTACCGGATCTATCGAGGACTGTTGGAAGAGTACGCCCGGAAAGCGGTGGAATAACGGCTTTACCGGTACAACTCTGTCAGGAACAGCCGGTCCAGCCCTTCCCAGCCTACCGGCGTCCGCCGGGAAATCCCTTCCGCTTCCCGGCGAATCATGGCAAGACTTTCTTCCAGATACCGATCCAGTATCTCCACCCGGGGAACAAGGTCACTTTCCGTCACCTGACATTTCAAAGCCAGCAGCCGCTCCACCTCCGGCCACAGGGAAGGTTCCAGCGTTTCCTCCATCAATTCCCGAAAGGGAACCGGCGGCGGACTTTTCCGGGTCAGAATCCAGCGGCAGGCCAGCACCGCCCGAAGGGTATAGAAAAACTTTTTCAGGCGAATCTGCTGCCCCTGAAGATAGACCCGGTTATGGTTTTCTGCCAGACACAGATAATGATGCACCGCGCTTTTGGAAGAAAAATAGTCTTTCAGCAGCGGCTGCACCGCCTGACGGAATGGGGAATCCCAATAGACCACCGGAGAGGTCAGCCATTCAAACAGAGTCGGGTTGGATTTGTAAATCAGTTTTAACGCCTTGCTCAAATTCCAGCCGTTGAGATCCAGTTCTCCTTCAATGGGATATTCCAGTACATCCCGCTCCGGATACAATTGCAGATAGGCCTGCACTGGCCGGACATAGAGAAACCGCACATCGTAATCACTGTCCGGGGAAGCAAATCCCCATGCACGGCTGCCCGATTCCACTGCCAGCAGAATCCGCACCTGTTCTTTTTCTTCGATTTCCCGCAGCCGCGAGAGAATGAGCTCCTTCATGGGGACTCCTCCTTTCACAATCAATTGGACGCTTTGAAGTTATAGACCGGGCGAACTCGTTCCAGAATTTGAACAGTGGGTTCAATCTGCGATGTGATTTCCTCCATGCTCTTATAGGCCATGGGCGACTCGTCCAGCGTTTCCTTCCGGACACAGGTGGTATAGATTCCCTGCATCTGCTTGCGGAATTCCTCCATAGTGAGGGAAGCGCGGGCCTTTGTCCGGCTCATCAGCCGTCCAGCCCCATGGGGTGCGGAAAAATTCCAGTCCGGATTGCCTTTTCCCAGACAAATCAGGCTGCCGTCGCGCATATTGATGGGGATCAGCAGTTTTTGACCCTTTTCCGCGGACACTGCGCCTTTTCGGAGAATCATTTTTTCCAAATCAATATAATTGTGGACAGTCGTAAAGGATTCCTCGACTTCCAGCCCCAGCTCTTCCAGAATGATCTGCACCATAGCTTTTCGGTTAAGATCCGCGAATTGCTGTGTAATCTCCATATCGTGGAGGTACTTATAAAAATTCCCCTCTTCTACCCAGATCAGTTCCGGCGGGAACTCCGAAATCGCCCGCCGCTCGTCCAGAACGGCCTGAATTTCCCGCTGGCGTCCCTGTGCTTTCATATCGGCAATCAATTCACTGGTCAGGCCGGAGGCTTTTCGATAGAACGCCTTCTGCCCCTCATTCTGATAGTATTTGGCAACCTGCACGCCCAGATGACGGCTTCCGGAGTGTACCACCAGATAGAGCGCGCCGGTACTGTCCTGATCCACTTCGATAAAGTGGTTGCCGCCGCCCAGAGTTCCGATACTCTGACGGGCCCGCTGTATGTTTACATGATCGGCACAATAGAGCTGTTCCAGCGGAACTTCTGCCTGACATGCCAGTGGAAGCCGTCTGATTTTCATACCGCTTGGAATTTTCTGCCGGATAACTTCGTCCAGCTTTTGAAAATGCAGCTGTTTTTGCCGCAGTCGGACGGTTTCCATCCCGCAGCCGATATCCACTCCCACCATATTGGGGATGATACGGTCCTGAATGGTCACGGTTGTACCGATGGTGCAGCCCTTGCCTGCATGGACATCCGGCATAATGCGGATGGTGCTTTCCCGGAAGGCCTCCAGATCACAGAGCCGCTGAATTTGTTCCGCCGCTTCCGGTTCCAGCGTTTCACAGTAACACCGGGCCGTGTTGCAGGTTCCCTGAATTTCTATCATAACAAATCTCTCCTTTCTCCGCCGCAGCCAATCACTGCGGCGGTATTTTTTGCTTTCTTTACGATGCCTGCCGGGTCAAAAGCGCCATCAGCTGGGAAAGAGCGTCTCCGCTTCCGCCGAGATTGATATTCCCCACTTTTTCACAGATGCGCTCCATATATTCCAGCTCCTTGAGCTTATACAGCGTCTGGTTTTCTTCCATCAGTCGGGCAGTGTTCAGCAGGGAGCGGGTGGAGGCGATTTCTTCCCGGCGGGTGATGACGTTGGCCTGTGCCCGCTTCTCCGCCAGCAGCACTGTATTCATAATCTCGCGGACTTCTCCCGGCAGAATGAGATCCTTCACGCCGGCGTCTGTGATTTCCACAAACAGATCCTTTTCCCGGGCTTTCAGCCGTTCCAGCACAAAGGCGGAAATTTCCGCTTTTGC
>CAJMOI010000082.1 GCA_905215105.1 uncultured bacterium
TGGGGATCATCAGCAGCAGGCCCTGAGAAGCGGTGAAGGTGGTGGTCAGAGCGCCAGCGGCCAGAGAGCCGTGAACAGCGCCGGCAGCACCGGCTTCAGACTGCATCTCCATAACATTGACCTGGGTGCCGAAGATGTTCTTCTGACCGGCAGCAGACCACACGTCAACGTTATCCGCCATGGGGCTGGAGGGGGTGATGGGGTAGATGGCGGCAACTTCCGTAAACGCATACGCAACGTGCGCAGCAGCGGTATTGCCGTCCATGCTCTTCTTGGTTCTTACCATGGGAATATTTCCTCCTTTAAGGATAAATTAGAGTACCGAATCCAAAAAGACTGGCAGGGCCGCCCGTCAGAAAGGCGCGGCAAACCCAAGTGCAGACAGAATTTTCGCCGGAAACAGAATCGTTCCTTTGAAAAAGCCCCTGCATTCAGATAAATTCTATCATTTTTTACCCATTCTGTAAAGTGAAATCGGGATTTTCTGCGAATTTCTTCTCCCCTTTCCCTTTCCGGTTCAAAACACTGCCCGTCCTTTTCCGGCCGCTGGAAGAACCTTCCGGCCCCCTAGGGAATTTCCGCCCCAATCAGCCCTGAAATTGGCCCGAAAACCGGGACTTTGCGCCGGTGTGGCTCCGTTTTTGCAAACGGGAACCCGCCAGCGCCCGGTTGCGCCGCCGCAGGAGCCTTCTCCGCGTTTTTTGAACCGTTGACAGAAAACGGAATGGTAGGGTACAATAAAATCATGATAGTCTGGCAGTTTTCGGATTTTTTCCGGCTGCCTGGAAAAAACGGGAAAATTCCCGTGACAGTGAAAAATTCAAATCATGAAAGGGGACCCAATCTCTATGCCTGCCGAACCAGAAGGCCACTGTATGCTCCAGCTTCTCTCCGCGTCCGCCGACACCGTTCAGAACGCGGCGGACTCCATGACCGCACAGGACGCGATTTTCTCCGTGATTCTGCTGCTGGTGCTCATCCTTGTCAACGGATTTTTTGCCGCTTCCGAAATCGCCGTCATTACCTTAAACGACGGCAAGCTGAAAAAGATGGCGGAAGAGGGCAACAAGAAAGCCAAAAAGCTGGTAAAGCTCACCGAGAATTCCAGCCGTTTCCTCTCCACCATCCAGATCGGCGTGACCCTGTCCGGCTTCCTGACCTCCGCCTCCGCTTCCCAGAGCTTTGCGAACCTGCTGGCGGACCAGCTGACATTCCTGCCCTTCCCCCGCTCCACGGTGGTGGGCGTGTCCACGATCATCATCACCATTGTGCTGTCCTATTTCTCACTGGTGCTGGGTGAGCTGGTACCGAAGAAAATCGCCATGCAGAAAGCGGAACAGCTTTCCTTCCGGTTTGTGGGCATTCTTTCCGCCACGGCAAAGATTTTCAGCCCCTTTATTTCCTTCCTCAGCTTCTCCACCAATCTGGTGCTGCGGATCATGGGCATTGACCCCAACCATTCCGAGGAAACCGTCACCGAAGAGGAAATCCTGATGATGGTGGACGTAGGCGAGGAAAAAGGCGTCATCGACGAGGGCGCCAGAGAGATGATCTCCAATATCTTCGAGTTTGACGACCGGGCTGTCAGTGAAATCATGACCCACCGCACCGAGGTGGTGGGCGTGGAGGACACCATGACCCTGGCCGAAGCCGTTCATCTGGCGGTGGAAGAGGGCTATTCCCGTATGCCGGTATTCCACGAACAGCTGGACACCATTCTGGGCATTTTCTATGTGAAGGACGTGCTGAAATACGTCACTGCCGAGGTTCCCCCGGATATGAAGCTCACCGACCACATGCGCCCGGCCTATTTCGTGCCGGAAAGCAAGAATTGCAGCGAGCTGCTGGAGGAAATGACCGCCCGCCATATCCAGATTGCCATTGTGGTGGACGAATACGGCGGCACCGAAGGCATTGTGACCATGGAAGACCTGCTGGAGTCCATTGTGGGCAACATTCAGGACGAATATGACGACGAGGAACAGGAGATTTTCCGGGTCAGCGAAAACGCCTTTACCGTAGACGGCAGCACCTCCATCGACGAGATTTCCAATTTGCTGCAGGTACACCTGCCGGAAGGGGACTATGACACCATTGCCGGCCTGGTGGTGGAGCTGCTGGGCAAAATTCCCAAGCCCGGCGAACGTCCCTCCGTCACCCTGAAAAGCCTGACCTTCACCGTGGAAGAGGTGGAGGATCGCCGGGTCAGCAAAATCCTGATTGTCAAGGACGTCAGCCACGAAGACGAAACAAAGGATCAGGAAGACGAAGAAGAAAAATAAACGCTCCTGTTTCCATACAGGAATAAAAAACAGCGATCCGGAGGATTCCGGGTCGCTGTTTGTTTTTAATATGGAACTTGAGTAAATGCTGGAAAGTACCTGCTCCATTTTGAAAGATATCTCCCCGTCAGCCCTCGCGCCGCCCATGGCGGCTCTTGGGGTTGGGTGCAGATTGGTCTTCTCCATGTTTTAGTGTAGCGCTCTATTTGCTCGCGCTGCCTCCGGCAGCTCTTGCTGCTGAGTGAAAACAATGATTTTTTATGGGCTCGCTTGCGCTTCGCATTTCTGGGGCTCCGCGCCCCAGACCGCGCCAAAGGGACTAAGGTCTCGCCTGCCGGCTCGGTCGGCGCCTTATTGTGTGCCACTGGCACACGGCGCCCTCTGGACTCCGTATGGTCGCGGGTTCACCCCTACCAATTCCAGCCTGTTTCCACGCGCAATCTTACAACTGCATTACAGGTGCAGCACGCCTTTCTCCACCATGGACTGTGCCGCCAGCATGGCGCCAAGCCGTCCGCTGTGGAAATTCAAGCCGCCCTGCATCCACGCTGCAAAAGGCTCCCGCAGAGGCGCATCGGCGGACAGCTCAATGGAAGCGCCCAACGTGAACGCACCCGCCGCCATAATCACCTGACAGTCATAACCGGGCATATCCCAGGGTTCCGGAACCACAAAGGAATCCACCGGAGCGCCCTTCTGCATTCCCTGACAGAAGGCAATCAGCGCCTCTTTTTCCCGCAGCAGCACGGCCTGAATGATATCGGCTCTGGGCTCATCGGGGCGGGGCGTTACGTCATAGCCCAGACGCTGGAACAGTCCGGCAGTAAAGGCCGCAGTTTTCAGGGCTTCGCCGGTGACATGAGGTGCATGGAACGCGCCCATGAACAGCTCCCGGTTATTGCCCAGCGTGCAGCCCACTTCCTTGCCCAATCCGGGGGTGGTCAGCCGGTATGCACAGCTCTCCACCAAGTCCTTCCGTCCGGCAATATAGCCGCCGGTGGGCGCAATGCCGCCGCCGGGGTTTTTAATGAGAGAACCGGCCATCAGATCTGCACCGTGGGAAACCGGCTCGTCGGCCTGGACAAATTCGCCGTAGCAGTTGTCCACCATGACGATGCAGTCCGGGGCTTTCTTCTTGGCAATGGCTGCAATCCGCTCGATGTCCTCCACAAACAGGGACGGCCGCAGGCTGTAGCCCCGGGAGCGCTGGATATACACCATTTTGATACCCGGGTTGATTTCCCGCTCCATGGCGTCATAATCGGGGGTTCCGTCTTCACACAGGTCGATCTGCCGGTATTCGATGCCGAACTCCTTCAAAGAGCCGTTGCCGTCTCCGGTCAGACCGATGACGCCCCGCAGGGTATCATAGGGCATTCCGGTAACGCTGAGCATCACGTCGCCGGGACGGAGCACGCCGAACAGGGCCACGGTCAGGGCATGGGTGCCGCTGACGAAGTTGTGGCGCACCAGCGCATCCTCCGCGCCCAGCGCAGAGGCATACACCTGATCTAGGGCGTCCCGGCCCCGGTCGCCGTAGCCATAGCCGGTGGAGGAAACAAAGTGGCTTTCGCTGACGCCGGCTTCAATAAAGGCGGCCAGCATTTTCTGCTGGTTATAGTTCTGCATTTCCTCAATCCGGGCCATGGCGGGGGCGATGTCCTTCATGGTCTCCTCTGCCGCCCGGCGGATGGCGTCGTTTATGTGAAAATAGGGATGGTCTTTCATGTCAGGTTCTGTTCCTTTCTGGGTTGTTAAGTGAATCAAAGGAGAATGTAGGGGCGATTATTAACCGCCCGTAAATCTGCATCCATCCGGTAATAACGGACGCGCCATGCGCGCCCCCGGAATTACACCGACTCTGCAATCTGATACAGCAGCTTCTCCGTGTCGTCCCAGCCAAGGCAGGGGTCGGTGATGGATTTTCCGAAAACCCGGTGGTCGGTAATGGGCTGATTGCCCTCTTCCAGATAGCTTTCAATCATCACGCCCTTCACCAGCTTTTTCAGGCCGGGGTGATACCGGCGGCTGTGGAGGACTTCGCTGACAATGCGGATCTGCTCTTTGTACTGCTTGTTGGAGTTGGAGTGGTTGGCGTCGATGACGGCGGCGGGATTTTTCAGCTCCCGCTTTTCATACTGCTCTAGCAGCCGCACCAGATCCTCATAGTGATAGTTGGGCACACAGGTGCCGTACTTGTCCACACCGCCCCGGAGAATGACGTGGGCCAGATCGTTGCCGTCGGTGGTCACGTCACAGCCCCGATAAATGAAGGTGTGAGGCCACTGGGCAGCGGTGACGGAGTTGAGCATCACGGAAAAGTCGCCGCTGGTGGGGTTTTTCATGCCCACGGGAATATCCATGCCGCTGGCCGTGAGCCGGTGCTGCTGGTTTTCCACAGAGCGGGCGCCAATGGCCTCATAGGACAGGATGTCGTCCAGATAGCTGCGGTTTTCGGGGTACAGCATTTCGTCGGCGGCGGTGAGCCCCGTTTCCGCAATGGCCCGCAGGTGCATTTTCCGAATGGCGATAATGCCGCCCAACAGGTCGGGAGCCTTGTCCGGTTCCGGCTGGTGCAGCATTCCCTTATAGCCCTCGCCGGTGGTGCGGGGCTTGTTGGTGTAAATGCGGGGAATCAGAATCAGCCGGTCGGAGACCTTCTCGCTGACTTTGGCCAGCCGGGAAACGTATTCGCACACGGCGTCCTCGTTGTCGGCGGAGCAGGGCCCCACAATCACCAGAAACCGGTCGGATTCCCCGGTGAATACGGCGCGGATTTCCTCGTCCCGCCGGGCTTTGATTTCCGCCAGCTCGGGAGAAAGGGGGATTTCCTCTTTCAGCCGGGCAGGCAGGGGTAATTCTTTATTCAGTGTCATTCCCATAAAATCGGTCTCCTTTTGGACAGAATCAGAGGGGCGCACACAAGCGCGCCCCTGTGGAAACAATCGGGTTACAGTGCCATGACCAGGCGTTTGAAATCGTTGCCCCGGGCTTCAAAATCGGTGTACATATCAAAGCTGGCGCTGGCAGGAGAAAGGGCCACAATATCCCCGGCAGCGGACAGCTCTTCCGCCAGAGAAACCGCGGTCTTCATGCAATCGGCGCGGACAATGGCCGGGGCTCCGTCCCGGTATTCCGGCGCTTTCCGCACGGCGGCTTCAATCTTGTCGGCGGTGTCGCCCATGAGAATCAGGGTCTTGACCTTGCGGACCACTTCCGGCCCCATGGAATCATAGGGGATGTGCTTGTCATAGCCGCCGGCAATGAGGATGATTTTCTGGGGGAACAGGGACAGCATGCCCTTCACGGTACGGGTGGGGCTGGATGCAATGGAGTCGTTGTAATAGGCCACGCCGTCCAGCACCCGCACCAGCTCTGCCCGATGGGCCACGCCGGAGAAGGTGGTAGCCACTTTCCGGATGACTTCCACCGGCACATCGCCCCAGACAGCACAGATGGCCGCCAGATAGTTTTCCAGATTGTGCAGGCCGGGAATTTTGATATCTTCCGCCCGCATCACCCGGGTGTCGTTCATGCGGATAAAGCCCTCGTCGTCCACCCAGGCGCCGTTGGGCACCTGTTTCTGACGGCTGAAGGTCAGCGCCTGGCCTCTGGCCTCGGAAACAAAGCCCAGAGTGATGTCGTTGTCCTCGTTGAACACAGCTTTTCCGAAAGCGTTCTGATGGAGGAACACGTTCATTTTGGCCAGCACATATTCGTCCATATCCTTGTGGATGTCCAGATGGTTGGGGGACACATTGGTGACCACCGCCACATCGGGGCTGCGGCGCATGGAAATCAGCTGGAAGCTGGACAGCTCCGCCACGGCCACATCCTCGGGCCGGATGGTTTCCAGCTGGGGGAACAGGGGTTTTCCGATATTGCCGCCCAGATGGACGGTTTTGCCCGCCGCCGACAGCAGCTCGGCAATGACGCTGGTGGTGGTGGTTTTGCCGTCGCTGCCGGTAATGCCGTAAATCTTGCAGGGGCAGAACTCAAAGAACAGCTCCATTTCGCTGGTAACGGCGCTGCCCGCTTCCCGTGCGGCCTCCAGCTCCGGCAAAGTGAATTTCATGCCCGGCGTGCGCAGGATGATGTCCTCGTGTAAGTTTCCCAGATAATTTTCGCCCAGAATCAGCCGGGCGCCCCAGCGCTCCAGCTTTTCGGCGGTATCGCCCAGAGCTTCCCGGTTCCGACGGTCGCGGACGGTGACCACGGCGCCCTTTTCACAGAATATCCGAATCATTTCCTCGTGGCTCCGGCCGATGCCGCAGAAGGCCACGGTTTTTCCTTCCAGACTTTGATAGAATCGTTCCAGTCTGCTGTCCACAGATCTCACTGCCTTTCTTTGCCGCGTCCTTTGGGCGCGTGTGATTTCACTGGTATCTTTTATCATAACACAAAACCGGCAAAAGGTACAGGAAAAGCCCGCGCCTTTTGCCGGTTGTTTTCAAAAAATCCCGGAACGATTATCCCAGTAAAAACTGGCTGACGGTGATCACCAGCCCGGAGAACACAATGGACACGGTGGACACCAGCTTGATGAGGATATTCAGGGAGGGACCGGAGGTATCCTTGAAGGGATCGCCTACGGTGTCGCCAATGACGGCGGCTTTGTGACAGTCGGAGCCTTTGCCGCCGTGTTTTCCCGATTCAATGTACTTCTTCGCATTGTCCCATGCGCCGCCTGCGTTGGACATGAACACCGCCACGGCAAAACCGGTGACCGTCACGCCGCCCAGCAGACCCACCACGGCTTCCACGCCCAGAATGCAGCCGGTGACAATGGGCACCACAATGGCCAGCAGAGAGGGGAGCACCATTTCATGGAGCGCGCCCCGGGTGCACAAATCCACACAGGAAGCATAGTCCGGGTCGGCCTTGCCCTGCATAATGCCTTTGATTTCCTTAAACTGGCGGCGGACTTCCACCACAATGGACTGGGCCGCCCGCTGTACGCCGCTCATGGTCAGAGCCGCGAAAATAAAGGTCAGCATGGCTCCCAGGAAAATGCCCACCAGCACCGCCGGATTGGTCAGAGACAGGTCGATGGTGGTCTTTCCCTTGACCACATCCACATAGGAAACCAGCAGTGCCAGCGCCGTCAGGGCAGCGGAACCGATGGCAAAGCCCTTGCCGGTGGCGGCGGTGGTGTTGCCCAGAGAATCCAGCGCGTCGGTGCGGCTGCGGACTTCCTCGCCCAGACCGCTCATTTCCGCGATGCCGCCTGCATTATCAGCCACAGGGCCATAGGCGTCCGTTGCCAGCGTGATGCCAAGGGTAGAGAGCATACCCACCGCCGCAATGCCGATTCCGTACAGGCCGCGGCTGAAGCTGGCTTCATAGGTCTGGGCGTCGGCGGTATTCAGGGAACCGCCAGCCGCCAGGAACGACACGATAATGGCAATGCCCACGATAATCACCGGCGCGGCGGTGGAGAGCATTCCCAGGGAAATACCGCCGATAATGGTAGTGGCTGCGCCGGTCTCAGTGGAATCAGCCAACTTTTGGGTGGGCTTATAGGTATCGGAGGTGTAGTACTCGGTGAAATAGCCGATGGCAACGCCCGCCAGCATTCCGGCCAGAATGGCGAAATACACGCCCATATCCCCCAGAATGAACCAGGTCAGGGGAGCCGCCAGAACCGCCGCCAACAGGGTGGCGCTGTAGGTACCCTTGCGCAATGCCCCCAACAGCTCCCGCTGGGAAGCGCCTTCTTTGGTGCGAATGAGAAAAGAGCCCAGCAGAGAACAGAGCACGCCCACCACAGCAATGGCCAGGGGCAGCAGCATGGCGCTCCATCCCTTGTCCGTGCCGGTATAGGCGGCAGCACCCAGCGCAAAGGTTGCCAGAATAGCCCCCACATAGGATTCATACAGATCCGCGCCCATGCCGGCCACGTCGCCCACGTTGTCGCCCACATTGTCGGCGATGG
>CAJMOI010000083.1 GCA_905215105.1 uncultured bacterium
ATGACCTCTGGGCCTTTAACGAAGAGAATGTTGCCCGTGCCGTGGCGGCTTCCAAAGTTCCGGTGATTTCCGCTGTGGGACACGAGACGGACTTTACCATCTGTGATTTTGTGGCGGACTTGCGGGCTCCAACGCCCAGCGCCGCCGCAGAACTGGCAGTTCCCGACCAGATGGAAGAGAAAATGCTGGTGGAGTCGGCCTGGTACACCCTGAAAACAGACCTGAACGGGCTGCTTTCCCGGAAAAAACTGGAGCTGGATTCCCTGACAGCCCGGCGCTGCCTGCGGGAACCGTTGGAACCGGTACGGCGGGAAAAAGACGAGCTGGAACATCTGACCCGGCGGCTGACAGCTGGGGTTTCTCTTTCTGTGAGCCGTGGGAAAGAGGAGCTTTCCCGGTTGACCAGGATGCTGGATGGCCTTAGCCCCTTGAAAGTGCTGAGCCGCGGTTATACACTGGCGCAGACAGAGGCTGGAGAACCCATCCGCAGTGTGTCGGAACTACAGGAAGGGGAAACTTTCCGCCTGCGCTTTATGGATGGAGAAGCCCGCTGTGTACGGAGAACGGAGAAGGAGGAACCTGATGAATCGTAAAATGAGCTATGAAGAGGCTCTTGAAAAGCTGAAAGAAATTGTCACCCGGCTGGAAAGCGGGGAGGAGACGCTGGACGGTTCCCTGAAGCTGTTTGAAGAGGGGGCAAAATTGTCCGCGTTCTGCTATGAAAAGCTGCAAAATGCAGAGCAGAAGATTACCGAAATCACAAAGCTGGAACAGGCTGCGGAGTAACATCACAGCAAGCCCCAGCAGAATCGATACTCTCTGCTGCATTACCCCAATATCAATGGGAAACAGGAGAAAGAATCATGAATACACTGGAAATACAGGAAATTGAAAGTGCGCTGAAAAAATATCTTCCCAAAGAGAACGACCTGCGGAAGAAGCTGTTTGAAAGCATGGAATACAGCCTGATGGCCGGCGGAAAGCGTATCCGGCCCCAGCTAGTACTGGAATTCTGTCGGATTTGCGGCGGAAATCCTGCACAGGCTATGCCCTTTGCCTGTGCGTTGGAAATGGTTCATTCCTATTCGCTGATTCACGATGACCTGCCCTGTATGGACGACGACGACCTCCGCCGGGGCAAACCTACCAATCACAAAGTGTACGGTGAAGCGACGGCCCTGCTGGCAGGCGATGCGCTGCTGACGCTGGCCTTTGAAACCATGCTTTCCCCCGACAGCATCCGGGCAGTAGGGGCTGACCGTGCAGCCCGTGCCGCCGGAGAGCTGGCCAGAGCCGCCGGTTCCCGGGGAATGGTGGGCGGCCAGATCATCGATCTGGAATCCGAGGACAAGCAGGTTTCCCTGGAAGTGCTGCAAAAAATGGATGAGGGAAAAACCGGCGCCCTGATTCTGGCCGCTTGCCGGATGGGCTGCATCATTGCCGGAGCCAACGGGGAACAGATGCAGGCTGCCGATGTCTATGCTCGGTCTGTGGGGCTGGCGTTCCAGATTGTGGATGACTTGCTGGACGTGACCGGAGACGTGTCTCTGTTGGGCAAAAATACCGGCATGGACTCCGAACGGGGAAAGAGTACCTATGTGAGCCTGCTGGGCGTGGAGAAAGCCCGGGAGACTGTGGAGCAGCTGACCAGTGCAGCAGTCAACGCCCTTTCTGTTTTTGGCGAAAAGGGAAAAGAGCTGGCAGACTTTGCCGTGACGCTGGCTAATCGCAATCATTGATGGAGCCTTTGCGTTTTACGGTGCCGCCTCAATGGGATGGCGCACTGCTCAAACACTTTCTTCGGCGGGAAGCCGGTGTGACGGCCCGTCTGCTGGCTAGATTAAAACGGGTGGACGGTGGAATTCAGCTCAACGGAAAGCCGGTGTATGTCATCGAACCCATTCACACCGGAGACGTGGTGGAATTGTTTCCCCCATCGGGAGAAACGGAAGCACCGGCGGAAAATTTACCGTTTCCAGTGATATATGAGGATGAGCGGCTGGTAGCGGTCAATAAGCCCGCCGGAATGCCGGTGCATCCTTCGCCGGGCCATGATCGGGATAGTCTGCTCAATGCCTTTTCCGGCTGGCTCCTGCGGGAAAACCGTCCGGCCTTTGCTTTCCGTCCTCTGTATCGTCTGGACCGGGATACCACCGGTGTGATTTTGCTGGCAAAAGACGGTTATACCGCCGCTGTGCTTCCGGCAACGGTAGAAAAGGAATATCGCGGGATTTGTCAGGGAATCCTGACAGGGGAAGGCACTGTAAAATTGCCTATCGGTCTGGAACCGGGCAGTCGAATTCGGCGGAGCACCGGGGAAGCTGCTGAAGCACCAGTTCCGGCAGTGACCCACTGGAAAGCTCTTGCAAACGATGGAACTCACACGCTGATCTCTTTCCGGCTGGAAACGGGACGGACCCACCAGATCCGGGTGCATATGGCATCTATCGGGCATCCGCTGGCCGGAGATGACCTGTATGGCGGAAGCCGGGAATTTCTTTCCCAACAGGCGCTGTGCTGTCAATCGGTTTCGTTTCTGAAAGCAGAACAGGGAATGTCTGTAAAACAGACCGTGGCTTTGCCTTCTCCTGAAAATTGGCGGGCAGTCTTTCCCGATTTGTTTCCCCAAGAGAAAAATCAGGGGAATTCTGTATAAATCACACGAATTCCCACCAGTTTTTCCCGGAAAAAACCGGAAAGTTTATTCATGAAACTGCTTGCTTTCTGTATGTTTATGCGTTATAATCGGTTTCAGACAGTATGATTGCTGCAACGACGGCCGGAATGCTCCGGAAAAGCCTTGCAGCGGAAAAGGGGTATTCAATTATGAAAAAAATGAAGAAACTGGCCGCCCTGCTTCTGGCTGCCGGCATGATGATGGGTATGGCCGCCTGCACTTCTGCACCTGCTGCCAGCGATACCACTGGCGAGAGCTCCACTACCAGCACCGCTGGTGAAAGCTCCATCGACAAAATCAAGGCCTCCGGTAAAATTATCATGGCGACCAACGCACAGTTTGAGCCCTTCGAGTATATCGATGGCACCGACTATAAGGGCATCGACATCGAGATTTCCCAGAAGATCGCCGACGAGCTGGGCGTTGAGCTGGAAATCCACGACGTGAAGTTTGAGTCCGTGATTGCAGAAATCACCACCGGTAAGGCAAACTTTGCTGCTGCCGGTATGTCCATCACCCCCGAGCGTCTGGAAAACGTGGACTTCTCCAATGAGTATTTTTCCGCTACTCAGTCCATCCTGGTGATGAAGGAAGGCTCCTCTGTGGCAAAGCCCGAGGATCTGAAGGGCAAGGTTGTCGGTGTTCAGACCGGTACCACCGCTGACACCTATGTGACCGACAAAGACGGCGAGAACAATGTGGGCGTGAAGGAAGTCAAGCGCTACAACTCCTTCGTCGATGCCGTAAACGATATGATCACCGGCCGTCTGGATGCTGTGGTAATGGATGATTTCCCGGCCAACAAGCTGGTGGAAAAGAATGCCGACAAGATCATGAAGCTGGAAGACGAGCTCACCGGTGAAAAGTATGCAATCGCTGTTCCCAAGGGGGATAAGGAGATGCAGGACCTGGTGAATAAGGTTCTGGCTGACATGGAGGAAAGCGGCGAAATGGACGAGCTGCTGACCAAGTATATCGGCGAATAATGTTTGCAACCAGAGGCGGCAGAACAGACACTCTGCCGCCTCCTGTTATTTTTGGTAAGGAGGAAAGCTCATGTTGGAATGGCTGACAAATTTTGTCGAAAAATTTTATCAGACCATGATTGTGGATGACCGGTATATGCAGATTTTCTGGGGCCTTGGCAACACGCTGCTGATTACGGTCTGTGCAATTCTGATGGGTACGGTAATCGGTACCATCATCGCCATGATCAAGGCAAAAGTCTTTAATCCCCGCAATGTTGTACTGAAGGTTATTTTAAAGGTGCTGGACGTAATCGGCAGTTTCTATCTGACGGTCATCCGCGGAACGCCCATGATTCTGCAGCTGATGATTATGTATTACGCCATCCTCACCAATATCACCAACGGTGTGACGGTTGCCTGCATTGCTTTCGGTATCAACTCCGGTGCCTATGTGGCAGAGGTCATCCGTACCGGTATCCTGTCTGTGGACAAGGGCCAGATGGAAGCAGGACGTTCTCTCGGCCTGACCCAGACCACCACGATGTTCAAGATCATTTTCCCTCAGGCGCTGAAAAACGTGCTGCCTGCTCTGGGCAACGAGTTTATTGCCCTGCTCAAGGAAACCTCGGTTGCCGGCTATATCGGAATTCACGACTTGACCAAGGGTTCCGATATTATCCGTACCACTACATATGAGTCCTTTATCCCGCTGATCAGCGCCGGTGTGGTGTATCTGGTGCTGGTGATTGGCCTGACCAGCCTGTTGGGCTGCTTTGAGAGGAGGCTGCGTAAGAGTGATATCCGTTAAGAATCTGGAAAAAGCGTTTGGCGAAAATAAGGTGCTCTGCGGCATCAATCAGGAAATCAAAAAAGGCGAGAAAGTCGTGGTTGTTGGTCCTTCCGGTTCCGGCAAAAGTACCTTTCTCCGGTGCCTGAATCTGTTGGAAGTTCCCACTGGCGGCGAAATCTGGTTCGAGGGGGAGAACATCACCGATCCCAAGTGCGATATCAACAGACTTCGTCAGAAAATGGGCATGGTGTTCCAGCATTTCAATCTGTTCCCCCATTTGACGGTAAAGAAGAATATCACCCTGGCTCCCGTTCATCTGAAATTGATGAGTCAGAAAGAAGCCGATGAGCTGGCTATGCAGCTGCTGGCCCGGGTGGGTCTGGCAGAAAAGGCCGATGCCTATCCCAATCAGCTTTCCGGTGGACAGAAACAGCGTATTGCCATTGTCCGTGCGCTGGCTATGAAGCCCGATGTGATGCTGTTTGACGAGCCGACTTCTGCACTTGACCCGGAAATGGTCGGAGAAGTGCTTCAGGTTATGAAACAGCTGGCAGACGAAGGCATGACCATGGTCGTAGTTACCCACGAAATGGGTTTTGCCCGTGAGGTTGCCACCCGGGTGCTGTTTATGGACCAGGGCAATGTGCTGGAAGAAGCACCGCCCGAGGAATTCTTTACCAACCCGAAAAATGCCCGCTTGCAGGATTTCCTCTCCAAAGTGCTGTAAACGGCAGTTTTTATGTATATAACAAAAGATTGAATTGAAACAGGAATGGTACAACATCAGCGAACCCATTCCTGTTTTGTATTATGCAGTAAGTTCCTTACTCTTAGTAAAAACTCCCCGATTTCTGACTCTGAAATCGGGGAGTTTTGGTTGATTGCCAGTCGGAAATCCTATAAAGTTTATCCTTTATCCTGTTCCAATTCATCCAGCATTTGTCGAAGCTGCGGCAGGGCAGAAGTCCGTTCAGCTCCGCCATAAGCGTTGGCATTGTAATCGTCTGTAATTCGGAAAATTCCGGGAGAGCGAAGGGATTTGGCGGCCTTTTCTGCAATTTCCAGCGGTGTGTCGCTGTTTTTCAGAGAAAACTTCGGCGGTTTCATTTTCATGGCCTGTACCGCCAGTTCATAACCCAGCAGCAATTTTTCCGGGCTGTCCTCCATTTTCTGAAACCGGCGTTTCTGTTTTCGCCACAGCCGCCGTTTCTGCCTCTCTGAAAGCAGATTATCACCAGACACCTCCGGTTTCAGAGCTACGTCTTCATCTACATAATACTCGCTTTCCCCGTCATATCGGCCGCCAAACTGTTCCCGGCTGAACAGGGCAGCCAGACGTTCCAGCAAATTCCGGAAAACACGAAGCAGGGCTATCAGAATTTTTTTCAGATTGAACAGCAGTACCACTACGGCAGCGAGGACAATCAGAAAGGTGAGAATCTGCCATCCGGCCCAGCTGGTACCTTCCAGAATCGGAGTGGGAGTGGGGGTAGACTGGGGTTGTTGCGCTTCGCTCTGTCCTCCTGAAGAGGAAAATATAGAGAGCAACAGCCCGATCAAACCGCCCAGCAAGTTCTTGATGATTTCCAGCAGTGCAAGACAGCCGGAGGTAATGGGGCGGATAAAAATGGCCGCAGCACACAAAATGACCAGAAGCACTGCCAGCAGCCGGATATTGTAATATCGGATTCGAGCGGGAAGGCTGGCGAAATCGTGGCCTCGCCGGGCCATGAGAA
Organism: uncultured bacterium; assembly: GCA_905215105.1. Lineage (GTDB taxonomy): Bacteria > Bacillota > Clostridia > Oscillospirales > Acutalibacteraceae > Heritagella_A. The sequence goes on from CAJMOI010000083.1 coordinate 6,172, forward strand.
AGTCCAGATTTCCCTGATTCCGGCTGAGTCCGAAGGCGGCGGCCAGCACCAGCAGCCCAACACCGTAAAACAACAGGGGGAATTCCCGATGGTTCCACCAGAACAAAATGGACCCTATCAGAGAAGTGACCATATAACAGGTCATAGAGCCCCGATTGAGCAAATCAGAATAAATTTTCCCCTGCGCCCGGGTTCCCAGTATCCAGGGGAAAATCAAAAAGAATCCCGGTATGGACAAAATCCAGGAAGGAACCATGGACCAATCGGAAATAGTAAACCACTGGGGAATCAAAAAGCTTCCTGCAATGGCGATACAAATTCCCAGCAGAGTGGTCAGCAGGTCTCCCATCCAGGAAAAGCGATGAGAAAACCGCTGAGACAGAGCACTGGCGCCCACTCCCACAAAACACAGCACTGTACACAATAGCTGCATAAGCATCAGGGATTGAACTGGTGCATCAAAGGGGAAAAGCAGGAAGTAAGGGAGCAAAAAGGGAAGAGTGAGCAAACTCAGACCCAGAAGAGAAAACAAACGTATAGCCGGAAACAGAAGGTTCCGTTTTGGTTGCTCCGATTTCATGAATCCGTTTCCTCCTCACAATATTGATAGATTTCCAAATCAGGCGGCACAGTTTCCGGCAGCAGATGAGCCAGATATATCATTTTGACCCGTACGCCCAGCAGCTGCTGTTCCCGGGCAAAATCGTAGATATCCTCGTTGAGATAAGCGGTCACCAGCACCAGGTCACTGCTGGAAAACCGGCTGCACACATCCCGCAGGAACAGGGGAAAATGCTCGCTGCTTTCCAGCGGCATACGGGCCAGAAGCCGCAGACAGTCCAGAATGTGCTCCTTGCCCCAGAAACAACCGGTGACAGCCGGTTCCCCGTTTTCATCGGGGCAGGCATTGGCAATCAGCCGGACGGGAATGCCGCTGCGCAGGGTGTCGTCCAGAAACCCGGCGCAGACCCGGATTCCGATTTCAATTTTGTCAATGTCCAATACGTATTTTTCCGTGGAGCGGGACTGGACATTGAGCACCACCGTCAGTGTCTGATTGGCGCTGTACTCGTTGTTGTGAACCATCAGCCGTCCGGTTCTGGCGGTAGCCAGCCAGTGAACATGGCTGATGGGTTCCCCTTCCACATATTCCCGGACACCGGCAATGAGAAAGGGGTCTGGCAGCAGATGCCGCCGGACAATCACCGGGCCGGAATCGCTGTGAACACTGCGAAATCCCAGTTCCATGTCTGCCGGTTTGGGCAGCACGGTGACTTCTGCGTGAATTTCCACCGGCAAAGACACGGAACAGGTTCCCAGCAGGTCAGTGGAAATGAGCACGCCCTTTTCCAGATGAAACACACCCCGTTTCAGGCACTTGACTTTCCAGCTCCGCACGACCCGATGGTGGCTTTTTAACAGAAAAAAGCTGGGCACGAACCGGGTTTCCTCGGTCACAAGGGACTGGGAACCGGCAAAATCCAGCCATTTGGAGGTGGTCAGTTCCGCTTTCAGCCAGGGAAGAGGTAAAAGCTTGTTGTTGGATACCTCTTCAATCAGGGTGATTTCATCGCCTTCAAACACTTCGGCGGCGCTGAACCGGCAATGATATTCCAGCCGGGAAAAGGCATATTTTTGATATACGTATTTTTCTGCGGCGATGACTGCCAGCAGAATCAGCACAATGGCCAGAAATTCCATCGGGATTCCCCCTTACGGCCGGTTTTCAATGGGAGCGGGAACCTGTTCCAGAATTTCCAGCAGGATTTTTTGGGATGCGTCTGCTCCCTGGGACAGATGAGAGCCTTTGCACAGAATTCGATGGCTCAGCACGTCGCAGCACATGGCCTTGACATCATCGGGCAGCACATAGTCCCGGCCGGAAATGGCAGCCAGTGCCTGGGCGGCACGCATCAGCGCCAGAGAACCACGGGGGCTGACACCCAGACGAATCCGGTCATGACTGCGGGTGGCGGCGGTGATTTGCAGCAGGTACTCTTCCACCGG
>CAJMOI010000084.1 GCA_905215105.1 uncultured bacterium
GTCTGTTGGAGGACTGGCTGCCGATTCTGGCGCGGAAAGGAGTTTCTCTGGAAATTCTCCGGGATCGGGGGAACAGCCTGCTGGTTTATTTGTACCGGGAAAGCCGGCTCCGGCGGGATTTGTGCCAGTGTCTGGCCCGGGAGCGGCTCTGCCGGGAGGGCTACCGGTGTGAAAATCCCCGTCAGGCGCTGGAAACGCTGAAAAAACGGCTGTCGGAAAGCGGGGAGTTTCCCCATGAAATCGGCCTGTTTCTGGGATATCCGCCGGAGGACGTAGAGGGTTTTATTGAAAACCGGGGAAAAAACTGCAAGTGTGTGGGCTGCTGGAAGGTGTACGGCGACCCGGAGCAGGCAGTCCGGCAGTTTGCCCGGTTCAAAAAGTGCAGGGAAGTCTATCTGCGGCTGTATCAGGACGGGAAAAAGAGTCTGGATCAGCTGACAGTGGCATCATAAAAGGTATCGATATCTATTATAAAGGAGAGAGTATTATGAGCAAAATTGCAGTGGTTTATTGGAGCGGGACAGGCAATACACAGGCAATGGCGGAGGCTGTGGCCGAAGGGGCTTCTCAGGCCGGAGCAGAGGTCACAGTGTTTGAAGCCGTGGATTTCAGCCCGGAACAGATGGGAGCCTTTGACGCGGTGGCCTTTGGCTGCCCGTCCATGGGTGCGGAACAGCTGGAAGAGAGCGAGTTTGAGCCTATGTTTACCGAGTGCGAACCCATGCTCTCCGGCAAAAGGATTGCCCTGTTCGGTTCTTATGGCTGGGGCGACGGCGAGTGGATGCGCAATTGGGAACAGATCTGCACCGCTGATGGCGCCGTGCTGGCCTGTGACAGTGTCATCTGCAACGAAGCCCCCGACGAGGACGGGGTGGAAGCCTGCAAAATGCTGGGCAAAGCGCTGGTATAAGTTTTTCCGTTGGCAGAAAGGTTTCCGGACATCCGTTGCCCCTGTTGTGTTTGGTGTGGTACAATAGAACCCAAAAGACACGGGAGGTGACGGGGGTGCGGTTTGAAACCTGCTGCTTTTCCGGACACAGGGTCATTCCCAAGGATGTGCGGGAGCCCCTGCGGGAAGCGCTGGAACGGGAAATCCGGTTTTTGATAAAATGCGGACTCTATTGCTTCTGTTCCGGCGGAGCAAAGGGATTTGACCTGATGGCGGCTCAAATAGTGCTGGAACTGAAAAAAGAGAATCCCCGGCTGGAGCTGCGGATGATTCTGCCTTTTTGTGAACAGGCAGAAAGCTGGAGCCCAAAAGAGCAAGAGGAATATTATTCTGTGCTGAAGTTAGCGGATCGGAAGGAATATGTCTGTGGTGAGAAATATTCCCCCGGCTGTTACCGGAAGCGGAACCAGCGTCTGGTGGATGAAAGCGACTTTTGCCTGTTTTATATGACCCGGAAAAAAAGCGGTACCGGTATGACGTTGAAGTATGCCATTCAGCGGAATCGGCTGTTTGAAAATCTGGCAGAAGACCCGCTGATTCTGGAAAGAAACCAGTGGGGAGCCGGGGAAACCGCCGGGAATGATCCGGTTTTTTCGGAAAACAACCTGTCAGAAGAGGAAAACACAGGAGACTGAACCGGTTTCCCGTGTTTTTTTCTTGCCCTTTTCTCCCGGGATATGCTATACTGATTCTGATTATAACGAATTGAATTTACCGGAAAGAACAGGTGATTTGCATTGGCAGTGCCACAGGATAAAATTCGCAATTTCAGCATTATTGCTCACATTGACCACGGAAAAAGCACGCTGGCAGACCGGATTCTGGAACAGACCCAGGCGGTCGCCCTGCGGAATATGGAGGACCAGCTGCTGGATAATATGGATTTGGAGCGGGAACGGGGCATTACCATCAAGGCCCACGCCGTGACGCTGGTCTATCGGGCACAGGATGGGGAGGATTATGTCTTTAACCTCATCGACACTCCCGGCCATGTGGACTTTAACTATGAGGTGTCCCGCTCGCTGGCAGCCTGTGAGGGCGCCGTGCTGGTAGTGGACGCTTCTCAGGGCATTGAAGCCCAGACGCTGGCTAACACCTATCTGGCAGTGGACGCCGGATTGGAGCTGGTGCCCGTCATCAATAAAATCGACCTGCCCAGCGCTGACCCGGACCGGGTAGCCAACGAGGTGGAGGATGTCATCGGAATTCCCGCTCAGGATGCGCCCCGGATTTCCGCAAAACAGGGCATCAATATCGATCAGGTCATGGAACGCATTGTGCAGGATGTGCCCGCTCCCACCGGTGACCCGGAGGCTCCCTTGCAGGCGCTGATTTTCGATTCCTATTACGATGCCTATAAGGGCGTCATCGTCTATGTCCGCATTAAGGAAGGCTGTGTCCATCCCGGCGACACCATCCGCATGATGGCGGTGGGCAGTGAGTTTACCGTGGTGGAATGCGGCTATCTTCGGGCTACCTCTCTGGAACCGGCTTCGGAGCTGTCCGCCGGTGAAGTGGGCTATATTGCCGCTTCCATTAAAAATGTCCGGGAAGCCCGGGTCGGCGATACCGTCACCCTGGCAAGCCGTCCGGCAGCCGAGCCCCTGCCCGGTTACCGTGCCGTACAGCCCATGGTGTTCTGCGGTATTTATCCGGCAGACGGCGCTCGCTACAGCGATCTGCGGGACGCACTGGAAAAACTCCAGCTCAATGATGCGGCTCTGACCTTTGAGCCGGAAACCTCCATTGCCTTGGGCTTTGGTTTCCGCTGCGGTTTTCTGGGGCTGCTCCATATGGAGATTTTACAGGAGCGGTTGGAACGGGAATACAATCTGGATCTGGTCACCACGGCCCCCAGTGTGGTCTATCACATCACCAAAACCGACGGGGAAATGATTGCCGTGGACAATCCCACCAATTACCCCGACCCGACGCTGATTGCCAAGGCGGAGGAGCCTATGGCGGAAGCCCATATTTATTCCCCCAGCGAGTATGTGGGCAGTATTATGGAACTGTGTCAGGAGCGCCGCGGCGTTTTCCGGGATATGAAATATCTGGATGCAGACCGGGTAGACATCCACTATGAGCTGCCCCTGAACGAGATCATCTATGACTTCTTCGATGCGCTGAAATCCCGCACCCGGGGATATGCGTCCTTTGACTATGAGCTGATGGGCTATCAGAAATCCAATCTGGTGAAGCTGGATATCATGCTCAACGGCGAAGTGGTGGACGCCCTGTCCTTTATTATCCACGCGGACAAGGCCTATGGCCGCGCCCGGAAAATGGCGGAAAAACTGGCGGAGAAGATTCCGCGCCAGCTGTTTGAAGTGCCCATTCAGGCCTGTATCGGCGGCCGGATTATTGCCCGGGAAACGGTTCGGGCTCTTCGGAAGGACGTTCTGGCCAAGTGCTATGGCGGCGATATTACCCGAAAGAAGAAGCTGCTGGAAAAGCAGAAAGAAGGCAAGAAGCGGATGCGCCAGCTGGGTACCGTAGAAGTGCCGCAGGAAGCTTTCATGAGCGTTTTGAAGCTGGACGAGTAAGGCAAATGCCGGAATGATTGCAGAAAGGAGTTTTTTCCATGAAAGTCCCCATGCAGTATGATTGTTATGCCTTTGATTTTTACGGAACGCTGGTGGATATCCACACAGAAGAAAGCGCCCCCTTTTTATGGGAAAAGCTCAGCTTGTTTTATGGATATTACGGAGCCCTGTATACACCGGAAGAGCTGCGCCGGACTTATGAACAGCTGGTGCGCAGCAAAGAAGCGGCGCTGAAAGTGGATTTGGAGAAAAGTCCCCGTTATACCCATGAAGCCAGCCCGGAAATCGACCAGAAGCAGGTGTTTCTGGAGCTTTTCCGGAACAAAGGCGCAGAAGCGGACGAAACGCTGGCGATCCATGCAGGACAGTTTTTCCGGGTATTGGCCACGGACCGGCTGCAGCTGTATCCCGGTACGCGGGAAATGCTGGAAGGTCTTCGGAAAGCGGGCAAAAAATGCTATCTGCTCTCCAACGCCCAGCGGATTTTTACGGAATACGAGATGCATGTGCTGGACATTGCTCGATGGTTTGACGGAATTCTGATTTCCTCCGATTATGGAACCCGCAAGCCAGACCGGCGGTTTTTCGATATTCTGTTGGAACGGTATCAGCTGGACCCGAAAAAGACGCTGTTTCTGGGCAATGATTCCACCACGGACATTGCCGGAGCCAGAACCGTTGGAATGCCTACCTGTTATGTACATTCCAACATTTCTCCAGAGGGGGATTGCCCTGCTGTTTCGGAGTACTGTGACATGGCGTTTACCGGCTGGGAATTGCCATAAATAAGATAGGAAAAAGCCCGCCTGATGGAAAATCAGGCGGGCCTTTTGGCAATTGGCGATTCAGATAAGGGGGATCATGAATCGCTTTCGGTTTTCTGCAATGCTTCATATTCTTTCAGCAGCGTGGCAAGGCCGACACCGTTGTGCTGGAATTCGTTTTTTTCACGATAGACAGCGATTGCATGACCATCCTGAGTGATGGTATAACAGCCGGTGTCGCTGATGGTTACCCGAAGAAGATCGTTACTGTCCTGACGGCTGTCAGCGCAATTCTTCATAGGAGCGACAAACAGATCACCTTTCTTTAATTCCGGAAGCAGTCCCCGGAACATGGTATTGTTGAAGAGGACAACCTCCTGTCCGTCTTCATAACGGCCGTTGGGGTCGTGAAGGATTTTGATTGGAATCCGAAAAGCATCCTTATCGCCGTATGCCTTTTCAACGGTTTCTTCCTCTCCGGTGACCTGTGCATAGACCGGAAGCCAGCCCTGTTCCATAACGGCCTCTACAGTCGTATCTACCGTGGAGGGGCTTCCGCCGGAATTGGAGGGGGTGAACTCTTCCTGAAGCTTTGCGGCTTCCTCAGCGGAAAGTGGAGCTGGATCAGCGGAAATGGCCGGAGGATTGGTGGGAGCGGACTGGCAGGCGGAGAAGAGGCAGGCAATTGCCAGTATACAGGCGGAAAGAATGGAAAATCTGCGTTTCACAGGAATCACCTCTCTGATTTTAAAAATAGACGAATCCCTCTCTGAATGCCATCGGAATCTCCTTCTTTCTAAAAATATGTCAACAGATATTACGATTTGATTTATGAATATACTTTATACAATTGAAATAGTACGTTTCTCGTAAATTCAAGAAAAGAAACACCCGGGTGAGTGTCTGTCAGAAATGTGCGATACGGGCCGGAGTTATGGGAAAAATCGGCAAACTCGCACAAAAGAACGCTTGTAGCATATTGTACAAAAAAAACAAAAATATTTCTTGCAAAAAAGAGAATAAATTACTTGCCTTTTGGGGGAGAGTGTGCTATAATAACCGAGCAAGACTGCGACACGATATGCGATGAAGCGGGAGGTTGCGGCTGGTTCAGCCGGTTTTTCCGTGGAGTATGTCCGATTTTAAACCGGGCGACAAGAATATGAGAGGTACGAGGTCACGCGCTTTTGGCCTGTTACTCACCAGGGGTGCGCCATGCCGGGATCTCCGGCGCCGGAACACCGGCTTGGGATATGATCTGACGGCTTCTCAGACGTTTTTTATTTGTCCACACCCGGATTCTGTTAAAACTGAATCCGGTTTTTAAATGTCAGGGCGTGAAACACCCGGCAAGGTGTGAAAAATAAAGGCGCCGCCCGCCAACTACTTTCAAGGAGGCGATGATAGTGGCAGTCAAGGAAAAAATCAGAATTCGCATCAAGGGGTACGATCATCAGCTGGTGGACCAGTCCGCCGAGAAGATCGTCGCAACCGCAAAGCGCACCGGCGCTCGTGTATCCGGCCCTGTGCCGCTGCCCACCGAGAAGCAGATCGTTACGATCCTTCGCGCTGTGCACAAGGACAAGGATAGCCGTGAGCAGTTCGAAATGCGCACCCACAAGAGACTGATCGACATTCTGCGGCCCTCCAACAAGACCGTTGAGTCTTTGATGGGCCTGGAACTCCCCGCTGGCGTTGAGATCGAGATCAAGCTGTAAGGCCTGCTTCTCAACCAACCGGACGGTCGGGGTCACGTTGGTCCGAAAGGATCAACCAATAACCTGCACAGGAGGTATATTTCATGCAAAAAGGAATCATCGGCAAGAAGATCGGCATGACGCAGATCTTTGATGAGACGGGCAAAGTCATTCCCGTAACGGTTCTGGAAGCCGGCCCCTGCGTCGTTTCCCAGAAGAAGACCGTTGAAAATGACGGTTATGCAGCCATCCAGGTAGGCTTCGGCGACCTGAAGGCCCACCGCGTGAACAAGCCCATGAAGGGCCATTTCGCAAAGGGCAATGTGGCTCCCAAGAGAACTCTCCGCGAATTCCGCCTGGAGAATACCGACGCTTACAACGTAGGCGACCTGATCAAGGCCGACATCTTTGCAGTGGGCGACAAGGTCGATGTGACCGGCACCAGCAAAGGTAAGGGCTATGCCGGCGCAATCAAGCGCTGGGGTCTGCACCGCCTGAAGGAAACCCATGGTACCGGCCCTGTGGCCCGCCATGCTGGCTCCAACGGCCCCATTTCCGATCCTTCCCGCGTGTTCAAGGGCAAGAGACTGCCCGGCCACATGGGTGCGGAGCAGGTGACTGTTCAGAACCTGATGGTAGCCAAAATTGACGCTGAGAACAATCTGATCGCTGTGAAAGGCGCCGTACCCGGCCCCAACGGCGGTATCGTGGTTATCCGCGACAGCGTGAAAGCGTAAGGGAAGGAGGAACAAACATGCCTACAATCGCAGTTGTTGATATGGCTGGCAAGGAGATCGAGAAGATCGAGCTGAATGAAGCCGTATTCGGAATTGAACCCAACGTTGCAGTGATGCACGACGTGGTGAAGAACATTCTGGCCAATCGCCGTCAGGGCACCCAGAGCGCTCTGACCCGTGCAGAAGTTTCCGGCGGCGGCAAGAAGCCCTGGAGACAGAAGGGCACCGGCCACGCTCGTCAGGGCAGCACCCGTGCTCCCCAGTGGACTCACGGCGGTATCGTTTTTGCCCCGAAGCCCCGCTGCTATCGTTATACACTGAACAAGAAGGTCCGCCGCCTGGCTATGCTGAGCGCACTCTCCAGCAAAGTTGCTGACAACCAGATGGTCGTCATCGACAACATTGCTACCGAAGAGTACAAGACCAAGAATATTGCGGCTATGCTGAAAGCCGTCGGCGCTGAGAAGAAGGCCCTCATCGTTCTGCCCGAGCTGGACAAGAAGGTCATCGCTTCCGCCGCCAACATCCCCGGCGTCAAGACCGCCCAGGTGAACACCCTGAATGTCTACGACATCCTCAACGCCGATATGTTCATCGTCGCCAAGGGTGCTGTTTCCAAGATCGAGGAGGTATACGCATAATGGTTGCACAGGATATCGTAATCCGCCCGGTCATTACCGAAAAGTCCATGGCTGGCATGGGCATGAAGAAGTACACCTTCGAAGTTGCCCCCAAGGCCGGCAAGATTGAGATTGCCAGAGCAGTTGAAGAGCTGTTCGGCGTGAAGGTGAAGAAGGTCAACACCCTTCACGTGAGAGGCCATCTGCGCCGTCAGGGCCGTTTCCAGGGCTACACCAAATCCTGGAAGAAGGCTATCGTTACCCTGACCGACGACAGCAAGACCATTGAATTCTTCGAGGGCATCCTGTAAGAGATTCTTACACCGCCCGAGCCCAAGAGGCAGATATGGGAAGGAGTGGCAATCTTCCCGCAAAGCCAACATGAGGAGTGTGAAACCGAATGCCAATCATTAACTATAAGCCGACGACCCCGGCACGGCGGAATATGTCCGTTACCGATTATTCCTCCCTGTCCAAGGTAGCGCCGGAGAAGAGCCTGCTGGCTCCTATGAAGCATCGTTCCGGCCGTAACAGCTACGGCCGCATCACCGTCCGCCACAGAGGCGGCGGAAACCGCACCAAGTACCGCATCATCGACTTCAAGCGTCAGAAGCACGACGTTGAGGCTACCGTGCTCACCATCGAGTACGATCCCAACCGTTCCGCTTTCATCGCTCTGGTGCAGTATGAGGACGGCGAGAAGAGATATATCATCGCCCCCAACGGCCTGAAGGTCGGCGACAAGATCGTTTCCGGCGCTGAGGCTGACATTAAGCCCGGCAACGCCCTGCCCCTGTCCGCAATCCC
>CAJMOI010000085.1 GCA_905215105.1 uncultured bacterium
CTGCTTGAACAATTTTTACTTTCAAATATTGTCTAACTTTTGGGGGTCACTTCATTTGATTCTGGGGGGCTTTTTCTTATTGCTGATATGTTTTTATTATACTGCAGAAATTACCAGTGTTTCTTCCCGTACCTCTTCTCCGGATACGGTGAGCTTCACGTCTCCTGCTGCACCGGTACTGCGCAGATAAATCACCATCTGTCCCTGATAGGCCCGGCGGGTAGCACTGGAACAATCAGTAGGATCAAACAGATCGCCGTTATCCAGTGCAATCAGGCTGGCTTCCCCTTCCACTGTGACTTTCAGTCTGGGACAAGCTGTGGGCACCAACCGTCCATGGCTGTCCACAACGGACACCACAACCTGTGCCACATCTTCCCCATCAGCTTTCAGTTCGTCCAGTGCTTCCAGACGAAGGGACACCGGTGCGCCGGTGGTTTCCAGCACATCCTCGGCTCCCTCTACTTCTGCTTTCAGCTGACCTTCTTCAAAGGGAACCACACAGCGATAGCTGCCATTTGTTTCCGTTTCATCGGCCATTTCCAGCACACGGCCATTCAGCGTCACTTTCGGCACACCTGCACTGGAATAGCAGCGAATTTCCACAGAATCACCGGGAACATAATTCCACTTTCTGGAAAATGCCCAGGCTTCCCGTTCCTCTTCACAGGCCTCTGCCGTCACCAGACTGACAGTGGGCATTTCCGCCCAAAGTCCCTGACGATAGTAATACTGGGGCTTTTCAAATCCAGCCGTGGTGAGCAATCCGGCAGAAGATCCGTGCATAGGCCAGAGGATGGTTTCTCCGAAAAAGTCTACACCGGTCCACAGGCACTGTCCGAAAATGTTCTCACTGTCGCGGACAGCTTTCCAAGCTTCCATAGAGTGACCGTTTTCGCTGCCGAAGAAGGGCTTTTCAGGAAAACGCTTGTGGTCCTCTTCGTAATACTGCTCTTTATAGTTGTATCCTACCACGTCCATGGAATCGATATAACCGAGATAAGTGGAAAGTTCGGGGAAAGCCACTGCCGCCGTTACCGGACGGGTGGTATCTTCTTCTTTCACTTCCCGAGCCAGCATATTGGCCAGCACGGTCAACCGCTCCATGTTGGGCTTTGCAGGGTTGTACATCCGCTCTGCCATGGGCTTATTGGCATCGTTATTGCCCGTCATCATGGTAAACTTGGGATGACAGTACGGATCATTGGGGTAATCGATCTCATTGCCGATACTCCACATAATAATGCTGGGGTGGTTCCGGTCCCGGCGAACAAGGGTTTTCAGGTCGTGTTCCTGCCACTGAGGGAAATTCTCGGAATATCCGTAGTGCTTGGGCGGATACACGTTGTGTCCGGTAGACCACTTGTTCTTGCAGCCCTCCCACTCGTCAAAGGCTTCATCAATGACAAAGAAGCCCATCCGGTCGCACAGATCATACAGTTCCGGCATATGGGGGTTATGGCTCATACGGATGGTATTGGCGCCCATCTTCTTCAGCTTTTCCAGACGGTGTGCCCACACCTTTTCATACATGGCTGCCCCCAGCGTACCGCCATCGTGGTGGACACAGACGCCTTTCAGCTTCATGGATTTTCCGTTGCAGTAAAATCCATGATCAGCGTCAAAGGTTACCTCACGGATACCTACAGGATTTTCTACTCGGTCATTGCCAACAGTGGAAATCAGCTGGTACAGTACAGGAGAAGAAGGCTCCCACAGCTGAGGGTTTTTCACCTGTCCGGTCAGGGTGACCACCGTTTTTTCACCGGCTGCTACTGTAACGGCTTTTTCCAGAACCGCAGCCTCTTCCCCATCCTGGGTCAGCAGACGGTGACAGATGGTCGTTTCTGCATCTTCTCCGGTGTGGTTTTCCACCTCAGACTGTACTGTAATATTTGCACAGCCGTCTGCAACAGAATCAACGGAGAAGAACACGCCGTGATGGGCAAAGCCTACCGGTTCGGATGTCTCAATGGAAACCTTCCGATAGATTCCGCAGCCGGTAAACCAGCGAGAATCCGCCAGATCTTCCCGCTCCACTCGAACACTGAGTACATTTTCCGTCTCGCCAAAAGCCACAAAATCAGTGATATCCAGGGCGATTTCGGAATATCCATACGGGTAACAGCCCAGATAATAGCTGTTGCACCAGATTTTTGCATTCTTATAAATACCGTCAAAAATAACGCGGACCCGTTTTCCTTCGTCCTCTTTTGACAGGGTGAAATGGCGGCGATACCAGGCAGTTCCTCCCGGCAGATAACCGGTACCGCTGGAACAGGAGCGGTCAAAGGGCATCGTTACTGACCAGTCATGAGGCACGGTGACGGTTTTCCAACCGCCATCATCATGGTCTTTCTGAAATGCGGAAGGCTGGTCTCCGTAATAAAATTTCCAGTTTTGATTAATAGTCATACAGGGCATTTTCATTCCCTCCATTTGGGTCTCGGGTTCATTGATTTTCCGGCTGACAATTTGCCGGCAACTCCTCGAAAAGTTCATATGTGCTTTAAAAATACAGGGGCCCACAATCGCTGCGGGCCCCCATTTTCAGTGATTCAGGTTCATGCTGTGTGGTACACAGATTAGCTGTACATTTCCTGCAGCTGCTTCTCTGCGGTAGCCAGAGCCTCTTCATAACCGGCTTCCTTCAGCTTCTGACGGAACTCGGCCACATAGGACTCAGGATCGGTGGTCATCTTACCGAATGCGATCTGAGGCATGTAGGTGCTGTACACGTTGGACAGGTTGCTCAGCTGGTTCAGTTCGCTCTTGTCAGGTACATACTGGCCATAGGGATACTCGATAGCGAAGGTCTCATACTCTTCAACCAGAGTCTCATAGGGATCCCATGCATAGGTGGAAACCTTGCGCTCCAGGTCGTCGTTACGGCCAGCCCAGAAGTTGAAGGACACACCGTTGGTGGCGTTGTCATAGCCTTCGGTCCATTCCAGCATGTCGGTATCTTCGTTGATGGTGTACTGCTCACCTTCGAAGCCGTACTGCATCAGGTCATAAACTTCCTGATTGAATCTCATCTCGTCATAAACCTGCAGGGCAACGTCAGGATGCTGAGACTTGTTGGCAACTGCCATAGCGCCGTGGGTAATAACCATCTTCACAACGTTCTGGGTCTCTTCACCGAAGTAGAAGAAGCCAACGTCGGAGCCGGGCTGTCTCTTATCCATTTCGGGACGAACGGTGGTGTACCAGGTCTGGGTGTGGTGCTGATCCACGCCGGTCAGGCCTTCGTACATAGCCTTACGGGTATCGGTTTCGTTGTTCAGAACGTCGGTTCTCCAGTAACCAGCGTCGGCCCATGCCTTCTGGTTCTTGGCGAAGTTCACCAGTTCATCGCCCTCCAGATAATATCTGGACAGGGTGTAGGGATCGTCCTTGGACTCGCCATAGAACAGTGCTACGCCGAAGCCGTCGATGGAGATGTCATCGGTATGAGAGGACTGCCAGCCGCCAGCCAGCTGAGTTACCAGGCTGATGTCCTTGCCCTTTGCATCCCACGGGATGACGTCAGGCATATTGTCCTTGATGTACTGCAGATAGGTGCCCATATCTTTCCAACTGTGGACACCTTCGGTCAGACCGGCCTCGGTAGCCCAGTCCTGACGATACATAAAGCCGTGGTTGATCCACTGTGCATAGTTATCCTCGGGAATCACATAGATCTTGTCATCCAGCTTGCACTGATCCCAGTGGCCAAGCTCGTTGACCTGCTCCCAGGTTCTGGGGGCGTTTTCCTTCAGCATATCCTCACTCAGAGCCATAAAGCCGCCGTTCTGAGAGTTGGGCCATGCATCCAGCCAGTCGGTTGCGGTCACAACCAAGTCGATGTTGCCGGTCTGAGAAGCCAGCATCATGTTGTAGTTGGTGAGATAGTCGGTCCACTCGATCCAGTGCAGCTTCAGCTGAGCGTTGCACTTTTCTTTCAGGATCTCGTTGACAGCTTCCAGAGCCTTGTCGGTCTGGTTGGTGGGGATGTCGCCAGTGGTCATATAGGTGATGGTAACGAGATCACCGTTGGCAGCGTCACCGGAATCGCCGCCGGCACCGGAAGTTCCGCCGTTGTTGCCGCAAGCGGTAGCTGCCAAAGCCATCATGGCCGCAAGAATCAACGCAGTAATTCTTTTTTTCATGATACACTATCCTTTCTCTTCTGTGCCCTCTGGACACATAATTTTTTTATTAGATCGCTTTCACTCTTGGGAAGCGAACCATAAACGAACTTGAAATTTGATCAGCCCTTAACAGCGCCGACAGTCAGACCGGAAACAAAATACTTCTGCACGAAGGGGTACAGCAGAATAATGGGACCGGTTGCAACCACAGCGGTTGCCATTTTCAGGGTTTCGGAAGGCAGGGATACGCCAACCACCATGGAACCTGCTACAGAGCTTTGCAGTGCAGCAATCTTGTTCACCACGTTGTACAGATGGAACTGCAGGGGCTTATATTTCACCTGAGAAGTGAGGAACAGGGAGGTATTGTACCATTCATTCCAGTAACCCAAAGCCAGGAACAGGCCGATAGTTGCCAGTGCAGGAATGATGGTGGGAAGAATCAGAGTAAAGAAGATGCGGAAATCGCCTGCGCCGTCAATTTTACCGGACTCGGTGATTTCATGGGGGATCGCCTTGATGAAGTTCTTCATCAGAATGATCAGCCAGGGGTTCATCAGCAGGGGCAGCCACACTGCCAGATAGTTATCGCGCAGGTTATAAACCTGAACCATCAGCAGATAGAAGGGAACCATGCCTGCATTGAACAGGGAAGTAAAGAAGATGTAGAAGGAAATCTTATTGCGATAGGGGAAGTCTCTTCTCTGCAGTGCATAGCCGGTCATAGCAATGATGAACAGGCCAACTGCGGTACCGGTAACCATCATGACAATGGTCACAATGTAGGCGCCGACCATCTGATCCGGAGAACGGAGCAGCAGGTCATAAGCGAAGGTACTGAAATCACTGGGCCAGATGGTGAAACCGGTTCTGCGAATGGACTCTTCGGAAGCAAAGGAGGACATGACAATCAGCAGGAACGGGAACACACAGCACAGGGAGAACAGAGAACAGAATACATATGTAAAGCCGCGGATGACTTTATCGGCCGGATCCAGCTTGACAGCGGTACCGGTAATTTTTTCTTTTTTACTCATTTTGTTTCCCTCCCATCAGAACAGCGTATAGTCGGGATCCAGCTTCTTGACAATGCCGTTTGCCAGCATTACCAGCACAAATCCGAACACAGACTGGAACAAACCAACAGCAGTACCGGAGGAGAAGTTGAAGTTATTCATCATGCAGCGGTACACATAAGTTTCAATAATATCGGTGGTGGGATACAATACGGAGTTCATACCAACCAGGTTATAGAACAGACCGAAATCGCCTTTTACAATGCCGCCGATAGCAAACAGGAACAGGATGATCATGGTGCCCTTCAGGCAAGGAAGGGTGATATAGCGGATTCTCTGGAAACCGTTGGCACCGTCCACCTTGGCGGCTTCCATCATGGAAGCATCAATGCCGCAAATTGCTGCGAAGTAAACCACTGTACCATAACCGGTGCTCTGCCACAGTTTGGCCAGAACAATTACGATTGGGAATGCATAGGGGTCAGAATAAACGGAAGACATTTCGCCGCCCATGCTCTTAATCAGGCTGGGAATGAAACCGAAGTCAGCGTTGAGCAGGTTATACACCAGCAAGCCGATCAAAACAGCGGAAATGAAGTACGGCAGAAACATCAAAGACTGTGCAACCTTTACAAAGCGCTTACATGCGACTTCGTTCAGAAGAATTGCCAGGAACACCTGAATGATGTTGCCCAGAACAATGAACACCAGGTTGTAGAGGATGGTGTTGCGCAGCAGCATCAGAAGTGTGCCGGAAGAGAACAGAAACTCGAAATTCTGCCAGCCGACAAACTCACTGCCAAAAATACCCGCGTTGTAATTAAAGTTGGTAAACGCGACATAGGCACCGGGCATAGGCGCATACGACATAAATAGGAAGAAAAGAATTGCCGGCAGACACATCAGCAGCAAGACTTTATTTTGATTCAATCGATACAAAAATCCGTGCTGGCTCGGCCGGTCCACTGTGACAGACCTGCTTGTTTTCATCTGAAATACCTCCTGTAAGCATTCTCGGTTTCATTTTCATTGAAACCGGTTTCTGTAGTCATTATAACCGCTTTTTTTTTTTTTGTCAATGTTTTTCCGATAAATTAACGAAAAAATATTTCTAAATTGTGTCCAAGTATAAAAACTTTGTTTCATTTCTCGAATTTCGTACAAATTTACGCTGAAACAAACAAAAACCAGAACAAGTTTTTTTGAACCTTGCTCTGGTTTTTTATCTATTTTATTTACTTTTTGAATCTTGTTTCAAAATTAGCTGTTTTGAGAAACCGGACCGCAGGAACGGCGCACCGTCAAACCGCACGGAATCATCAGCACTTCCCGGTGAGACGGGTCCTGAACCAGCTTTTTGACCAGCTCCATCAGCTTTTCACCATACACATCATACATACATCCCACACAGGTCAGCGACGGCGTACAGATTTTGGAAAGGAAGGTATTATCAAAGCCGGCGATGGAGATATCTTCCGGTACACGAATTCCACACTCTTCCGCCGCCCGCATAATTCCCAGCGTAATCACTTCGTTAATTCCAATAATCGCTGTCGGCAGTTCTTTCAGCGGACGTTTGAACAGCTTCTTTCCGATCAGATATCCGTCATCCACTTCATATCCCGGCGTATCAATGACCCAGCTGTCCCCTTCCGGAATCCCGTCTCGTTCCAGAATTTCCCGAATGGTTTTCCGCTTGGAATAGGTGGGGGAAACATCTTCCCTACCTCCGATCACTGCAAAGCGCCGGTGGCCCAGCCCCACCAGATATGCCATCAGCGCCTCAATACCGGGCCGGTCGTTCATCATCAGCCGGCAAGTGGCAAAATTGTTGAATTCGCTGGCAAAAATAATCGGGGTTTTCTGCATAATCCGCTGTACCAGCTGGCCATATTCCGCACTGGGCTCCAAGTCGTCCGCGCTGCCGCCCAGCAAAAGGATGACATCCACATTTTTGCTTTCCAGCATTTCCAGATGTTGATACTCAATATCCGGATCATTCAGTGCATTACATAAAATGGTATTATAGCCGCAGCCGCTGGCTGCCGTTTCAATTCCTACATATAAAGTAGAATAAAAGGGGTTTCGCACATCAGACATCAGCACGCCGATGGTTTTGGTAATTTTATTGGAAAGGCCCTGCGCCACTGCACTGGGAACAAAGTTGTATTTTTGAACCAGCGCCATTACCTTATCACGTTTTTCCTGTTTCACGCGAGCAGTATTATTGAGAACTCGTGAGACAGTGGCCGGAGACACCCCTGCCTCCCTTGCCAGATCATAAATTGTAATCGAATCACTCTTCATGAACGTATTCTCCCGTCATTATTACTGGAAACTTCCATTCAAAACTGTTCTGCAACTCTCCGGAACAAATCTGAAACGGGTTTCACAACTATCAATAGAATACCATGTTTTTTTCCATCTGTAAAGAAGGAATGGACAATTTGTGCAAACATATGGATTTTTGTAGGTTCTCTCTGTTTTTACCCACAATTCTGTACGGTCAGCTTTCGATCCTGTATAGAAAAAACTTTCTAAAAGCACTCATGTAAATTTGACTTCTCCAAAACACAAAGCGTTCTACAGTCAACAATACAAGCTAAAGACACAATACAATCTCTGAATGTAAATCTTCTTTTGTTGGTTTTATCAATACATCTTTTTCTCTTATCGGCCATCATAATATGACTTTATCAGTTTTTGAAACTACTTTCAAAAATCATGGCCCTGTCTGTTTCTCAATCCTCATCATGCAGCAAAACACAATACCACTTGAGAACCGCAAAGCTTTACTACAATTGATACTCCAGCAATCAAAAATAAAAAAGGATATCCACAGATTCGCGGACATCTTTTTCAAAAACAAAAAACCCGGAGCATCAATCGCTCCGGGTTTCATTTTGGTCGAGGTGAGAGGATTTGAACCTCCGGCTTCTACGTCCCGAACGTAGCGCTC
>CAJMOI010000086.1 GCA_905215105.1 uncultured bacterium
GGACGGCCAATGGCCGCCCCTACGAAAATTTGGAATTATGCCAGCGCAGGCAGGAAAATATCCCCCACAACCACACCGGCTGCCACCAGAACCACCACAACGATAGCCACTGCATCCCGTCCGGTCATGTGCAGCTGTTTCATTTTGGTGGGGGTCATCCGGCTGTTATAGCAACGGCACTCCATGGCCATAGCCAGATCATAGGCCCGGCGGAAAGCCGACACGAACAGCGGAATCAAAATCGGAATCAGCGCCTTGATGCGCTGCATCAGTCCGCCGCTCTCCATATCCGCGCCTCTAGCTTTCTGGGCACTCATGATTTTATCGGTTTCTTCCAGCAGCGTGGGCACAAAACGCAAGGCGATGGTCATCATCATAGCGATATCATGCACCGGAACCCGGAAAAGCTTCAGGGGTTTCATCAGCCGCTCCATGGCATCAGTGAGCTGGGTAGGAGAAGTGGTAAACGTCAAAATGGAGCTGCACAGAATCAGCGCCGTAATACGGATGGCGATAAAGATACAGCGGTAAATACCGTTCATGGTAATCTGCATAAAGCCCCACTGGAAAATGGGTTCGCCAGTACCATAAAACAGGTTTAAAAGAGAGGTAAAGGCCACAATAAACAGAATCGCCTTCATACTCTTCAGGTACATTTTCACCGGCACACCGGAGAGCAGCATAGCGGCCAGAATCAGTGCCACCACCAGCCCCATGGAAGCAAAGTTAAAGGCGGTAAAAATCAGAACAATTGCTGCCAACACCAGCACCATTTTTGCACGGGGATCCATCCGGTGAAGAATGGAGCGTCCGGGGAAATACTGGCCTAAGGTAATATCACTGAGCATTTTCGTCCGCCTCCTTCTTTTTCACCAGCGGGAGCAGTTCTTTAATGGCCTGTTCCAGTGTCAGGATACCGGAAGGCACCGGGCAGCCCATGGCCTGCAAACGGGTCATGATCGCTGTCACCTGCGGCACCCGCAGTCCCATGGTCTCCAGCTCGGCACTTCTTGCAAATACATTGGGGGTGGTGTCGAACATAGCGGCCTTGCCCTTGTTCATCACCAGCACCCGGTCAGCGGTACGGGCAATGTCCTCCATGCTGTGGGAAACCAGCAGCACGGTATTTTTCCGGTGCTGATGATAGCTGCCAATCTGCGCCAGCAGCACATCCCGACCTTTGGGGTCCAGACCAGCGGCGGGTTCGTCCAAAACCAAAACATCCGGGTCCATAGCGATGACACCCGCAATGGCCACCCGACGCTTTTCGCCGCCAGACAGTTCAAAGGGAGATTTTTCCCACAAAGAGGGCTTCAGGCCGGTAAACTCCGCAGCTTCTTTCGCCTTTTCCATGGCTTCTTCGTCAGAAAGGCCCTTGTTTTTGGGGCCAAAAGCGATGTCTTTCAGCACGGTCTCCTCGAAAAGCTGATATTCCGGATACTGGAACACCATGCCCACCTGAAAGCGCACTGAACGGATTTTCTTGGGCTCTGCCCAGATGTCCTTGCCGTGCAGGAGAATTTTACCGGAAGTTGGGCGCAGCAGACCGTTCAGCTGCTGGATAAGGGTAGATTTTCCGCTGCCGGTGTGGCCGATCACGCCCACAAACTCCCCTTCTTCAATGGCGATATTCACATGATCCACGGCCGTGCGGGCAAAAGGGGAGCCCGGGCTGTAGACATAGGTCAAATCCTGTGTTTCCAATACGGCTGCCATGGGCTCACTCCTTTCTGATCAGGGCATACAAAGCCCCTACGCATTCTTCTTCATTCAAAATCCCATCGGGAATTCCGCAGCCATAGGCGCGCAGACGATAGGCCAGCTCTGTGGCCTGAGGCACGTCGAGATGGTGCTGCTTCAACAGCTCCACCTGAGAAAACACCTCACGGGGGGTGCCTTCGGTGAGGATATTGCCCTCATCCATAACAATGACTCGTCCAGCCTGCACAGCTTCGTCCATATAGTGGGTAATGAGGATAATGGTGATCCCCTTTTCACGGTTCAGCTTATGGATGGTCTCCATGACCTCGTCACGACCTCTGGGGTCCAGCATGGCGGTGGGCTCGTCCAACACAATGCAGTCCGGCTCCATGGCGATAATGCCCGCAATGGCTACCCGCTGCTTCTGTCCGCCGGAGAGCTTATAAGGGGCATTTTCCCGATATTCATACATGTCCACGGCTTTCAAAGCCTCATCCACACGGCGGCGGATTTCTTTGGGTTCAACACCCAGATTTTCCGGGCCAAAAGCCACGTCTTCCTCTACAATGCTGGCTACCAGCTGGTTATCCGGGTTCTGCTGTACCAGTCCCACGCGGCGGCGCACTTCATAAATGGTTTCTTCGTCAGCGGTATCCATGCCCTCCACTGTCACTTTCCCCTCAGTGGGCAGAAGCATTCCGTTGAAGAGCTTGGCCATGGTGGACTTGCCGCAGCCGTTATGGCCCAGCAGCGCCACAAACTCCCCTTTTTTAATCTCCAGACTGACGCCGTGCAGAACCTCCCGTGGCAGCTCGCCCTCAGCGGGCTCATAGGCAAAGCGTACCTTGTCTGCTTTGATAAATTCCATTGGGTCTATGACTCCTTTCGATGTGAAATGCCGTTTTCGGCTTATTCCATCCTGAATCGTACAAAATTAGCCTTCAAAAATCGCGGTACTGCCGCAGGGGAGCACCAGCCCACTGGCCGTCACCGGCAGGCCGATCTCGTCCGACGACACCTTGCCGCCGAACTTGGTTTGCAGCAGCGTCCCCAGCAAATATTCCATGACCGACGGGGACAAGCCTGTGGTGTAGGAATTGAGGATAAAGAACAGAGGCTTTTCCGAGAGAATAGGAATGCACTGGCTGACAAGGCTGTACAGCTGTTCCTCCAGCTTCCAGACCTCTCCTCCCGGGCCTCTGCCATAAGACGGCGGATCCATGATGATGCCGTCATAGGTATTGCCCCGACGCTGTTCCCGCTGGACAAACTTCATGCAATCGTCCACCAGCCAGCGCACCGGACGATCGGCAATGCCGCTGGCCTCGGCGTTCTCTCTGGCCCAGGCAACCATGCCCTTGGAGGCGTCCACATGGGTCACATGGGCGCCGGCCTTCATGCAGGCCAGCGTGGCCGCGCCGGTATATCCGAACAGGTTCAGAATCTTCACTGGACGGCCCGCTTCCTGAATCTTCTTCATGGCAAAATCCCAGTTCACTGCCTGTTCCGGGAAAATGCCGGTATGTTTAAAACCCATGGTTTTCAGCCGGAAGGTAAGGCCCTTATAGCCGATCTTCCACACCGGGGGCACCGGGCGGTAGTTCTGCCACTGGCCGCCGCCGGTATTGGAACGGTGATAGCGGGCGTTGGCCTGCCGCCACAAGGGGTGCTTTTTCGGGGTATCCCAGATAATCTGGGGGTCGGGACGAATCAAAATCACATCGCCCCAGCGCTCCAGCCGTTCCCCGGCGGAGGTGTCCAGCAGTTCATAATCCTTCCAGTCTGCGGCTCTCATGGTAACATCCTTTCTTTCATTCGGGAAATCTTATGCCAGCTCTCGGCGCATGACTTCTGCCACATTATCGGCCAGCTGACGAATCTCTTCATCGTTTTCGCCTTCCACCATGACGCGCAGCAGCGGCTCGGTACCGGAAGGACGAACCACAATACGGCCACGGTCGCCCAGCTGCTTTTTCGCGTCGTCGATAGCCTGACGCACACGGATATCGGTATAGAAACGGAGTTTGCCCTCATTGCTCACGGTGATATTCACCAGCACCTGCGGATAACGGCTCATGACCGAAGCCAGGTCAGAGAGCTTTGCTTCTCTGCGGCGCAGAATACTCATCAGCTGGCAGGCAGACATCTGGCCGTCACCGGTGGTGGCGAAATCCAGGAAAATGAAGTGTCCGCTCTGCTCGCCGCCAAAGTTATAGCCTTGCAGCAGCATTTCTTCCAGCACATAACGGTCACCCACCTTGGTGGCGACAAAGTCCACGCCATTGGCCTCACAGAATTTGGAGAAGCCCATATTGGTCATAATGGTGCCCACCACGGAGTTCTTGGCCAGCTTGCCGCGGGACTTCATATCCAGTGCACAAATCGCCATAAAGAAGTCTCCGTCCACCAGATTGCCCTTTTCATCCACTGCCAAGCACCGGTCTGCATCACCGTCAAAAGCGATACCGGCATCGCAGTGGTGCTCCTTCACATATTCCATCAGGCCTTCCACGTGAGTGGAACCACAGTTATCGTTAATATTCACGCCATTGGGCTCGGCATTGAGCATGTGCACCTTTGCCCCCAGCTCCGTAAACAGCAGCTCTGCCGTCCGGGAAGCGGAGCCGTTGGCACAGTCAACGGCGATTTCCATCCCATCCAGCGCAAAGGGAACTGTGGCCTTGATATGGTCCACATAGTCCCGCACCACATTGGGAGCAGTGGTCACTTTGCCCACATCGCCGCCAACCGGGCACGGGAAGGGCTGCACTTCATCCAGCACGATGGCTTCAATCTGCTCTTCCAGCGCGTCGGGCAGCTTGTAACCGTCGCCGCTGAAAATCTTGATGCCGTTGAACTCACAGGGGTTGTGAGAGGCGGAAATCATCACGCCGGCGTCTGCCTTGTACTTTCCTACCAGAAACGCCACGGCAGGCGTGGGCACAACGCCCAACTGCACCACGTTGGCACCCACACTACACAAACCGGCAGTCAGAGCATTTTCCAGCATATCGCTGGAAAGACGGGTGTCCTTACCGATGAGGATCTTGGGATGGCGGTGGTCGTTGTCTGTCAGTACCATTGCGGCGGCGCGGCCAATGTTCATGGCCAGCTCACAGGTCAGCTCGCTGTTGGCAATGCCTCTTGCGCCGTCTGTTCCAAAAAGTCTTCCCATAGTACACACTCCATTTCTTTGATTAAAATAACCTCTGTATTTGCTCCAAAACCAGTGTTTGTTGTGTTTATATTTATGCGAAGGTATTTTCCTTTACGCCGGGCAGCAATTCATAAACGGAAATTCCCATTTGTTTTTCCAGCGCGTCCTTGATTTCATACGTCGCTTTCCATTTGGGAATGATAAAGTCATTGGGACCATACCGCATGACGACATCCACCCAGCGCTTTTCCAGCAGACAGAAGCCGGTTCCCATAGCCAGCGCGTCACACAGCTGAATCAGCCGGTCGTATTCGTTGTAGGTAAGCTGGGAAAGCAGCTCTCCCATTCGCTTCCGGGCGCTTTCGCCGTTCCGGTCCGCAACCACATTCCAAGAACCAAAACAGCTGTCGATGTCCTGATAAGGAAAGGAATGGGTCAGACAGATTCTGGCCACCTCCGGACATCCTTGTTCCATCATAAAGTCATAGCCGTCGGAGATATGCAGATTTCCCGTGACGCCAAACCGCCGTCCGATATCGTGGAGCATCCCCAGCACCTGGGCTCTTTCCGGGTCAAGCTCCGGAATGCGCTCTGCAATGGCCCGGGCGGCCTGCCCCACATACCGGCTGTGGGCGTCCCACAAACCGGGATTTCTTTTCACGCCATCCTGTAACCAGGCTTCCGCCTGTTCAATCGTTGGAAACATTGGACTCCTCTTTCCGGGATTCCTCCCATTCGCTTTTCAAAATCGCCATCAGAATATCATCCCCGTAAGCATCACCGTCCACAATTGCCTGACGGCGTACGCCTTCTATCTGAAATCCCGCAGCGGCATAGGTCCTCTGCCCCCGTACATTAAAGGAAAACACATCCAGCTCCACCCGGTTCAGGTGCAGCGTTTCAAAAGCAAAGTCCCGGGTCATACAGGTCATCCAATAGCCCAGCCCTTTTCCCCGGGCTTCCGGCTGAAAAATACAGATACGGAAATTGGCGCAGCGGGTTTCCCAGTCGATTTCATTGAGAACGCTTTCCCCCACAATACGCCCCTGAGGCGATATCAGAAGGAAATCGTACCGGTCATCCGCCTCCACACATTGCAGAAAAAAGCCGACAACCTCTTCCCGGGAAAACTCCGGTTTACAACCGGTAAATCGGGCCACTTCCTGATCCAGCGGGCAAAAATTCTGCGCAAAATAATCCTCTGCGTCTTCCGGCTTCGCAAGGCGCAACGTAAAACCGTCTTTTTTCCATTGAGAGGCATTCTTTTTCATATCGTGTCCTCTTATCCAAATAAGCTCTGCTGCATGATGGCTGCTTCACCGGGAGGGGTGAGTCCCAAATGACGATACGCTGCCGGAGTCACACACCGTCCCCGAGGGGTACGGTTTAAAAAGCCAATCTGCATCAGATAGGGTTCTATAACATCTTCAATGGTAACGGATTCTTCACCAATGGCCGCCGCCAGGGTGTCCAGTCCCACCGGGCCGCCGTTATAGTAATCGATCATCGCCCGCATCATGCGGCGGTCGCCGGAATCCAGCCCCAGCTCGTCGATTTCCAGACGGTCCAGCGCAATGGAAGCGCTGTGCTCGTCAATCACCCCGTTGCTGATGACCTGCGCGAAATCGCGCACTCGTTTCAGCAGCCGGTTGGCGATACGGGGCGTACCCCGGGAACGCCGGGCGATTTCCAGTGCACCATCGGCGGCAATGTCAATACCTAAAATTCTGGCACTACGGGTCACAATCTGAGCCAGCTCTTTCGGGGAATACATTTCCAGCCGGAGCACCACGCCAAAACGGTCACGCAGAGGAGCGGTTAGCTGTCCGGCCCGGGTAGTAGCGCCCACCAGCGTGAATTTGGGCAGTGGCAGGTGATAAGAAGCTGCCATCTGCCCCTTGCCGGTGATGATATCCAGCGCAAAGTCCTCCATGGCGGGATAGAGGATTTCCTCTACACTTCGGGAAAGACGGTGCACCTCATCGATAAACAGCACGTCGCCGGGATTCAGGTTGGTGAGCAGCGCTGCCAGATCACCGGGCTTTTCAATGGCCGGACCGCTGGTAATGCGCAGGTTCACGCCCAGCTCATTGGCGATGATGCCGGCCAGGGTGGTTTTACCCAAGCCGGGCGGGCCATAGAGAAGCACATGATCCAGTGCTTCGCCCCGCTGCCGGGCCGCTTCAATAAACACAGACAGATTCTCTTTGGCTTTATCCTGTCCGATATATTCCGAAAGGGTTCGCGGGCGCAGGGGATTTTCCACCGCTGCGTCCTCCGGGTTATAGGCCGGGTCAATCATCCGGTTTTCAAAATCCATTTCGGAAGCCGTACTCTCGTAATCCAATGATCTCCCCCCTGTCAATCCCACTTAGGCGCCATGGCCTTCAGGGAAAGCCGAATCAGTTCCTCTACGGACAGAGAGGAATCCAGCTTTCCGACCACCGCCGCCGCGTCGCTGGGGCTGTATCCCAGCACTGCCAGCGCGTTGACAGCCTCGGCGGCATTGGAAGAAGCCGACACCACGCCGGCCGCTTCAATATTCTCCATAGACAGCCCAACCTCGGCGGAGCCGCCCATTTTCTTTACTTTATCTTTCAACTCCAGCGCAATCCGCTGGGCCAGCTTGGGGCCGACGCCGCTGGCACGGGTCAGCGCTTTGCTGTCTCCGGAAGCCACAGCCATAGCCACCCGCTCCGGGGTCAGCTCTGACAAAATGGCCAATCCCACTTTGGGACCGACACCGCTGACACCGGTAAGCATTTTAAAGCAGTTTAGCTCGCTCATGCTGTAAAAACCAAACAGATCCAGCGCATCCTCCCGGACGTTGAGATGGGTATACAGGGTGACGGTCTCCCCCAGCTGAGGCAGATTCCGCTGGGTGCTAAGAGTGGTCAAACACTTAAAGCCGACACCGCCGCATTCCACCACCACAAACCCCATTTCCGAATGAATGAGCTTTCCTTTCAGACTATAAAACACAATGGTACCTCCCTGTCCTGTCAGCCCCGGCGAAGCAGGCTTCTTCGTAAGGCAGAGCCTGCGGCCTGTCCGTGACAAATGGCCATGGCCAGCGCGTCGGCGGTATCGTCGGGCTTGGGAATTTCCTGCAAACACAAAAGCCGGCGGGTCATCTCCATCACCTGTGGCTTTTTGGCCCCGCCATAGCCGGTGACCGCCATTTTCACCTGCATGGGGGTATATTCAAACACCGG
>CAJMOI010000087.1 GCA_905215105.1 uncultured bacterium
TTTTTGTCAAGGGAACGGACAGGGGATTTTCTTCAAACCGGGACCATACCCCGGCCCGGCTGCACGGGGGTACTGTCCACAATCATGGCAATACACAGGCAGAAAAGCTGTTCCGCTTCGTTTCCCTCTACGGTAATGCCGTAGCAGAGACTTCCGTCCTCCGGCCAGCAGGGTTCATGGGTCATCAAAACCCGCTTTTTTTCCATGACATCAAAGCTTCGGTTTTCCAGATTGCCCCGGATATGCCAGTTTTTTCCCTGTACCAGCATACTGCCCCGGTGGATGGCTTTCTGGCAAATTACCCGGATATGGTCGCCCTGATACAGGCGAATCTCATACATGCCCATTTCCGCAGTCCCCACCCGCAGAATCCGGGCTTTTTCCCGGTCGTGTTCGTCCATCAGTGCAAAGACACTGCGCAAAGAGCGGGGATTTCCCCACAGCCGGTATAAAAGCCGGCCGGAAGCGTCCTGTATCAAAAAAAGCGTATGACCCGGAATGGATGTCTGTTTCAGATACAGCTCCATGGGCGCACCTCCCTGGGTGGATTGCTGACCGGTAGGAAACCCTGTAAAGAGTGACAGCACTATTATTATACCATATTCTTTTAAAAAAGAACAACAAAAGAGCCGCCCTTTTCGGGCGGCCCCAAAGGCTTTTTCATTGTTCGGTTTCGCTGTAACCTAAGTCCTCCGAATCGTCATGCTCATCGTGCTCTTCAAAGCCGTCCCATTCCACTTCCGGTTCCTGTACGGCTTTCGGTTTCCAGCGGGGAATCAGAGCGGAAGCCAGCAGAGAGACAATGGGGACAGTCATCACCACACCGATACTGCCGGAAATTCCCTGCATGATTTCGATACAGATACTGCTGGAGTTGAGAATCTGATTCATGGGGAGGTCATAGGTGTAATTCAGTACCAGCAGGCTGAGAGAACCGCCTGCAAAGGCCAACACCAGCGTGTTAGACATGGTACCCATCATATCCTTACCCACGGAAATGCCGGAGCGGAACAGCTGCATGGGAGTGAGGCGGGGATTCTGGGTGTAAATTTCCGTGATGGTGGAGGAAATGGACATGGCCACATCCATGACGGCGCCCAGAGCAGAAATCAGGATTCCCGCAAAGAGCAGCTCGCCGATATTGACATCAGTGTGCTGGCTGATAAACAGCAGCTCTTCAATATTGCTTACATTGTAACCGCCCACATCTGCCACTGCGCCGAAAAGCCAGGCAGAAACGCCTGCCAGTACAACACCGGCCACGGTTCCCAGAACCGAGCAGAGGGTTTTGGCGGTAAAGCCGCCGATCAGATACATGGTGACCAGTGTGGTGACCAGTGTAATCAGCACCGCAGAGAAGAAGGGGGAAATGCCCTTATAGATCATGGGGATCATGAGGAAAAAGATGCAGATAAAGGTGAAAATCAGGCCAAGTGCAGATTTTGCGCCATTTTTGCCGCCGATGAGGCACAGAAGCAGAAGAAATACGGCAACAAATCCCACCACAGGCAGAATGCGGTCCGGGCTGTACACCGTCACGGTGTGAGTACTTCCGCTGACGCTGACAATGGCGATGACATCCCGCCCCGGATAGCATACGGCGCCGAAGAGATTGCCGTTGGGGCTGTTAGCTTCTACGGTCTGACCGGCCAGTTCGCCGGTTTTGATGTACAATTCTACGGCCTGATCGCCGTACCGGTTTCCATCTTCCTGCAGGTTGTCCTGTAAAATGGATACCACGGTGGCTTTCTCAAAAGACCGGCCTTCTGTGCCGACAATCTGCGCTTTGTCCACCTGATTATATTGCCACAGGAACAGGGCAAAGCCAATGGCCAGCAAACACAGGATTCCCCGGGCCAGCAGTTCTTTTCCAGTTACTTTTTGTTTGTTTCTCATGATGCACCCTCAAAAAACACAGGGCAGAAACGGTTTCCCGCTTCTGCCCCGGACTGTCAATGGTTATGAGCTTTGCGGTTCCTTAGCGGACGCTGCTCTTCTTCTTCTCGGTGTATACGACACCAGCCAGACCCAGGCCGGAGAGGGCAGCCAGTACGGCGAAGAACAGAGCGCTGTTATCACCGGTAGTGGGGTTGCTGTCGGGCTTCTCAGTGGCGTCGGGTTTTTCGGTAGCATCGGGCTTTTCAGTAGCATCCGGCTTCTCGGTGGGATCAGGTTTCTCAGTGGGATTGGGAGTTTCCTCTGCCAGAACCAGCTCAGCCTTGGCCTTGGCCAGATCTGCCACAGCCTGAGAAACCTCGGTGTCGGTGGCTTCTTTGTCAGCGGCCACTGCTTCGGCAGCCGTCAGAGCGGTTTCGAAAGCGGTCCAGGATTCAGCGGTATAGTCCTCTTTTACCAGCTTTTTGGCCTCTTCGATAGCGGCGTTCAGAGCGGTTTTGTCAGCGGACTTCACGATGGTGTAGATGGAGCTGTCGCCCAGCAGTTCGCCGGTGGTGACATCATAAGTAGCGATGGTGAAGGAGTTTTCGTCAACGGAAAGGACAGAGTAGGAAGGCGTCCAGGTCTGATTCTTTTCTGCAATGAAGTCCTGCTGTCCTACTTCCAGCTCATAGAACTTGGAGCCGGTGGAGGAGTTGGTCTCCAGATACACGGTGCCTTCTGGATCGATAACGGTTCCGCCAACCACATCGCTGTTGATGACATAGCAGTTGTTCTGCTCCTGATACTCGGGGTCAGTTTTGTAGTTGTTCTTGTCGTAAGCAGTGTGCTCTTTGCCGTCGCTGCTCAGCTGATAGGTGCGGGAATAGGTGTGGTCATGACCCTGGAGTACTACGTCGATGTCATACTCGTCCATGAGGGGGGTCAGCTGGGTACGCAGTACCATTCCGTCGGAATCCCAGTGGGGATCACCTGCACCGTAGATATCCTGGTGGAACATCACTACTCTCCACTGTGCGTCGGGGTTCTCTTTCACAGCCTTCTTCATGACGGCCTCGTGGGAAGCACAGTTGTAGTTATTGGTGTCCAGAATGATGAACAGGGTGTTGCCATAGGTGTAATAGTAATCCGTACCGGCTACAGTAGCGCCCTCGGTGGAAAGACCGGAGTTGGGGTTATTGTAGTGGTCGCTGTAATTGGAGTTGCTGGAATCGTGGTTGCCGATAGTGGTGGACAGGGCATAATTCTGAAGAGCGGAAGGATTCAGGAAACCGGCATATTCATACTCATTTTTCGCAGTATTGACCTGATCTCCGGCGGTCATCAGGAAGTTGGTGTCCGGGTTGGCAGCCAGTGCGGTTTCCAGGGTGATGTTCCAGTTGAAAGCGTCGTTGCGGGCAGCCAGATAGCCGCTCATTTCATCGTTCTCGCTGGAAACCTGTCCCTTACATGCGCCGATCTGGGGATCGCCGAACAGCAGAGCCTTGAAGGAGTCGAAATCCTGAGTGGTGAACTGGATGGCCTCGCTCCACTCACCGTTCTGGAAGTACTGATAGTAGTAGGTGGTGTTCTCTTCCACGCCTTCTGCGGAAACCTTGGAAGCGTAATAGGCTTCGCCTTCTTCGGCGGAAGAAACGCTGACGCCGTCAGCGCTGATGTATTTGGGAGTCTCGTCCTGAGTGCCGGCAAATTCCACGGCATTCTTCATGTCCTCGGAAAGAGCCACGCGAATCTTGGGGGTTTCCTGAGTCTTGGAATACCAGCTGAAGTTCAGCTTGGTTTCATCGGCGCCAACGGTGATGGCCACTTTCTGATAATCGGTTTTGACGGTTTCCCATTCGGTTTTCCAGTTGGCCCATGCACCGGACTCTGCCTGCTGGTTCATGGAAGCATCGTTCCAGTGCTCGGTAGCTGCAAATACGGACATTCCGGAGCTTGCCAGCATTGCCAGAGCCAGAAGGGTACATACCAGTTTCTTGCTTTTCTTCACATTCATCCTCTTCTCTCGTGCAGTGTTTGAATTTGTTCTTACAACCGGGATTATAGCAGTGAAGAAAAGTGCTTTCAAGGAACTTTACAGAAATCTTACATACTGTTACAGAAGTTTCTCAAAGACTATTCGGGTTCTACACAATTTCGTCTGTTATGTAAAAAAGGCGCTGCAAATGTTTCCATTTGCAACGCCTTTAAAAACGCATTTAATGATTAGGCCTGTGCGGCAGGAGCGTAAACGCTTTCATTCTTCTGCCAAAGGGCAAAAGCGATATTGGTGGAGTGATCTGCAATACGCTCCAGATTGGTAATCAGGTCATTGTAAATTGCACCGCCCTGTGCCGTACATAGACTCTGATTCAGACGGGAAACATGATTTTCTTTGCAGGTCTTTGCCATATCGTCGATGGAGTCTTCCGTGGAATTGATCTTATAAGCAAGGTCAAAGTCCATTTTCCGCTCCTGGAAAAGACGGCAGGAATCATCCAGTACGCTGATAACCTTATCCTGCATCTGATGCAGCTCCTGAAGAGCCTGCTCACTGAAAGTGGTCTTGGTGGTTTGCAGCTGAATTGCCTGTTCCGCGATGTTCTCGCCGTGGTCTCCGATTCTTTCAAAGTCGCTGACCACATGGAACAGTGCGCCCACCAGTTTCCGGTCGTTGTCTTCCAATTCCAGCGAATTGATTTTGACCAGATATTCGGTAATATTGGTGTTGAGGAAATTCAGCACCTCTTCGTTGTCTTCCAGCTCTTCCATTTTTTCAACATTGCCGGTAAACAGCATGTCCATGGACATCAAATAGTTTTTGCGGGCCAGGTCACCCATACGGGCAACTTCTTTCAGCACCTGTGCCACAGCGATGGGAGGGGTTTTCAGAATACGGGCATCCAGGAACTTGAGGGACTTGGCTTCCCGCTTTTCGTCCTCGCCGGGAATCACGATACAGGCCAGCTTGACCAGATAATCGCTGAGGGGCAGCAGAATGGCAGTGGTCACCACATTGAAGGTGATGTGCACAATGGAAATCTGCATGAGAATATTGTCGGGTGCTGCCATTTTGACCCAGCTGATAAAGGGAGTGAAAAGGCTGATGCAGATAAACAGGGTTGCACCGATGATGTTGAACAGCAGGTGCACGGTAGCGGTCCGCTTTGCGGTGCGGTTAGTTCCGATACAGGAAAGCACAGCGGTCACACAGGTACCGATGTTCTGACCAAAAATAACGAAAACAGCGGATTCAATGGGTACTACACCCTGTCCGGCAAGAGCCATCAGCACGCCCACAGAAGCAGAGGAGCTCTGAATGATAGCGGTGAATACCAGACCGATGAGAACGCCAATCAGCGGATTGGAGAAGGTGGACATCATGTCCTTAAACATCTGGGACTCACTCAGAGGAGCCAGTGCATCGCCCATGTTGGTCATACCCATAAACAGGATACCGAAACCGGCGATAATCTGTCCCACATGCTTATAGCTGGTTTTCTTGATGAACATGATCATGACCACGCCGATAAAAATGGCAATCGGCGCCAGATCATTGAGCTTGATGGCGATCAGCAGACCGGTGACGGTAGTGCCGATGTTGGCGCCCATAATCACACCCGTAGCCTGCGCCAGCGTCATCAGACCGGCGTTAACGAAGCCCACCACCATAACGGTTGTGGAAGAGGAGCTCTGAATAACCATGGTAACGATCAGACCGACCAGCGCACCCATGTACTTATTCCGGGTGAGCTTTTCCACGATCTTTTTCAGCCTGCTGCCGGCTGCCATCTCGAGGCCGTCGCCCATCAGCTTCATGCCGTACAGGAACAGACCAAGACCGCCCAGAAGCATCATGACTTCTGAAATTTGCATGTTGAATCATTCCCCACATTCTTTTTCTTTTGACTTATTCATTTTTCACAAAACCAATAGTAACTAAGAAATTCATAGTTATTATTGATCTGCTGTCGTTTGGTTTGTGCAAACGACATTCATATCATAGTACTTTTACAGAGAATTTACAAGAATCTTTGAATAACTTTTTAAATGTAAAATCTGTTTTGGAGAATTGGGTAAAAAAGGAAGAAAACATGCACATGCTGATGGATAATATATCTATATTATTTCATTATTCACTATTGTTTTAATAGCTTCATCGTCTGCCTTGTCGTCGAGGGTGACGTATATGCGGGAGCAGGCGGTTTCCCGGCTTTTCACGGTGCCGCTGGCAATCAACTGCACTTCCCAGACGCTGGACTGGTTGTCCTCGTTTCCCATACCGTAAATTCCTTTGGGGACATAAATCCAGTCGGGACGGCGTCTCAAATCTTCTGCCAGATAATCATACAGACTGCGGCTGTTCAGATTGACATTTTCAACCATGGGAGCAGACGGTCGGTTTTCGGTGCACAAATACCCAAAGGGAAGATTTCCCAGAATCAGAACACGGCTGGAGTCGCTTTGAGTTTCCTTGATTTCCTGTACCATTGTCTCATAAGCGGCAGCGTCCACGTCATTGGTGTAAATGCCCTGTGCAGGACCACTGGTCATGAGTGTCGTCAGCTGGGAGACCGGAAGGTCGCCATAGGCCAGACCACAGCGAATGAACAGGGTAGTGCCCAGCAGGAAAAAGGCAACCATGGCCATACAGGTGCGAAGAATCGCAACAGCGGTTTCCATGGTGCCGCGATTAACGCTGCGCAGCAGAGGACCATAGTTTTCATAGACCAGCAGAACTGCCGCCAGCATGGAGGGAAGCAGGGCAAAGGATGCGCCAAAATCCGACGATTGATCGCTGAGGTGAGCCCCCAATGCCATGAGCATTCCCGGCAAATACAATCCCAGCAGCAACAGACGGCTTCTCCGGCTGGGATTTTGAATACACAGAATCACCGGCCAGATTCCGGCGCTGGTGAGCAGATATCCCATTTTAGTGGAAGAAGGCATGTTCCAGTCTGGCTGGACAATGACATAAATCACATTGGCCAGAAAACACAGGGGGAGGGCGATTTTAATCGCCAGCTGGAAAATGGTTTCCAAAGAGAAAGGAAGATCGACGGGAATGGGCGCCCACTTGGCCAGCAACAGCATAAACAGCAGGGAAAGCTCCGCCAGAGACAGAAAGTCCGCTTTCGAGTACCCCTGAAAAAAGGTGAAAAAGGCGTGACCGTATTGAGAGAATGGGCTGGAACGGCTGGTAATCAGCCATTGGAAATTTTCTGCCAGCGCAGTCCAGCCAATGAGTTTTTGTAAATACAGCACCAGAAGAAGAGGGAGCACCACTGCGCCAGCGATGAAGCAAAATAATGGCAGCAGGGAACGGATTCCCTTTTTACATTTTCCCGGACGAAACAGAACCAGCATTAAGGCCATGGGCAGAAGGGCCGGGAAAAATGTGGGGTATATGCAGACAGCAAGACCGGCAAAGAGACCGGAAAGCAGCGTACAGGGGGAACAAAGTCCGTTTTCCTGACGGTATTGTACCAGCAGTCCGGTGCAGGAGAGAACCATTGCCAGCAGGGATACAGACTGAGCAGAAAAGTTCAGGACCATTCCCGGCACAAAGGACGCAGTGAGCCAGCCTGCCAGCATGGAGGCCAGATGGCTTTTACAGAAAAGAAACAGCCGATGATAGACAATGACGGAAACGAAAATCTGGACAGCGGCAAAACACAGCCGCCCGGCAAGCAGAACTCCGTCCATATTTCCCTGCCAGTTCTGATACAGCTTTAAAAAAGGCGCAGCCAGTACCAGCCACCCGGGATGGCTGTCCCAACTGTCTACCAGTGGAAGGTCTCCCAGTAACAGCCGGTACGGGGCGGCAAAAGCGGCGGATTCATCGGACCAGTCAAAGCCCCGAAACGCTCTCCATATAAATAAGAAAAACAGGACGGCAAAGCCAACATAGGGCAGCACTTGTGCCGCCGGAACCTGTTTTCGGGTCCGTCCTTTCAACATGTCAAGCCAAGTCACCATAGTCATTCCCCCGAAATGATGCAGTCTATCCGTATTATAGCACACTCCCCATCAGGAGAAAACCGTTGACAGTTGGGAATTCCCAATTCCTTTGAGAACGGCTTGACAATTTTCGACCGGTTTCCTTACAATAGAAAAAAGTGTTTCCTGTAAGGGAGGAAAAGATAAATGGACTGCTGGCGCAGTTTGAGGAATTCGGCGCGTCCTTTA
>CAJMOI010000088.1 GCA_905215105.1 uncultured bacterium
GATGTCGGCATCCATCGACTTTGCCATCGGAATCCATGCGGTTGTCAATGAGGAGTTGTAATCGACAATCTGATAAACGCCGTCGATGGAAACAACATGTTCCAGCGTCAGCTCTGCCGCATACTCCGCATTTTTTTCCAATGCACCCAGTTTGTCCTCTTTAAAATACTGTGCTGCAAACACCATAAACAGGATTCCCAAAATCACAATGCTCATCAGCACCACCGAACAGCATACCGAAAAATATTTTCGAAATAAACTCCGCTGCATATACCTTCCTCCTTTCGGGGTTTGCAAAACCGCATTCCCCTTTACCTCTCTATCAAAAATAAAAAGCCGCTGTAACGAATGTACAGCGGCCCGAAACAGCTTATTCCTTCACTTCAAATTTATACCCGACGCCCCAAACCGTCTTCAGGCTCCATTTGTCGGACACGCCTTCCAGTTTTTCACGCAGACGTTTGACATGGACATCCACCGTTCTGGAGTCTCCGTAATATTCAAATCCCCAAACCTCGTTGAGCAGCTGATCTCTGGTATACACTCTGTTTGGATTGCTCGCCAGGTGGTACAGCAGTTCCAGCTCCTTCGGCGGTGTGTCGATGACCTTGCCGTCGACCTTCAGCTCATACTTTGTCATATTGACAACCAGCTTGTCATAGGACACCTCTTTGGTATCGTTGCCCGAGGAGGACTTGCCGGTTCTTCTCATAACCGCTTTGATGCGCGCAACAATCTCCTTTGCATCAAACGGCTTGACCACATAGTCGTCGGCGCCCAGTTCCAGACCCAGCACCTTGTCGAACACCTCACCTTTGGCGGTGAGCATGATGATGGGGCACTGGGACTTTTTGCGGATTTCGCGGCAGACCTGCCAGCCGTCCAGTTCCGGCAGCATAATGTCCAGCAGAATCAGGTCGGGAGAAAAGCTGTCAAAGAGCTCCAATGCACGGCGGCCGTCGTTGGCTACGGCAACTTCAAAGTTTTCTTTTTCAATATACAGGCGAAGCAGTTCGCAAATGTTCTGGTCGTCATCGACTACCAGGATTTTTCCGGCAGACATGAGGAAAGCCTCCTTCTTTTTTGTCAAGTAAAAGCCGCCCGAAGGCGGGCTGTTTTTGGCATCATTTCAGTTTTTATTATACGCGATTGCCGCGGGAAAGTCATGAATATTTTGTAACACCCGCGGGAAACCACCGCCGAATCTTTATGGATTTCGGTGAAAACCCACAGGACGATTTTCCATGAATAAAAGCGGCAGCGCATAACTATTTTACACAATCGTCTGATAGTTTGCAAGTGCTTTTTTGTTCAATGGGTTAAAAAAGAACAACCCCCGGACGATAGGTCCGGGGGTTGTCTGGTCCGTCATCAGGACAGGGGGTTAGGCATATTGACTGTCAGAATTTTGGCAATACGGGATGTGCGGTTCATCCAGTTATGCTCTTTTTTGGACTGAATGTGGATGCTGTCTCCGGCATAGAGGGTATATTCCTTTCCCTCCAGGAAGAAGGTAACGACACCTTCCAGCACATAGACAAATTCCTCGCCGTCGTGGCTGTACATTTCCGGGGCGGTTTCTTCACCGGAAAGGGGCAGCAGGGTGAACAGACGGGGCAGCATCTGGAATTCCTGACCGGGAGCGCGCAGGCTGCTCTGGAAAATCTGAGGACTTACGCTGTCATAGCGCAGGTCGATTCCATGCATGACCGGGTCCGAGGAAGCCGGACGAACGTGCTCTTCAAACAGGTCGGACAGGGGCACCTCCAGAACTCTGGAAATTTTCTCCAGAGAGTCCAGTGCGATGGAGGAAAGCCCACGCTCAAACTGGGACAGGAAACCGACGGAAAGGCCGGTCTGCTCGCCCAGCTGTTTGAGCGTCATTTTGTTTTCGGTACGCCTTTGCTTTACTTTGGCGCCAATAGCGGTGTTGACATTCATTTCAGATTCTTCCTTTCGAAAAATTCCCCATAATTTGTGCGGTTTTTCTCAGCTATGCGCCAATACACCATTTCCCATCCCTATCATACCTTGAATTTCCCCTGCTTGTCAAGAAACTTGCAATAAAAAATTTTCACTTTTGTGAAAGGGAAAACGTCCGCTTACGCATTTGAAAAAATATGCCTATTTTTATAGTATATGCTTGACAATTGCTGGTATAGGTTCTATAATTGGCAAAGAAAAAAGAATATTTGAAATTTGTTTTCATAAAAATGAATTTTGAATTTTTTTTGAGATATGGTGAAAAATTTGGAAGGCGTCATAAAACAAAGGAAGGATGCATTGATGCTGACGATATTTGATTTACAAAAATATTGCATTCACGACGGAGACGGTATCCGGACCTCTGTCTTTTTCAAAGGCTGCCCTCTGCGGTGTGCCTGGTGTCACAATCCGGAAAGCCAGCAAAAAGCGCCCCAGCTGCTTTGGAACCGGGAAAAATGCACCGGCTGCGGCTGGTGTGAGACCATCTGCCCTCAAAAAGCCATCCATATGGAAAAGGGGATTCCTGTGCTGGACCGGACAGCGTGTACCGGCTGCGGGAAGTGCGTCATGGAATGTCTGGAAAGCGCCCGGGCCGTGTCCGGAGAACCCAAAACCGTCCGGCAGCTGCTGGAAGCCGGGGAAAAGGATCTGGTCTTTTACGAGGAATCCGGCGGCGGCGTGACCCTTTCCGGCGGAGAAGTGATGACGGCAGAACCCTTTGGAGAAGTGGTGCAGCTGTGCCGAGGCTTTTTTGAAAAGGGCATCACCGTATTCATCGACACCAGCGGCTTTGCCCCATGGGAGCGGTTCGAGAAGCTCCTGCCCTATGTGACGGCCTTCCTCTATGACATCAAAGCCATGAACCCGGAGACCCACAAAAAGTGGGTGGGCGTGGACAACGGGCTGATTCTGGAGAACCTGCAAAAGCTCAGCGCCGCCGGTGCAGACATCCGGCTGCGGCTGCCCCTGATTTCCGGCATTAACGACAGCCGGGAGGACCTGGAAGCCGTTTTCCGGCTGCTGCGGGAAGGGATCCACGTCCGGAAAATCCACCTGCTGCCTTACCACGATATCGGAAAGAGCAAGTATGCCCGTCTGGGAATGGGCTATGAGGAAGCACTGCTGGCGCCGCCAAGCCCGGAGCATCTGGAAGAACTGGCGGAGCTTCTCCGTCAGACCGGCGTACCGGTAGTCATCGGCGGATAATGCGTATTTTTATTGTCCCCTGCAAATGAAACTCTATCCCATGTGATTATGATACAGAAAGGAACGATTGACCATGGCAGTCCAAACTGCAACCACTACCACCCAGCGTCCCAAAGAAGTCCACGGCATGAATGACCGTGTTCGCCGTCTGCGGGAAGAAAGCCTCAACACCCAGCCCCGCATCTACATCGAGCGCGCCGTGCTGGAAACGGAAGCTTATGAAAAATACGAGGGCACCGTCTCCGTTCCGGAGCTCCGCGCCCTGACCCTGCTCCATTATTTCTCCCATAAGAAAATCTCCATCAGCCGCGGCGAGCTGATTGTGGGCGAAAAAGGCGACGGTCCCCAGTCCTCCCCCACTTTCCCGGAGCTGTGCTGCCACACCCTGGAAGATATGCACGTCATGAACGACCGGGAACTGATTAACTTTACCGTGACCGAAGAGGATTTGAAGATTCAGGAAGAAAAGATCATCCCCTTCTGGGAAAAGCGTTCCATCCGCCGGAAGATTCTGAACAACATGACCGACGAGTGGAAAACCGCCTATGAGTGCGGCATCTTCACCGAGTTCATGGAGCAGCGCGGCCCCGGCCACACCGTCGGCTCCGAGAAAATCTATCTGAAAGGCTTCCGGGAGTACCAGCAGGACATCCACGAGGCCATGGAAAAGCTGGATGTTCTCCACGACCCCAACGCCCTGCGCCGTCGGGAACAATTGAAAGCCATGGACACCGCCTGCGAAGCCGTCATTGTACTGGGCCGGCGGTATGCCGCCCTTGCCCGGGAAATGGCCGAGACGGAGACCGATCCCCAGTGGAAGGCCGACCTCTTAAAAATCGCGGAAAACTGCGACGTGGTACCCGCCCATAAGCCCCAGACCTTCCATCAGGCGCTGCAAATGTACTGGTTTGTCCATCTGGCCGTGACCAGTGAGCTGAACCCCTGGGACTCCTACAGCCCCGGACGCCTTGACCAGCACGTGTACCCCTTCTACCGCCGGGACACCGAAGCAGGCATTCTCACCCGGGAAGGCGCGCTGGAACTGCTGGAATGCCTCTGGGTGAAGTTCAACAACCAGCCCGCCCCGCCCAAGGTGGGCATTACCCTGAAAGAAAGCGGCACCTATACCGACTTTGCCAACATCAACACCGGCGGTATCGCTCCCGACGGCTCCAACGGCGTCAACGATGTGAGCTATCTGATTCTGGACTGCATGGACGACATGAAGCTGCTCCAGCCCAGCTCCAACGTGCAGATCAGCCGGAAAACCCCGCAAAAGTTCCTGCTCCGCGCCTGCGAAATCAGCCGCAAGGGCTGGGGCCAGCCCGCTTTCTACAACACCGAAGCTATCGTGCAGGAGCTTTTGGCAGCTGGCAAAACGCTGGAAGACGCCCGTCGGGGCGGCACCAGCGGCTGCGTAGAGACCGGCGCTTTCGGCAACGAGGCTTATATTCTGACCGGTTACTTCAACCTGCCCAAGATTCTGGAACTAACCCTCTATAACGGCTATGACCATGTGTCCCACAAGCAGCTGGGCCTCAAGCTGGGCAATGCCGAGGACTTCCACAGCTATGAGGAATTGCTGGACGCCTTCAAAAAGCAGATCGATTACTTCCTGGATATTAAAGTAAAGGGCAGCAACGTCATTGAAAAAATATACGCAGAGTATATGCCGGTTCCTTTCTTGTCGGTGATTACCAACGACTGTATTTCCAAGGGCATGGACTACAACGCCGGCGGCGCCCGGTACAACACCAGCTACATTCAGGGCGTGGGTATCGGCACCGTGACCGACTGCCTGTCCGCCATCAAGTATCAGGTGTTCGACCAGAAGCACTTCACGCTGCCGGAGCTGACCGACGCCATGCTCCACGACTTTGAGGGCCAGCCCAGAATGCTCAAGCTGGTGCAGGAGCACAGTCCCAAATACGGCAATGACGATGACTACGCCGATGATATCATGAAGTCGGTGTTTGAATATTACCAGAAAGCCGTGACCGGACGGCCCAATATGCGGGGCGGTATGTACCGGGTGAATATGCTGCCCACCACCTGCCATGTGTATTTCGGCGAAGTGATGCTGGCCAGCGCCAACGGCCGCCGTGCCCATAAGCCGGTCAGCGAGGGTATTTCCCCGGAAAAGGGTGCCGATACCAACGGCCCCACCGCTGTGGTGAAGTCCTGCGCCAAGATGGACCATCTGAAAACCGGCGGTACCCTGCTGAACCAGAAGTTTACCCCCTCTGTAGTGGCGGGCGAACAGGGCTTGCAGCAGATGGCCAATCTGGTTCGAGCTTACTTTGCCATGGACGGCCATCATATCCAGTTCAACGTCATCGACCGCCAGACCCTGCTGGACGCACAGGCTCACCCCGAGGAGTACAAAGACCTGATTGTCCGGGTGGCGGGTTACAGCGACCATTTCCGGAACCTGAGCCGCGCTTTGCAGGATGAAATCATCGCCCGCACCGAGCAGAGCTTTTCCTGATTTTCCAATCCTGTTAAAAGGGGAAGAAGTAAACCCTCCTTCCCCTTTCTTTTTTCATCAAATACATCACAGGCAGCAAAAATCCCCTGTACGGATTTCTCCGTACAGGGGATTTGCTATTCTATCAGAACTTCAAAGCCTGAAAGGAATCAGGAAATTATTCCATGCCCTTTGCGCGCTTCTCCAGCTCCTCATAACGCTCGGCAGCACGCTTCTCAGCCTTGTCGAACAGCTCCTGTGCACGCTCCGGGAAGGAGAGCTTCAGGCGGCTGTAACGAGTCTCGCTGGAAATGAACTCCTTGTAGTCAGCAGTTGCGGGCTTGCTGTCCAGGATGAAGGGGTTCTTGCCTTCTGCCTTGAGGGTCGGGTTGTAACGGAACATGTTCCAGTAACCAGCAGCCACAGCCTTCTTCATCTCAGCCTGGCAGTTGGTCATACCGCCCTTAACACCGTGCATCTCGCAGGGAGCATAGCCGATGATGAGGGACGGTCCCGGATAAGCCTCAGCCTCAGCGATGGCCTTCAGGGTCTGAGCCTGGTTTGCGCCCATGGCGATCTGTGCCACATAGACATAACCGTAGCTCATAGCGATGTCAGCCAGGCTCTTCTTGCCGATAGCCTTACCGGCAGCAGCAAACTGTGCTACCTGGCCGATCTGGCTGGCCTTGGAAGCCTGTCCGCCGGTGTTGGAGTACACCTCGGTGTCGAATACCATCACGTTGACGTCCTCACCGGAAGCCAGCACATGGTCCAGACCACCGAAGCCGATGTCGTATGCCCAGCCGTCGCCGCCGAAGATCCAGATGGACTTCTTGGCCAGATAGCTCTTCTTGGGCAGGATCACCTTGCTGTACTCGTTCTCCGGATCCTTCTCCAGCTCTGCAATCAGAGCGCGGGCAGCGGGGCCGTTGGCCTTGCCGTCGTTCAGGGTATCCAGATAAGCGTCGATAGCAGCCTTCATATCGTCGGAAGCAGTAGCCTCACGCAGAGCCTTCACCTGGCTGACCAGCATGTCGCGGACAGCCTTCTGGCCCAGGTACATACCGAAGCCGTGCTCAGCGTTGTCCTCGAACAGGCTGTTTGCCCATGCAGGACCGAAGCCGCTGACCTTGTTAACAGTGTAGGGGGAAGTTGCAGCAGGTCCGCCCCAGATGGAGGAGCAGCCGGTTGCGTTGGAGATGAACATACGCTCGCCGAACAGCTGGGTGATGAGACGTGCGTAGCTGGTCTCGGCGCAGCCTGCGCAGCTGCCGGAGAATTCAAGCAGCGGCTGGTTGAACTGAGAGCCCTTCACGGTGGTCTCGGCCATCATGCCGTCCTTCTTGCGGATGTTGGCAACAGCATAGTCGAACACGGCCTGCTGATCTGCCTGGCTCTCCTGGGGAACCATCTTCAGAGCCTTGTTGGGAGCGGGGCACACGTTGACGCAAACGCCGCAGCCCATGCAATCCAGCGGGGAAACGGTCATTGCGAAGGTGTAGTTCTCGCAGCCCTTACCGGTCATCTGCTTGCCCTTGAATGCGGCGGGAGCCTTCTCGACTTCGTCAGCGGTCAGAGCGAAGGGACGGATGGTAGCGTGGGGGCAAACGAATGCGCACTGGTTGCACTGGATGCAGTTCTCGGGAATCCACTCGGGAACCATCACAGCAACGCCGCGCTTCTCATATGCGGAAGCACCCTGCTCGAACTGGCCGTCCACATGGTCCATAAATGCGGAAACAGGCAGGCTGTCGCCGTCCATCTTGGCAACAGGCTCCATGATCTCCTTGACCATCTTGACGGTTGCGGGGTTGCCTTCCAGCACGGTGGTATCGGGAGCATCCTGTGCGTCAGCCCAGGAAGCGGGGATCTCAACCTTGTGCAGAGCATCAGCGCCGGCATCGATAGCCTTGTAGTTCATCTCGACAACAGCTTCGCCCTTCTTGGCGTAGGACTTCTTAGCAGCTTCCTTCATGAAGCGGATTGCGTCCTCCTTGGGCATGATGTTGGCCAGAGCGAAGAAGGCAGACTGCAGGATGGTGTTGGTGCGCTTGCCCATACCGATCTCGATAGCCTTATCGATAGCGTTGATGGTGTACAGCTGAATGTTGTTGGCAGCGATGTAACGCTTTGCCTCAGCAGGCATATGATGATCCAGTTCCTCGTCGGTCCACTGGCAGTTGATCATGAAGATACCGCCGGGCTTCACGTCGTTGACCATCTTGAAGCCCTTGACAACATAGGAGGGGTTGTGGCAGGCCACAAAGTCAGCCTTGTTGATGTAGTAGGGGCTCTTGATGGGTTTGTCGCCGAAGCGCAGGTGGCTGATGGTCACGCCGCCGGTCTTCTTGGAGTCATACTGGAAGTATGCCTGGATGTATTTGTCGGTGT
>CAJMOI010000089.1 GCA_905215105.1 uncultured bacterium
AGGAATTTATAAAGCATATTAAAAAGAACAGGGAAATGGAGGAAAAATATATGCTTTTTGAAGAATTGCTGAAAGAAGAATGGGAAACCGGACGCAAAGAGGGACTCCAAGAAGGTGAAAGTATCGGAATGATAAACTCTTTAACCATGCTTTTAAAAAATTTCGAAGAGGTACCGGAAAGTCTTCAAAAAAGAATTTCCGAAGAGAAAA
This sequence comes from uncultured bacterium, assembly GCA_905215105.1. Classification (GTDB taxonomy): domain Bacteria; phylum Bacillota; class Clostridia; order Oscillospirales; family Acutalibacteraceae; genus Heritagella_A. The sequence goes on from CAJMOI010000089.1 coordinate 211, forward strand.
ATCTTAAAACTCTAAATCTTTGGTTTCAACTGGCAATCCAAGCAGACTCTTTAGAAGAATTTATCTCTAAAATGTAAACATTCTATATTTCACATCAACTCTATTCACCGCAAATCTGACTAAACGGATTTGCGGTCACAAGTAACCAAATCTCTGCCAACTCAGGTAACAATTCAAAGAAAAAACAGAGGAATTCTATCAAATGGAAAAGGGGCTTATCGGAATGAAATTAATGATAATTTCTAAAAAATTCCGAAAGCCCCTCTAATGTTTTCAGCAACACGGGAATCTCTTCCTCATTCAATTTTTTGATAACCGCCTCCGTCATCTGATGATGAAACTGAGCGTGATGTTCATATGCTTTTTTCCCTTTTTCCGTTAATTTAATATAAACAACACGCCTGTCCTCCTCACTTCTCTCCCGGACGGCATATTTTTTATTTACAAGACTGTTCATTGAAGTAGTCAGCGTCCCAGCTGTTACATTCATCTTTTTCGCAATCGCAGACATTGGACTTCCCTCTCCAAGGCCGATTGCTTCAATGATGTGCATATCATTGTTTGTAATATCTTTAAATTCTTCCGTAATGATTGCCTTCTCTTCCAGTTCCCAGATCTCATTAAACAAATGCACTAAAATATCATTAATGGTTTCATATGTATTCATTTGCTTCCTCCTTCACCAGAATGATACTATGTACATTATACACATTCTTCCGCTAAAAGAAAAGAATCAATTACCTCTTTCACCGTTTCTATTTTTGCAGCACGATATACCTCAGCGCCACAAAAAACAAGACCATTTTCCACATTTCCTTTCACTGCCTCAATCAATTTATCCGTAATGCAGTATGGAATCGTTTTGGGATTGCACCCCTTAACGCACTGATGACACGGTGTATGTGGAATCTGTTCTCCATTTTCCACTCTCCTTATCAGTGTGTTATAAATCGCTCTTGCGGGCATACCTACGGGACTTTTCACGATGCAGATGTCTTCCTGTCCGGCTTTCAAATATGCTTCCTTATAACGAATATCCGCATCGCATTCCTCTGTAGTGACAAATCGGCTTCCAACCTGAATGCCGTCCGCTCCCAATTCTTTTGCCCTCTTTAAGTCTTTTGCCGAATACATTCCTCCTGCAAGTATAATCGGAATCTTCCTTTCGTATTTCTCCTCATAAAACCGCACAATGCCAATAATTTTTCCAATTTCCGTTTCATAAGAAATGTCGTCCCATTTTCCCAGTTCGTCCGAATGGAATCCTAAATGTCCCCCTGCTTTCCAGCCTTCTATCACAATCATATCCGCGGTGACACCATACTTTTTGTCCCAATATTTCAAAATAACATGAGCGGATTTTTCTGTTGATACAATAGGAGCAATATTTGTCTTCGTTCCTTTTGCGTATAAGGGAAGGTCTGTCGGCAATCCCGCACCTGAGACAATCAAATCCGCCTCCAGCCTTACCGCCTCCCTGACATATTCCTCATAATGTCTTGCTGCCACCATAATATTAAATCCGATAATACCGTTTGGCGCAAGATTTCTTGCAGATTTTAGTTCTTTCCCCATAGCATGCAAGTTTGCCTGCAAAGGATTTCTGTCAAAGTTTTTCTCCCGAAACCCTATCTGCGCAGTGGAAATAAGTCCCACCCCGCCTTCCTTTGCAATTGTTCCTGCAAGACGATGCAGACTTATTCCTACTCCCATTCCTCCCTGCACAATAGGAATATATGCCTTTTTTTCTCCAACCGCAAAAGATACTTCTTCTCTTTTCATGATTGCTCCTCTCTACATCTTTCGGAAACGCTGATAACGTTCTTCTGCAATATCATTCCCCACTTTGTCTTTATATTTCCACAGAAAACAAGAGATTTTTGCTGCTAAATTGTCACAGACGGAAGACAAAGTTTCCACCGTAAAATGTTTAGGCTCTTCAATCACCTTTTCCACAATGTTCGCCTCTTTCAATTCTCTTGCAGTCAATTTCATCACTTCCGCTGCCTCTTTTGCTCTTTTACTGTCCTTCCACAGAATTGAGGCAAATCCTTCAGGAGAGAGAATGGAATAAACAGCATTTTCCAATATCCATACCTCATTTGCAACAGCCATAGCCAAAGCGCCTCCACTGCCTCCTTCTCCTATAATAATGGAAAGTACCGGAACTTTTAGCGCCGACATTTCATAAATATTTTTGGCGATTGCCTCGCCCTGTCCCCTCTCTTCCGCTCCGATTCCACAAAAAGCCCCCGGTGTATCCACAAAGCAGATTACCGGACGGTGGAACTTCTCCGCCAGCTTCATCTGGCGCAACGCCTTCCGATAGCCTTCCGGATGAGCGGAACCGAAATTCCGGGCAACCTTTTCCTTCAGCTCCACGCCTTTTTCCAGGCCAATGACCGTTACCGGCATCCCGTTCAGCCGGGCAATTCCGGCCACAATGGCCTTATCATCGGCAAAGCGGCGGTCGCCGTGCATTTCCGTGAAGTCGGTAAAGATATTCTCGATAAAGCTCATGCTGGTGGGACGGCCTTTGGCTCGTGCCGCCATGACGCGCTCATATGCTTCGATCATTCTGCGTCCGCCTCCTCTCTCTGCTTTTTCCCGGATTCAGCCGGTGCATGGAAGGACAGCAGCCGGGCCAGATATTCCTTCTGCTGGCTGCGGGGCACCACTTCATCCACAAAGCCCTTTTCCACCTGGAACTCTGCCCGCTGGAATCCGGCCGGCAGCTTCTGGCGGATGGTCTGCTCGATGACACGAGGGCCTGCAAAGCCGATAAGAGCCTTGGGCTCTGCCAGGGTGATGTCCGCTTCCATGGCAAAGCTGGCGGTGACACCGCCGGTGGTGGGATCGGTGAGGACAGCGATATACAGCAGTCCTGCATCGCTGTGGCGCTTCACCGCGCCGCTGGTCTTGGCCATCTGCATCAAAGACAGGATGCCTTCCTGCATTCTGGCACCGCCAGAAACGGTAAATCCGATGACTGGCAGGCCGTGCTCAGTGGCATATTCAAACAGGCGGGTAATCTTCTCACCCACAATGGTACCCATACTGCCCATCATAAAGTAGGGCTCCATGACGAACAGGCAGCAGGGCCAGCCATCGATGGTAGCGGTACCACAGACAACCGCCTCTTTTTCGGCGCTGTCCAGATAGGCATGTTTCAGCTTTTTATCGTAATTGGGAAAGCCAATAACATTCTTGGAGCGAAGATCGCCGTTCATTTCCTGAAAAGAATCCTCATCCGCAATCATGCTGATCCGCTGCCGGGCATTGATGCGGAAATGGTGGCCGCACTTGGGGCACACATTGTTATTTTCACTCAGGTCACTGGTGAACAGCATGGCACGGCATCCGGGACAGGACGTGCACATTTCGCTGGGAACATCGGGAGCCGCCGTTTTGGTCAGCTTTTCATAAGCGCTCTCCAGCGTGTTCATGGGTTTTTTGAATAAATCCTTGGGAATTCCGGGCTTTCTCCCGTTTTTCCATGTAATTGGTATAGTAATCGCCGCCGGCAAATTCCGGGTCGCTGAGAATTTCCATATGCAGCTCGGCGTTATGTTCCACACCCTCCACAATCAGCTCGCACAGTGCGGCCTGCATCTTGCGGATGGCCTCTTCACGGGTCTGGGCGCACACAATCAGCTTGCCCACCATGGAGTCATAGAAGGGCGGGATGGTGTAATCCTGATACAAAGCGGTATCAAAACGCACCTGGGGACCGCCGGGAACATGAAGCAGGGTAATTTTACCGCAGCTGGGACGGAAATCCTTGTCCGGGTTTTCCGCATTGATCCGGCACTCGATGGCGTGGCCGGTAATGCGCACATCTTCCTGCTTAAAGGAAAGGGGCACGCCTGCGGCAATGCGGATCTGCCATTTGACGATATCCACATTGCTGACCATTTCGGTGACGGAGTGTTCCACCTGCAAACGGGTGTTCATTTCCATAAAGTAGAACTTGCCGTCCCGATCCATCAGAAACTCGATGGTACCCACGCTGGTATACTTGGCGGCTTTTGCTGCGCGCACAGCCACTTCAATCATTTCCTTGCGGGTTTCGGGGGTCAGGGTGTTGGCGGGGCTTTCCTCAATGAGCTTCTGGTTTTTGCGCTGTACGGAGCATTCACGCTCGCCCAGTGCCACCACGTTGCCCTGCTGGTCACAGAGCAGCTGCATCTCGATGTGCTTGGCAGGGTACAGGAATTTCTCCATATACACGCCGCCGTCACCGAAAGCCTTTTCTGCCTCGCTGGAAGCGGTAAGGAACGCCGTTTCAAAATCTTCGCTGCGCTCCACCTTGCGAATACCCCGTCCGCCGCCGCCGCTTCTGGCCTTTACCAGCAGCGGGTAGCCGATTTCGTCGGCCTTTTTGTGGGCTTCTTCCACCGACTCAATCACGTCGCAGCCGGGAATGACGGGTACGTTAGCAGCCATCATGGTTTTACGGGCGATGTCCTTGTCGCCCATCTTGGAAATCACTTCCGCACTGGGGCCGATAAAGGCAATGTGGCACTGCTGGCACAGCTCGGCAAACCGGGCGTTTTCAGAAAGCAGGCCATAACCGGGGTGAATGGCCTCAGCCTTGGTAGCCACGGCGGCGGAGATAATCGCCGTCATATTCAGGTAGCTTTCCTGCACCGGTGCGGGGCCGATGCAGACGCTTTCATCCGCCAGGCTCACATGCAGGGCTTCCCGGTCGGCCTCAGAGAAAACCGCAACCGTGGAGATGCCCATTTCCTTACAGGCACGGATAATCCGCACGGCAATCTCGCCGCGGTTGGCGATGAGAATTTTCGAAAACATCAGCGGCGCCTCCTTTTACAGAAGTGCAAAGGAAAGCTCCGCGCTCACGGTCAGTTTCCCGTTGACATAGCCCTTGCCCTTGGCAAAATAGAAGGGCGGGCGGCTCTTCACCAGGCTGCACTTCATGACCAGTGTATCGCCGGGAAGCACCTTATTCTTGAAACGGGCTTTGTCGATGCCGGTGTAGAAGGTATTCTTGCCCTTTACCTCGTCCTTGAGCAGAACACAGCAGGTCTGGGCCATAATTTCCAGCTGAATCACGCCGGGCATCACGGGCATTCCGGGGAAATGTCCCTGGAGGAAGTATTCATCCCCCTTGACGGTATATTTACCGACGGCCAGGTTTTCCTCTTCCAGTTCCGCCTCGTCCACCAGCAGCATGGGCTCCCGGTGAGGCAGGATTCCCTTCAGTTCTTCACGATTCATGAAACCTTCCTCCTCATTTCCTTAAAAAATCTTGAACAGTGTCTGTCCGTACTCCACAACATCGGCATTATGGGCGCAGATGTCCACAATTTCGCCGTCCTGCTCTGCGGTAATCTCGTTGAGCAGCTTCATGGCTTCGATGATGCACAGCACGTCGCCCTTCTTTACCTTGTCGCCGACCTTCACATAGGGGTCTGCCTCAGGGGAGGGAGAGTCATAGAACACACCGACCATGGGGGATTTGACCTCGGTCAGGTTGCTGAAGCTGCCGGAAGCCGGAACAGCACTTTCCTGTGCCGGAGCTTCTGCGGCAGGGGCAGCCTGTACCGGTGCAGCAGGCATCACAGCCGGAATGGGCATAGGAGCTGCCGGTACACAGGCCGGAGGATTCTTTTCCAGACGGATATTGCTTTCACCCTCGGTGATTTCAATGGCGGTCAGGCCGTTTTCACTCATAATCTCGGCCAGGGTTCTGATTTCTTCCAGATTCATGAATGCCCACCCTTTCTCAGATCTTTTTCAGCACCAGGCAGGCGTTGTGACCGCCGAAGCCCAGGTTGGTAGAAATGGCATATTCAATATCGGCTTTCCGGGCCTCGTTGGGAACATAGTCCAGATCGCAGTCCGGGTCAGCTTCGCGATAATTGATGGTGGGAGGTACAATGCCGTCACGCAGAGCGTAAGCGCAGGCCATGGCTTCCAGTGCACCGGTAGCACCCAGCATATGGCCGGTCATGCTCTTGGTGGAGCTGACCATGGCTTTGTGAGCAGCTTCCTCACCCAGCGCCAGCTTGAAGGCCAGAGTTTCGGTCTTGTCGTTCAGAGGGGTGCTGGTGCCGTGCGCATTGATGTATACACAAGCGTCAGCAGGCATACCGGCTTCTTCCACAGCCAGACGGATGCTCTTGGCAGCACCCTTGGCTTCCGGATGAGGAGCAGTCATGTGGTAAGCGTCGTTGGTGTTGCCATAACCCACGATTTCAGCGTAAATCTTGGCGCCGCGAGCCACTGCGTGCTCGTATTCTTCCAGCACCAGAATGGCGCCGCCTTCGCCCATCACAAAACCGCTGCGCTCCTTGTCAAAGGGAATGGAAGCACGGTTGGGGTCTTCCTCGGTGGTCAGAGCCTTGCAGTTGGTAAAACCGGCAATGGAGAGCTTGTTGATGGTAGCTTCGGCACCGCCGGCGATCATAGCGTCAGCATAGCCATAACGGATGGTGTGGAATGCCTCACCCACTGCATGAGCAGAGGTTGCACAGGCGGTGGTCACGCACATGGAGGGACCTTCTGCCTTGAAGCGAATGGCAATATTGCCGGAAGCAATATTGGAAATCATCATGGGGATGAAGAAGGGAGAAATGCGCTTCATGCCACTCTTTTCCAGCTTATTGCACTCTTCCACAAAGGTGTTCATGCCGCCGATACCGGAACCGACATAGACACCCAGACGGTCAGAATCCACTTTTCCCTCAATGCCGCTGTCCTTCATGGCCTGCACGGCGGCAGCCATGGCGTACTGGGCATACAGGTCGGTCTTGCGAACCTCGCCCTTTTCCATATACAGGCTGGGATCAAAATCCTTCACTTCGGCAGCTACCTTTACCTTGCAGGCGGGGTCGCTGGTGTCAAAGCGGGTGATGGGGCCAATGCCGTTTTTGCCGGTAATCAGGCTGTTCCAGGTTTCTTCCGCAGTGTTGCCGACGGGGGAGACGGCGCCAACTCCGGTAATCACAACTCGTCTCATGAAAAGATACCTCCGATAGTCTATCAAAATAGAATCCGGACAGCCCTGCGGCCTGTATAGGCCGCAGGGCTTCCCGGTTAAAATTACATGCACATACCGCCGTCCACGCGGATGACCTCGCCGGTCACATAGGAGGACAGGTCGCTGGCCAGATACAGAGCGGTCTTGGCGATATCCTCAGGCTGACCCATGCGCTTCATAGGAACAGCACCCAGCATGGCGTCCTTGGCCTTGTCGCTGAGGACATCGGTCATAGCGGTCTGGATAAAGCCGGGAGCAATGGCGTTGCAGGTCACACCGCGGGAAGCCAGCTCTTTGGCGGTGGTCTTGGTCAGGCCGATGATACCCGCCTTGGCAGCGGTGTAGTTTGCCTGGCCGGGGTTGCCCATCAGGCCGGTAACAGAAGAGATATTGATGATGCGGCCGCTGCGCTTGCGCATAAAGTGATGATAGCAGGCGTGAATGGTGTTGAACACGCCCTTGAGGTTGATGGCGATAACCTTGTCAAAGTCCTCTTCCTTCATGGAAACCAGCAGGGAGTCACGGGTAATACCGGCATTGTTCACCAGAATATCCACGCCACCCAGGTCTGCGATGACCTGCTTGATGGTGGTGTCCACCAGCTCAAAATTGGAAACGTCGCAGTGATAGAACTTTACAGTCGCACCGGTCTCTGCGATGAGGGCGCAGGCTTCTTCGGCGGTCTCGGGCTTGCATACGTCCAGAATCGCGATGTTAGCGCCTTCTTTTGCCATGGTCAGAGCGATGGAACGGCCGATACCGGCAGCACCGCCGGTAACAACAG